>JASJCA010000013.1 GCA_030066215.1 Rhodobacter sp. | reverse complement strand
GTTCGCCATCCGCGAAGGCGGCCGCACCGTCGGCGCCGGCGTGGTGTCGACGATCGTGGAATAACGGCGCGGCTTCGCGGAACGCGAAACGCGCCGGGTGGGCCCAAGGTTGATGTCCGCAGGAAATCCACCGAAAGCCCACACTCCTGAAAACGGGGACAGAAAAACCGGTTCGACGAGGCGCCAACCCGCCCCCGAAAGAAAAAAGGCCGCTCCCTCCGAGCGGCCTTTTCAGTCGAGGCGGTCCCCCGGCTTAGCGCGTCACAATGTTCTTGATCGACTGGGTCTTGCTGCCTTCCGAGTCGTCGCTGTCGAGGATGCCCTTGATCACGGCGATCTCCGACAGGGTCAGTGTGTCGATGTTGTCTGTCGGAATACCGCGCGACTTCAGCGCGTTGAAGACGGCGCCGGTGAGCATGTTGAACTCCATATCCATCGCCTGAACGGCCGGCGCGGCAGCGGCGAGCGAAATGGCGGCGGCAGTGGTAAGAGCAACCAGTTTGCGGGTCATGGTTGATATCCTTTCATCAAGTTGATCACGTCGCGACGGTGCGACGCCACGACCATGGCGAGGGAAAGCCACGGCGTAAAAACACGTTCTGACACACAGGATTTCCGGTTTTGTTGTCTTGCGCCCGCCGCCCCGTGAGCCGGGCGTGAGCGAATGTGACACAGGCATGACACCGGGCATTTAACTCTCTGTGAAGATTGAAATAATCGGCTTCGCAGGCCTCACTCCGACGTGTGGTGAGCGCCTCTCGGCACTGGCGCATCCGAGCGCTGCAGGGGCAGGAGCCCCATGTTTCGCCGCCGCAACTTTTGTGTGAGCATTACGTGTGCTCGCCCGCATGCCCGACCTTGGTCAAATCCCACGCACGGGGCGGGAAAAAGAAGAGGCCCGGTCCGAAGACCGGGCCCCCGACGGGTCGCGCGTTGGTCCGGGGTCAGGCGAGGGTGGGCCGGAATTGCAGGCTGGTGCCGTTGATGCAATGCAGCGTCTTGCCCTCGACCGTTAGGATATGCCCCAGATGCGATCCGCAACGCCGGCAATGCGCCTCGATCAGGGCGCCGTACCGCTCGTCCTCTGGCGCCATCCCGTCCGGCGGCTGCCCGTCGATGCCCATCAGAACCGCGTTTTCGACCGATTGACGGAAGAACAGCCAGCCCTTGTCGAGTTCGACCTTCCAGACCGAATCGAACACGGTCAGGTCGCAGCCGCGGCAGCAATAGGTGCCCTCGGCGGTGTTGTTCCAAAGCGGGTTGGATTTCGGCAGCTCGGTGCTGCCCTTGCGCAGGACGACGTATTCGTCGCGCGACAGCATCGCGCGCCAGTCTTCGTCGCTGCGGGTGATCTCAAAGGCGAACGTCTCGTCGGTCCCGCCTGCCTCGCCCGCCGTGGCGCGCGCTTGCGCCAGCGCCAGGGCAGAGACAGCGGACCCGCCAAGAAACGCTCGGCGTCCAAAGGTGCGGGTGTCCATGGCGATCTCCTTGTCCATGGCACCGAGGATAGGACGGGGGCCGATCACAACCGATACAACCCTGCGAGAGACCTGGCGCGATCCTCCTCACGGACGCGTGGGTCACCAGGGGCGGTTGGTCATCCGCCAGGCGATGCGCGCGCCCGGGTTCAGCCGCAACCCGCGGGCCATGGCGTCAAGCCGGCCGTCGAGGCCGAACGCCGCCAGCCAGACGCGGGCGCGGTCGAGGTCGTCGAGCATGTCGGCATCGCTCAATGCCGCCACCCGCGCCGCCACCAGCCGGCCGGGGTCGAGCGGCGCGCGGACCAGAAACGCCATCGTGTCCGGCTCGGCCATCGTGACGGGCTCGACCGCCGCACCGAGGCGCAGCATCTGGCTGACAAGCCAGGGCTGGGTCCAGTGCAGGAAGTCCTGGTGCACCAGCAGCGATTGTCCGGGGATCAGCGCGGGGTAGAAATCGGCCGTCATTCGGTCGATCAGCGCGACCTTCTTGAAAGCGTCGACGATCAACAGCTCGATCGGCCCCCCGCTCCAGCCCAACTCTTCGATATTGCCCTTGTGTAACGCCAGCCGGTCGGCCCAGGGCGCCAAGAGGCGCCCCGCGGTGGGCAGGATGTCGGGCCCGTCGAATTCCGGCACGCCGTTGGCATAGAGCAGCCGCGCCTTGAGCCCCTCGCTTGAGGTGAACTTGTCGTAGGCGTGGATCATGCCCGGATGCCCGGCGGCCGCGTGGCCGGCCGCGAGATAGGCGGTGGAGCCGCCGACATAGGTGCCGAGCTCGACCACCTCGCCCAGCCCCCGCATCCAGTCGGCGGTCAGCCAGTGGTAGAGCTTTCGCTCCGGCCGGCTCAGCATCGTCGGCACGCGGTTCGCGTCCTTCAGCCGGCCCAGCCGGACCTTGCGCCAGGGCGCCCCGGCGAACTCGGCGGCGGTGCGGGGTGTCATGGGATGCAGGAAGGCCGAGGCACGGGGCAAATGCAAGCCGGCGCGCCGCGATTTGGCTTGATTTCCGACCCTGGAATGCGTACGCCCTGGCCCCGGCCGTAGGGGTATAGCTCAGTTGGTAGAGCATCGGTCTCCAAAACCGAGGGTCGCGGGTTCGAGTCCTGCTGCCCCTGCCAGGCCACACCACGCCGAGACGGCGGCGTTGCGGGTTAGTCCGGGGGCGGGTCGTTTTCGTTCAGCGGGTTGCGAATTGGCGGGCGCGGTTGCGGCCTGGGTTGGACCATCGGCTTGATGCCCCGGGGCACGGAATCAAGGGGCGCAGCCCCGCCGTGCCCATCGCCAACCCGCCCCGGAGGGGTGGCGATTGTTTGAGCTCCGCGAACCGCGCGAGGCCCTACGGATTCGACAGCCATAAAGCACATCCGATCAAACGTCGGATCGCCACCCCGCGGGTTGGCGATGGGCACGGCTCCTGACAATGGCGACACGTCCTCGCGGCCAACCAGAGGCTACCACATACCCCGCACTGTCGGCCGCTCTCTACCCCTCCGCCAGCAACGCCTCGATTTCCTGCAGCGTCGGCATCGACGGCGCGGTGCCGGGGCGGGTGACCGAGATGCCGGCCGTGGCGCAGCCGAAGCGCACCGCCTCGATCGGGTCGCGGCCCGCCGCCAGCGCTGTCGCGAAGCCGCCGTTGAAAGCGTCCCCCGCCCCGGTCGTCTCCACCACCGGGCCCGCCGCCATCGCCGGGACATGCACCGATTGCGTTGCGTCGTGGTAAAGCGCGCCGTTCTCGCCGAGCGTGATGATCGCCGCGCCGACGCCCTTGGCCAGCAGCAGCTCTGCCGCCTCCCGCGCCTCGTCGAGGTCGGTCACCGGCAGGCCGGTGATGCCCTCGGTCTCGGATTCGTTCGGCGTGACGTAGTCACATAGCGCCAGCATGCCCTCGGGCAGCGTATCCGCCGGCGCCGGGTTCAGGATCGTCCGCGCGCCGCCGTCGCGGGCGATCTGCAGCGCCCGCACCGCCGCCTCCATCGGCTGTTCCAGCTGGGTCATGAACACCGTGGCGCCGCCGATCAGCGCGGCGCGGCCGTCGATGTAATCCGGCGAAATGGTGCGCGCGACGCCCGGGCAGACGATGATCGCGTTGTCGCCCGAGGCCTCCTCGACGAAGATATAGGCAGCACCAGTATAGCTGTCGTCGTGCTGGGTGATCTCGGGCACCACGCCCGACGAGGCCCAGATGTCCAGCGCCATATCCGCGAAGGTGTCCTGGCCGAGCTTGGTGATGAAATGCGTGTCGCCCCCGGCGCGCGCGGCGGCCACCGCCTGGTTCGACCCCTTGCCGCCGGGGCCGAGCGCGAAGGAATTGCCCAGGATGGTCTCGCCCATCCGCGGCGGCCGGTCGGCGCGGTAGGCCGTATCGGCGACGAAGACCCCAAGAATGACGATCTTGCCCATGGCTCAGGCCCTCTCACTCACGCATCGGGCCCAACGACGCCTTTTCGGAGCATAAAGCAGCCGTAGAACCGCCGCTCGCCGGTCTGGACCACCGCATAGGATTGTTTCGCGAGGTCGTAGAACGCGAAGCGCTCGACACTGATCATTGGCCGCGGCTTGCCCTCGGCCGCATCGATGGCGGTCTGCACTTCTTGCTGCACCGGCGGCACGGTGTCGGGTTCGCCGACGATCTCCATCCGCCCGGCGAAGTCGTCAACAAAGGTGTCGAGCGGCAGCACTGTTAGGATTGCCTCCACCGCCTGCCCGGCAGTCAGGTTGTCCATTCGCAGAAGCCCGCCCACCACCGTCTGACGCGCGATCGAGCCCGACGGGAAATTCGTGTCGGCGATAATCAGCACGTCGCCGTGGCCCATGTCGCGCAGCGCATAAAGCACGTCGGCATTGAGCCGCGGATCGATCCCCTTCAGCATCGCGTCATCTCCCCCCGTTCTGTGTTGCGCCGCAGCCTACGGCGCCGGGCTTCGCCGTGACAAGGCCCTTCGCGGCGCCTGGTCGGGTTCACGCGAAGGCCGCGCGCACCGCACCCGCCAGCGCCGCGCCGACCGCCGCCTGCGCCGCGGCGCCAAGGTGAATGCCGTCCACCGCGTCGACCTCCGCCACCGCCGCGAGATCGACGAAGCCCGCAGCCTGCCGCGTCGCCATGTCCTGCAAAAGCGGCGCCAGCGCCCGCGACTTCGCCGCGCCGCCTTCGAACATCGGCGCCAGGAACCCGGTCTCCTCGATCGGCACCGGCGCGGCCACCAGGACCCGCGGCGCGGCACCGTCCGGGCCGGCATCCGAAGCCCCGATCGCCGTCACCACACGCTCCAGCCCGATGGCGATGTCGCTCGCCGGCACCGAAAACCGCGCCTTGAGGTCGTTGGTCCCCAGCATGACGATCACGAGGTCGATCGGCCGGTGCGTCTCCAGCAGCGCCGGCAGCACCCGCAAACCGTTCTTATGTTCACCCTCCACCGGATCGTCGAACACCGCGTTGCGCCCCGGATGGCCCTCGGCGATCACCTCCCAGCCGTCACCGAGGGCCGCCGCCATCACCTGCGGCCAGCGCTGGTCCTTCGGAAACCGCCGCCGGTCGGTGAGGTCGCGCATCGCCATCGTGCCGTGGGTGTTGCTGTCGCCGAAGCAGAGGATCGTGCGCCCGGTCACGCCAGCCATTCCCCCGTCGCGTCGTCGAACACATAGATCTTGTCGAGCCTCGGATGCAGGTGGATCCGCTGCCCCGGCGCGAAATGGTGCCGCTCGCGGAACACGCCGGTGATCTCGTGCGCGCCGAACTTGGTGATCAGATGCGTCTCGGACCCGGTCGGCTCCACCACCGACACCGTCACCGGCAGGCCGTCCTCGGCCAGTTCCAGATGCTCGGGCCGGATGCCGAAGGTCACCGTGCGCCCGTCGGTCAGATCGGGATCGTCCGGCGCCTCCAGCGTCACGCCCTCGACCTCGACCGCCACCGATGCGCCGTTGCGCCGCACCGTCCCGCCGAGCATGTTCATCGACGGCGAGCCGATGAAGCCCGCGACGAACCGGTTCGCCGGCCGGTCGTAGAGCTCCAGCGGCGTGCCGATCTGCTCGATATTGCCCTCCTGCATCACCACGATCTTGTCGGCCATCGTCATCGCCTCGATCTGGTCGTGGGTGACGTAGACGGTCGTGGTCGACAACCGCTGGTGCAGCTCGCGGATCTCGGCGCGCATCTGCACGCGCAGCTTGGCGTCGAGGTTCGACAAGGGCTCGTCGAACAGAAACACCTGCGGGTCGCGCACGATCGCGCGGCCCATCGCCACCCGCTGCCGCTGCCCTCCTGAGAGCGCCCGGGGGTAGCGGTTCAAGTATGGCGTCAACCCCAGGATCTCCGCCGCGCGTTTCACCCGCTCTTCGATCTCGACCTTGGCCATCTTCCGCATTCGCAAGCTGAACGCCATGTTCGATGCCACGGTCTTGTGCGGATAGAGCGCGTAGTTCTGGAACACCATCGCGATGTCGCGTTTCGATGGGGCCAGGTTGTTCACCAGCCGCTCGCCGATATGGATCGTGCCGTCGCTAATCCCCTCGAGCCCAGCGATCATCCGCAACAGGGTCGATTTCCCGCAGCCCGACGGCCCCACCAGCACGACGAACTCGCCGTCATGGATGTCCACATCGACGCCATGGATCACCTCCACCGCGCCATAGGATTTGCGCAGGTCCCTGATCGCGACTTCGGCCATTGTCCCCCCTTTGTCGGAATTGGTAGCGAAGGCGGCTGGCGCTGTCTACGGCCCGCCGGTTTGCGGTGTGACTTGCGGCGCCCGATATGTTAAACACATAAACATCGTGTTGGTTCGGGAGGTCCAATCCATGTTCACCCGCCGCCATTTCAATGCGGGCCTTGCCGCGTCGGCGCTGGCGGGGCTGGCGCGGCCGGCCCGGGCGCTTGACTATCGCGGCCCGAACGTCGTGCTGATCCGTTTCGGCGGTGGGGTGCGGCGAGCCGAGACGATCGATCCTTCGGGCACCTACGCACCCAACCTTTTGAACAATCTGGCCAAGCGCGGCGTGCTGATTCCCGACATGCGCATCGAACAACTCGACGGCGTCGACACCAGCCATGCCGAGGGTACGCTGAATCTGCTCACTGGCCGCTACCTGGCTTACCGCGACGTCGGCTCCGGGTTCGGCATCGACCGGCTGGAACCGACCGAGCCGACGCTGTTCGAGTATTTCCGCGAGGCCTTCGACGTGCCCTCGCATGAGGTCCTGTTGATCAACGGCGAGGACCGCCCGCAGGAAGAGTTCTTCACCTTCGGCATGAACCCGCATTACGGCATTTCGTACCGGTCCGAGATGCTCAGCCTGCACCGGTTCAAGCTCTATCGCACCGCCCGGCAACTCGCTGACCCGGCACTCGCCATTGCCACGCGCGCCCAGGTCGAGAAGGAGCGTGCTGAGTTGATGGCCGCCGATCACCGCGGATTTGCGCCGGAACAGTCGGCGCCGATCCAAGCTTTCTGGGCCAATTGGCGCCGCGACTATGGCGACAGCGGCTTCAAGAATCCGCGTGGCGACCGGCTGTTGACCGCGCTGACGGTGCGGGCGATGGCGGAACTGCGGCCCCGCCTGATCATGGTCAACTATCAAGACCCGGATTACGTGCATTGGGGCAATGCCAGCCACTACACCCGGGCGATTGCGATTATCGACGAAGGGATCTCGCGCATCGTCGCCGCCGCCGATGGCGATCCGTTCTACCGCGACAACACCGTGTTCGTGATCACCCCCGATTGCGGCCGCGACGCCAACCCGCTGATGGACGTGCCCTACCAGCACCATTTCAACAGCCGCTCGGCGCACGAGACCTTCGCGCTGATCCTCGGCCCAGGGATCGAGCGCGACCGAGTGCTCGACCGCCCCATCGATCAGAGCGCCATCGCGCCCACCATCGCCGCCACCATGGGCGTCCGCGCGGAGGCGGCGGAGGGCAGCGCGATAGACGCGGTGTTCCGGTGACCCCAACCCACCGGCCAGGAAGGCGTTTCCAAACGCCTTTCAAGCCGTTTCGAAACCGCTTGACCCCTCAGTGCGGGCGGAGCGTTTGCCGTGACGGCGGGTGAAGCCCCCGCCGTCCCGCGCGCCGGCATTCTTGCCCGCGCGCTGCGGTGCCTGATCGACCTGATCCTCGGAACGTTGCTCTGCCTGACCCCCGTCACCGCGATCCTCGCCCTAGGCTGGCTGATGCGCCGCATGCGCGTCTCGACCCTGCGCCGCCGAGGCCAATCCCCGCCGCTCCCCGGCTGGATTCTCGGCCCCCGTAGCGCCGGATGGCCCACCAGCCTGCTCGGCGGCCTCGCCGCCAATATCCGCGAGGGCGCCGCCGCCGTGATTTCGTTGTCCCTCGCCACGCTGCCTTTCAGCTTCCCCTGGTTGCTCGCCTGGTGGGCCGGCTGGGACAATTCCTTCAACAAGGGCTACGAACAGGCCTTCGCCGGCCCCGCCCTGTTCTTCTTCGGCATCGCCATCTTCCTCGCCGTGATGATCCACCTGCCGATGGCGCTCGCCCACCAAGCCGCCACCAGCCGTTGGCTCGCCGTTTTCGAATTGCGCGAGGTACGCCGCTCCGTCCGCCACACCGGCTGGGGCCACGTGCTCTTCGCCTTCACCACTGTCTTCTTCGCCCTGCCGCTCTTCGCCTCCCGCGGCTTGCCGGTCTTCGTCGAGGGCATCATCCCCGGCTTCGCCGACTTCACGCCCGAGCACGTCCAGCAGGTCGAAAACGCCGCCCGCCTCGCCGTCGCCGCTTATGTCTTCGCCTCTTACTGGTGGCTCCGCACCTGGTCCGCCCGCCTCTACGCCGCGGCCCAAAAGCGCGCCGAGGCGGGCCAAACACCTGCGCGCACCGCCCGCGCGGTCTGTACCCTCGCCCTCATTGCGATCTGGTTCGCACTCGTCGTCCTGATCGTCGTCGCTCAGTTCCTGAACCACTCCTGGTGGGCCTGGGCGTTGCACCCTGCCTTCGGCCTGCCCTGGTACGGCTGAGCCGCTAGCATTTGATTTTGTTGACTCAACGTCAGCATCACTCATACTCGCCCCCACACGGCAGACGGGGGGAGCACGCGGCCATCACGCCACGGCATGATATCTGAACCTTCCGCACGACCGTCAAATAGGGACACGAAAAGCCCAGGGAGGACATCATGAGACGAGACATTTACGACGCCATTGTGCGGTCCGGGAAGATCAACCGCCGCACGATGCTGAAAGGCGCATCCGCCACTGCCGCCACCGCCGCGCTCGGCGGCGTCTTCACCGGCACTTCGGTGCGCCCGGCCTATGCCGCCGGCCATGAAGCCTTGCGCGCCGCCATCCTCAAGATCCCCGGCGTCGGCCAGGGCTCGCCCGGCGACGCCGAATGGCAGAAGGTCGGCGAAATGTGCCTCGGGCCGATCAAGGAAGTCGTGGCCGAAGGCGAGTTCGCCGGCGTCGAACTGACCTTCATGGGCCTCAACAACCAGAACCTGCACAACTTCCTGTTCCGCGGGTTCCTGAAACCGTGGGAGGCCTATACCGGCGCCACGATCAACTGGATCGACCTTGCCCAGGCCGATTATAACGCCCGCCTGCAGCAATCGATCGCCACCGGCACCGTCGATTTCGACATCATCGAGATGGGCGCGCCGTTCGAGGGCGACGTCTTGGGCCGCGGCATGGCGTCGGAGATGCCCGGCTGGGTCAAGGACGTCATCGACATGGACGACTACGTGGGCTACCTGCAGGCCCCCGTCGGCACCTGGGACGGCAAGACCCACCGCGTGTCGATCGACGGCGACTGCCACACGTTTGCCTACCGCACGGATTATTTCGGCGACGGCGGCATCGGCGGCGCAAACGTCCCCGGCACCTGGCAGGAGATCAACCAGGTCACCAAGGACCTCGTCGGCCAGACCGACCCGCTGACCGGCCTGCCCGCACACGGCTATCTCGACCCGCTGAAGGGTTGGGGCGGCTTCGGCTTCTATTTCCTGGAAAACCGCGCCGCGGCGTACGCCAAGTATCCCGGCAATCCGGCGTGGCTTTTCGAGCCGGACACCATGAAGCCGATGGTCAACAACCCCGCCTGGGTGCAGGCGATCCAGGACGTGCTGGATCTGATCGACGCCGGCGTCTACCCCGCCGACCAGATCAACGCCGACCCGGGCACCACCGCCTTCCAACAGTTCCTCGCTGGCACTGGCTCGATGCTGATGTGGTGGGGCGACGTCGGCTCAAACGCGCGCACGTCTGACACGAGCGTGGTCGGAGACGTCGTCGGTTTCGGCATCAACCCGGCGTCCGACCGCGTCTACAACGCGGCAAGTGGCGCTTGGGAGAACACCCGCAACGAAGCCCCAAACATGGCCTATATCGGCTGGGGCGTCTACGTGATGGCGACCGTCGACAGCGACAGCAAGAAGCAGAAAGCCGCCTGGTCGGCCGCCGCGCATCTCGGCGGCCGCGACCTGTCGCTCTGGGCCTCGGCCTATCCGTCGGGCTTCCAGCCTTACCGCCAGTCGCACTTCCAGTACGACGAGTGGGAAGAGGCCGGCTACGACCGCGCCTTCGTCGAGGACTACCTTGGCTCGAACGCGGATTCGTACAACCACCCGAACGCGGCCATCGAGCCCCGCATCCCAGGCATCTTCCAGTACTACTCGGTCGCCGAAGATGAACTGGCCAAGGGCTTCGCGGGTCAGTACGCGGGCGCACAGGAGACGGCCGACGCCATTGCCGCTGCCTGGGACAAGATCACCGACCAAATCGGGCGGGACAGCCAGATCGCGCTCTATAAGGCGTCGCTGGGGATGTGAGTGACTGAACCGTCTTGAAACTGCAAAGGGGTGCGGGCAGACCGCACCTCTTTTTTGCACATCTTAAGCCGCACGAAGAGTGATTTGACGAGTTCGGCCGGTTACATCGAGGATCGAGCGAAATGCGAAGCAAGATGACTATTGGAGCCAACGCCGAAATTCGGTCGAAAAGCCGCTCGGGTTCGCCGATCGCCAAGGTTATCGCGTTTGGCAGCGTTTTCGCGCTTACCGCGACCCTGCTCTTCGGTCCTGCCGCAGGTCAAGAGCAAGCTCTGGCCGTCGACACGCAACGCTTGGGGCAGACCTCCGACGACGCGACGGACACCTATTTCGGAACTGTCCGTGCCAGCACGATCTCGGGCCTGTCATATGCGGCGCGCGGCTGCATCGTGGAGATCTCAGAGCCCGCCAAACGGCAACGCGTGGCAGAGGCCGGACAGGTTCTCGTCAAGCTCGACGACCAACGACCGCAACTGGCCCTGCGCACTGCGGAGGCGCGGCTCTTGGACCTCGCTGCGACTGTGGAGGAACGCCAACTTGCCCTGGCCGCCGCACGCGCCGATGACCGACGTCGCAAGCAGGAGCTGGATTTTGTTGCCGAGGAGTTCGAACGAAATAGCATCATGCTGGGCCGCGGGCTCATCAACGAGACCACAATGGATACCGTCGAACGCCGGTTCATGGACGCGAGATTCGCCTCGGAACGGGCGAAGGAGGCTATTGCCAACGCCGAGGCGGCGGTCAAACGCGCCGAGATCGCGCTGGAGATTGGCAAGCTCGACAAGCAGACGGCAGAGCTCAATCTCGCCGACGTTGAACTGATCGCGCCCTTCGACGGGACCCTCGTCGGCTTTGAGGCCAACGTGGGCGATTGCGTGCAAGAAGGCGAGTTGGCCGCACAGATCTACGTACCTGACGCCAAGGCCGTCGATGTGTTCTTTCTGATCAGCCGGCTGTCCGAACGGCGGCCCGATGCGGTCTCGATCGGCGCATCGGTGACCGTCACCCGGGTCAATGGCGAAATCTGCGGCGGCACCATTACCCGGATCGACACAGAAGCAGATCTGGAAAACCAATTCGTCGAAGCGACCGTAGATGTCGACGCAGCCTGCGCTCCCGCGCTGTTTCTGAACGAGGCGGTCGAGGTTGAGACCGTAAACGGCGCGGCGGCTGGGTCGTATATGATCCCGACGAGTGCGATCTTGGGCGAAAACGCAGTGTTTCTTGTCGATGAGGATGCGGGTCGGTTGATTGCGGCCAAGGCCGAGGTGGTCGAACGTGGCGCCGAAATGGCAACCGTCCGAATTGCCAATGCAAAGGGCCGCCTGATCGTGACGTCTGCCGATGCGACAATGCGCGGCGGTCTGCCCGTCAACATTCGCGGGCTCGAATAGCGTCACCTGCGGTCGCTCTGATGTGGCGTGGCCAAGTTCCTCACTTCGGCCCGCTGTGATCTGCGCCTTGTGCATAGTCCTTCGAAAGCCTCGCGACCGCGTTATCTCTTGATCCGCGTTTCTCTCGCAGGCTTCCGGAATTCTTAACCCGGCTATGCGACACCGAGACAGCGGATCGGGCAGTCGGGAACGCCTCTATGTCAAGTCGCGAGTTTGGGAGTGGTGGCGCGGCACCGGCAAATGAAACAAGTCACCTGCGCCCCGCGAGTGTGAGCAGCTGGGCTTTGGAGCTTCTCAACCATCTGACAGAGTGCCTGTTCGTATTCGAGGTGCGCTCAAGTCGAATTGTCTTCGCAAACCGGGCGGCCTTGAGCCATGTGAGCCTTGGCATCGATTCGGTGCGAGGGCGACGAATCGATCAGGTGGTCTCGATCAACGGCGCACTCGAAGGTTCCTTGCGAGATCATGACTGGAAGACCTTGGCCGCCAGCGGTCAGGCGTTTTTCGGCCAGATTGAAGGGAGTGATTGCACCGGAGGCGCGTCGCGTCTGCGCATCTGCCCACTCGATGGCGACGACCAGTTGTCCGTACTGATCGCCGAAGACCCGGATGACGCCGCCAACGATCCTGACCATGCGCACGACGCCAAATGGCAACTTCAGATCGCCATCGAAGCGCTCCCCGACGGCTTCGTGCTCTACGATGCCGAAGACCGGTTGGTGATCTGCAACGAACGCTACCGCGAACTCTACCCCGAAAGCGCGGCCGCCATGGTGCCGGGCGCGACCTTCGAGGAGATCCTCAAATACGGGCTAGCGAACGGGCAATACGCCGCTGGCCTTGGGCGCGAGGATGAATGGTTGCAGGAACGCCTTACGGCGCACCGGTCGGCGGATCGGTGCATCGAACAGGAACTCGGCAACGGGCGATGGCTGCGCATCCTTGAACAGAAGGTGCCAGGCGGCGGCCGCGTGGGTTTGCGGATCGACATCACCGAACAGATCCACAGCAGAGAACGCGCCGAGATCGCCGAGCGCCGGCTGCTCGACGCGATCGACGCGCTGCCGGCGGGCTTTTGGCTGTTTGACAGCGACGACCGGCTGGTCCTGATCAACGAGCGATACAAAGAGCTGTTCAAACTCTCCGCCGACGCGCTGCGCCCAGGCAACACTTACGAGGACGTCCTGCGATACGGGCTCAAGAACCGGCAATACCCTGCCGCCGAGGGACGAGAGGAAGAGTGGCTGGCGACCGTGCTCGACACACACCGTACCGGCGGATACGAGCTGGAATACGAACTGGCGGACGGCACCTGGATCCGGTCCTACAACCAGTTCACTTCGGATGGCGGTCAAGTCGGGTTCCGCGTCGACATCACCGAACTGAAAATGCAGCAGGAAGAGCTTCGACTCGCTGCCCTTACCGACGACCTGACCGGGCTAAGAAATCGCCGCGCATTGTCGACCCGTCTCGAGGACATCGCCAACGAACTGGCGGATGGCGAGCGCCTGGCGTTCCTGCA
Organism: Rhodobacter sp.; assembly: GCA_030066215.1. Classification (GTDB taxonomy): domain Bacteria; phylum Pseudomonadota; class Alphaproteobacteria; order Rhodobacterales; family Rhodobacteraceae; genus JASJCA01. The sequence continues at coordinate 31,095 of JASJCA010000013.1, read as the reverse complement.
TATCGACCTCGATAAGTTCAAGTCGATCAACGACACGTTGGGACATGACGCCGGCGACCATGTTCTGCGTCAAACCGCCCAAAAGTTGATTTCGGGCGGCGAGTCGTTCGAGGTCGCCGCGCGGGTCGGCGGCGACGAGTTCCTATTGGCGAAGAAAACCTGCGACGACGATCAGGCAGTAATCCGGCTTGGGGCGGCGCTTGTTCGCACCATCTGCAAGCCTGTGCCCTATCGCGGTAAACTCTGCCATGTGGGGGCCAGCGTCGGCATTGCATTCGTGACCCCAGACAGGACGGCTTCGATCGAAGAGATCATCGGCGACGCGGACATCGCGCTCAATGCAGCCAAATCGGCGGGGCGATCGACTTGCCGGATCTTCACCCAGGACATGCGTGCAGTCGCGGTTCAATCCGCCGTCGTGTCAGCGCAAATCCAAGAGGGCCTGACCCGCCATGAATTCCAGCCGTTCCTGCAGCCTCAGGTGGATATCCAGACGTTGCGGATCATCGGGTTCGAGGCGTTGGCGCGATGGCACCACCCCGCTCGCGGGGTGTTGAGCGCGACCAAATTCATCCAGGTGGCGCAGGACTCGCGATTGATCGAAGAAATCGACAATCAGATCTTCGCCGAGGTTTGCCAAACGATTTCCCGGCTTCACGAACTCGGCATGCCGGACCCGCGTGTCAGCGTCAACGTCTCCACGGCGCAACTGAGCGACCCAATGCTCGTCGACCGCCTCATCTGGACCGCCGATGCAGCCGAAATCAACCCTGCCTGTATTGGAATCGAGATCCTTGAGTCGACCATGCTCGACGACCGGTCCGCCCACGTGATCGAGAATATCCACCGCCTCGCGGACGAGGGCTTTCCAATCGAGCTCGACGATTTCGGCACGGGCCATGCGGCGATCGCCAACTTGCGGAGATTTCCGGTGGAGCGCATTAAGATCGACCGAAGTTTCGTCTCTGGGATCGATCAGGACGCCGAATTGCAGTTGATCACCGGGGCGATCGTCGGCCTCGCCCGCAAGCTCGGGCTGCGGGTTCTTGCCGAAGGTATTGAGACGCAGGCCGAACTTGATTTTCTGGAAGAGGTGCGATGCACCTGTGCCCAAGGTTTCTTGTTTGCTCGCCCCATGGCCTTCGACGACCTGCTGAGCTGGATCGAGACCTGGCCCCACGGTTTCGGAGCTGCACCTCCCGGCACAGCGGTCGCATAGTGAGCGGATAGTGCCAGCGCGCCGCCCGGCCCGATATGGGTAACGCGAGTGGCTCCCTGTCCGTTCACAGCCATTTCTAATTAGAACCCAGGCATCGCAACCAATCTGCAAGCGCCGGGCGGCGCAATCCTGGCACGGGCCTCCGCCACCAGCCCAAACCCTTGCACCCTCACCGAAGGTATGGTTACAACCCCCGCCAGTCGCCGCAGTAGCTCAGCTGGTAGAGCACGTCATTCGTAATGATGGGGTCGGGGGTTCGAGTCCCTTCTGCGGCACCAAATCCCCTGACTAACTATCTGAAATTCGGAATATTTCTGGCCGCCTTTCAGCTCATATCCACCCAGATAACCCCTTTTCTTCCCTTTTTTGTGGTGGCCACTATGTCCAAGAGATGAGGAATTCGCCCGGAGGCAATACAGAAACAGAGCGCGGATGTTTTACCTACTTCTCGTAAACTGCCCAAAGCGGTTGCTGAGAACAGGCACCGGCGCTGCATTGCGGCTTCCTCAACCCGGTCTTTGATGCACGTAACAACAATTCGGTCCATGGTAGTCAACACTGGGGGATTTGATGGCGCCTTGCATATTCCGTTCCGCTTGCCAGTCGGTCGAGGACGGTGAGCGCATCCATTTCTCTGCCATCGGGCACAAAAAGATGATCGCGAAAAAATCCGGACACTGGATTCACACCCATTTCTTGTTTCGCAAGCGCAGTTTTTTTGTGCCAGAAAACCAATCGCCTCAAGGGATGAATGCACTTCCAGAGTGAATGTTCGGCTGGGGAACTCGTAAGACAGGCCATTGGTCTCAGCCACTGACTTCAAAACTACTAGCGTCGTCCCCTCCGCTTCCTGAAACATCAATTTTGGGTTCACACCTTCTGGTTTGGTTGCATCTGAGATCGTCGCAAACACGAACTGAGGTGAACCTAGCGGGTCGGCAGAACTGTGTGCACATGAGGAAAGCGCAATAGCATCGACGGGGCTGGACCGAGATGGCTCTGGCGGGCAACTTCGGCCAAGCAGTCGATCTCTCTTTGCAAGGCCGTCGACGCATGCAGCCCAGCTCGTCAGTGCACCTGCTCGGGCTCGTCCTCTGCAGTCTTCTCGTGGGTTTCCGGTTTGTCTTCAAATCTGAGGCGTAGTCGGATCTTGGTGTCGAGATCGGCAGCCTGCGGCTCATCTTCCAACATTTCGCTCATTCCGCTCCGCTGGACGAGAAAATGGGCCCAGAAAAGAGCGTTGCTGTAGACAACCGAGGTTTCCACGCGGAACCCGCGTTCGTCCTCTGAGACAAGTTTTGCGGGCTTCAGAAGCTTTCCGAGCTTGTCCGCTGGCCAATCCGAGGGAAGGATTGCCTCTCGCCCCGACGCGACGAGGCCGAACATGCCCTCCTCGCCATGAACGAAGGTGCAGAAGAACCCGAGATACGGCAGGGCCAAATCTGCGGTCAGAGCCGTACCGTGTTTGGCGTTGAGCCTATGAATCGGGGGAGAAGTGCCATCAAGGCGGACCAAGCGACTTGTAGTGCCGTCGAGAACCCAGGCGCCCATGACGTTCTCCCAATCCGGGTTCTGCATGGTGACGAGTTGACATTCGGGCCACCACGGCGTTGGGGCCGCCTGAACAACTCCGTGGGTCGCGTCGAATACGCCGACGTCGTCCAGCCAGCCGGTCCGGTGCGCGAAAGCTAACGCCTCCTCCTCCGAGTAGCGGCGAAACGAGGAGATGGATTGCGGAACTTCGAACGGCGTCATTGCACTGACCTCTGCGCGTCGTAACGGGTTTCAATCTCTGTAAAGGTGGTGCGGAGCGCTTCGGGCGCCAGATCGGACGGGCGACGGCCGAAGGCGTCCTCGGTTAGCGGCGTCGTCATCCCGAATAGAACGCGATCGTAGAGAGCTGCTTCGTTTCGAATGGCGAGCCGATGCAGGAATGGTGCGACGGCGCCGTCGACCCCGCCAATCTCTATCAGGCGCGGGATTTCATCACCCGACGCCTCGTCGAGATGCTCGGCAAGCAGAGGGTGCAGGATGGCGCGATCGACCCCGAGGAATGCATCGCGCTGGGCCGAGGCCCACCGGTCGTCCGAAGGGTCCGCATCCTTGCTGAAATCCTTTAGGATGCGCAAACCGGCCTGTAGCGTGAATAGGGCCGCGTCCATGCGATTCGGCAGGATTGCCCTGCGCAAGAGGAAGGACAGAACGCCCGGCGATGCCTTGGCCAGCAACTCGTGCGCTCCAGTCTTCGAGTCTCGGACCGGGTGGTCGAGGATGTCGGGACGCTTTTCTATGGCCGCGCGGGCAACTCGCTGACGCGGGCTGATGGCGAAGGCAAGGAGTGCCGCTGGATCCGCGTCCGACAGGTCGCCGTCAAGGATGAAGCTGTTTTCGAGGATTCGTCTGGCTTCGGGCAGATGCCGTGTGAAGCCAATCGCGTTCTGGACGGGGGCTTTGGCAATGTGCTCGTTGGCGAGAAGTAGATTCAGACATTCAAGGACACGGTCCTGATCCGAACCGGTCGTGGACGGTCGGTCGTTATGGAAGAGCAGGGTCTCGAGCGGGTTGCGGCCGCGTTCCAGATGCGCTTCGTCGAGTGGGTTCGGGCAGTGCTCGAGAAGCGCCTCCATCGCCTTTGGCGCCGCAAGGACCGCTGCGAGCGAGAGGGGCGAGATTGCCGTCTCCTCGTCCGAGGTCTTTTCGCCGGTCAATAGAGCTACGCGGTCGCCATCGGAGAGGTGCGGGCTGTCGAGAACGGCCCGGATTGTGTCGCCGTAGTCGCCGTATACGGCCTGATCGAGGCAATTCGTGCTGTTGGCGTCACGGAGCGCGACATCGCCGAACGGCAACAGCAATTCGACCTGCCTGGTCCTGCCCGCGCTGGCCGCAATCTGGAGCGGTGTCGTCTTGTGTTCACTGGACACCGGCAAGGGTGGCTGAAGCCGGGCTGCGAGGTATTCCATGGGTTCCGCGCGGGTACTGCGTGCCGCTTCATGCGCAAGGGTCAAACCGTCCGGGCCGACAACGGGATTGATGGATTCGTATCGAGACAAAAGGTTCAAATAAGCGGCCATCGTGCCGGATTGAACAGCTCCGGCGATGGGATGCCAACCTTCGTCATTGACTAGGTCTTGTTGGGCTCCGTGACGGAGAAGGACGTCGACCCCGTCCTCGCTCGCCCAGGCGGCAGCGAACAGGGCGCTTTGACCGCTCGGCTTCAGTCTTCGATTCACGATGTCTTCTGGCTGCCCAAGGAACCACGCCTTCAGGCGGTCGAAGCTCCCCTTCGGTCGTCTCGCCTCTATCCAGCGTTCAATCGTCTCGACTCGCCCATAACTTGCAGTGATTGCAAGGACGCTCGTCTCCCGGCCGTTCGATTCGAAGACCTCGTCGCCATTCGCCTGCGCGATGACCTCCAAGCAGAAGTCAACGAACTTGCGATCGGCAGCGCTTAGAACGCTGCTATCGATTACGCTCCAGACCGGCGCCATGTACGCGAGCACCTTGGTCGCTTCGGCAATCATCCCTTCGCGGTTGGCGACGTCAGCCGGATCGTTGTCCGCCGCAAGCCGTTCCAGCTTTAGCCGGCGTTGGAAATTCTCGAGTCGGGCTTCATACCAAAGGACGGCAGGGCGCCAGTTGTCGACGACGGCCTGGTGCACGAGACGGACAGAATTCTCGCCGACCGGCTCCAGCAGTCGGCGGCTGAGATGCGTCTCGATCAGCTTCTGGATTGACGTGACCGAGCTTTGCCGCGGCATCTCCGTTAGTCGCTTATTGCCTGAGGCGTCCAGCTTAATGAGGCCGTTGTAGAAATTCCCGATGCTCAGTAGGGCGTCTTCAGAGAGCTCTTCTGGCCGTTTCTCAACGCCCGGAAATGCCTGGAGAATCTGTTGCTTGAGCGATGACAGGTAGAAGTCCACGTCGAATCCGCTCGGCACATCACAATGCTGCGTCAGACGCGCGATGTCCGGCCCAGCGCGGGCAAGCGCGTTCACCTGCTTGAAGAATGCCTCATTGTCTTTGACATGGTATCGACCCAAACCCGCCAGCTCTGCCGCGAGCGGCGCATCGGCCTCTTTCCAGGCGTCCTGCACCAGATCGGCCACCAGGTTCTCAAGGTCGAACTTCAGACCGCGCCGCAGCACGTCGTCAGGCGTGATCAACTTCGTCGTTGTGTCGAAGACGCCTGCGATGCCGTCCTCCCCGCGGACCAGGCGGTCGCGAAAGCCGGCAAAAAGGCGGTGCATCCAGAGTGACAGAAGTGGCAAGAACGACGCTTGCGCGAGGCCGGCGGTCGCCACGGAGCGTTCCTTTTCGAACCGTTCCGCCATTCTCATAACGGCATCGGCCACGCTTTCGTCCAGCGGCAGGCCGTGGTCGCGGGCGACGTGGAGGACGAAGGACTTGACGTCGCCGGAGGCGAAACTGACCGGTTCCTGCACGGTGTGGAGCACGTCGTCCTCAGCCAATCGCATGTCCTCGAGACGGTCGGTGCGCTGGGTCTCGAGCGTCGCGGCCACCCAGATGCCCGGCTCGCGCACTATGCGGCCGATGAAACGGAGGAGCTGCCACCAGGAACCGGGCTTGGCCCGGTCCTCGGGCCCCTCGAGAGAGGCGCTGTCGAGAAGCTCCTCGAACTGGTCGACGCCAAGCACAAGCTTGAGCCCGCCTTCCGTCAACGCGCGCGATAGCCCTGTTACCGTGGTCTCGAGCTGGTCGTCGGTGGTTCCGCGCACCGGCTGGCGGAGCCGATGCAGACCGGCCACGCCCCGCTCTTCTAGAAGATCGAGGAGCTGGCCGAGAAACTGGCGCAGCGGCGTTGGCTCGGACCGCGGTGTGAAATCTGTAGGGCGGATTGCGATCGGGATGGCCTTCGCGAGCGTGCCCTTTAATTCCCCCAGAATTCCCTTTTGCAGAAGCGACGACTTCCCGCAGCCACTGGGTCCCTTGAGCAGGAGGACGCGCCCGGCCTCTCCATCGCCCGGCAGCCTGTCGTGCAAGCGCTTTCGGTGATCCACGCGGTCGGGCAGGTTCATTATGTCGTCAAGGGAGAAATGGCTGAGATCCGGCTTGAAGGCCTGTTCCTCCCGGGCGGCGGCGGCGCGACGGCGCAAGGCGCTCTCCGCGAGCGAGCCGAACGCGCCTGCCATTTCTTCCTCGGTGTCGAAGCGATGCGGCTCCAGCCCCACACTGGACCGCTGCAGCGCCTGAAATAGATTAATGAGACCCCGGGTCTGAATTCTGTAATCCCGCTCGGCCGCGTCACGTTCGATTGAGCCGGGATTGCCCGGTAGACGCTCGAAAGCCTTGCGCTGGTTGAACCGGACATCGCCCAACTCGGTATCGGCCCGAACCTGAACATCGGCAACATACCCTACTTTGAGGCGCAGTTTGCGGTCTCGGCGTTCGACCCCGAAGGCGACGAGCATTTCGTAGACGGTCCCTGTCAGCGGAAAGCTACCGGCTTCCAGCGCGGCATCTATGGCTTCCGGTTCATCGGGCCAGGGATAGGTCAGACCGAGCGGCTCCCATTCCTCGAGAAGGCTGGCAGCATCCTCGGGCGGCGTCTGGCCAAAAGGGTGGCCGATTTTCTCGCCGAACATGACGAAGGTCAGCTCGGTTCGGCCATCCAAAATCTCGTTGATCTGGTTCTGGATCGTCTCGCTGCTGCGGTACTCCAGGCCGTCGCTGGCAGATTCGCGCCAACGAAAGCCCTCGATGTCGATGCGCAGGTTCGAGGCAACGCGCGAAATGCGCGAGGCTAACGTCTCGCGCGCGGTCTGAACGTCGCTAGGTGACGAAATAAGGATGGCCGGTGGCGCGATGTCGTCGAACGTCGATTCACTCATAGTCACCCCCCAAATAACAGTTCGCGCTCAGCGTCGATTGTCGCTCACACTGCCAATGAACGCGAACCTGACAGAAGACTACGATTCGGGAAACCGTAGAGATGATCAAAGGAACGGGTCAGTCGGCGAACAGGATCTCAGGTCGTCCGGAAGCACGCGTCAGACATCGCATCTCTTGTCCGGTTGGCCCGGCGGTTCCCTAACTGGCTCGTCCGCCACGCCGCGCTTCTCCAGGACGCCGCCGGAGCCGGCGAAGAGGATGTGTTCGCACGCGACCTTTCCAAAGCCGCGCTTGTCCGGCTCGTGCTCGGCATCCGCACAGACTACTCCTCGCAAACACCCCTCGGCCCGGCGCACATGGCCATCCCGCCGGAAGGAAAGAAAGCCCGATGACCAACTGTGAGACTATGGCAACTTCCCTCAACAAGATCGACGCTCGTGACTGGCTGACAAAGGCCCTTGGACCGGTCACACATGGGATAACGGTGGCGCATCGGCCGATGCGAAACGTCACCCTGGCAGGTTCAATCCCTTTCCACGGTAAATATCCGCCCAAGCGCCGAGATCCTCTAACAGCACAGCAGCAACCTCGCGGAGCGACGCGGCGGTGGCCTCGAATGTCGACGGGTCCAGCGTGACATGCTGCAGCCGGGCGGCGGTGCGCTGCGAGCGCTGCTTGAACTCGGAATAGCTGCCCGTGAAGCTGATGCCGGCGCAAGCGGAGCCGAGAGCCGGAGCCGCAGCCGCAAGAAGTCCCAAGGGTACTTTTGTCGCCTTTAGCGGCCCATAAACGTCCGCGAGGCCGACGAGATCGAGCAGGTAGACGGCGAACCACAACCCCAACGCAGCCACCGCGACGAGAAACGACGCAAAGCCCACCCCGTGCAGCAGGTGTTCGAGCCTGCGCAGGCGTTTCACGTTGTTCGCGTGGTAATTGATCTGATCTTCTACGACATGGGTGCGCACGGCCTCCAGCAGGGTACTGCGATAGTCTTCATCGAGCGTTGCGTGGGGCAGGCCGAGAGTGCGGGACGTGTCGCGCAGGTGCCGCATCACCCAGTCCGGTGTTTGGGGTGAGCGGGCAGGCGCCGAGGCCCCCAAATAAGCAAGAAAGCTTAGATGGCGCAGAATCTCCGCGAGCAGACGGTGCTCCATCCACTTCTCGTGCCAACGCTCCTCTCGGCCGCGGCGGATTAGCCAGAAGATCGCGCCCAGCACCGCCAGCTCCGCCGCCACCAGCGCCGCCTTCACATCCACGCTTTCCGCGAGAATACCACCCAACGCGAGGAGCACAGCGACCAAGGCAAGCAAATACGCGATGACATAGGCGCTGCGGTACCGGTGAGCGTTTCGCTCTGCCAGCGTATCGGCTTCGACAAGGCGCGGCTTTAGGATTGTGTGCAGCCGCTCGCCCAACGGCCCACCCTCGGGCACGGCCGCACCGAATGCTTCCCAGCCGTGCGGTTCGCCGCCGAGCTTGATGACACGCCGAGGACGCTCGCTGTTGGCAAGCCTGAGGAGCGCGTCATAGGCGACCCAACCTGTGCGCTTCGGGTATGTCTCTAGCGGAAGGGGTGGCTTAATGATCTCCCTGACAGCGGCCTGTAGCGGGCCGTTCAGCGCATCCCGCCGATCCTCCTTGGTGAGAAGCAGGACGTCGTCTCCATCGGGCCTGATCCAAAGCACGGGAATTTCCGCTCTGTGGGCGGCCGCCACTATCTCCCCCGTGCCGCCCATTCCGCGCGCGGCCTCTCCATCCCACACAGCCACAAGGAGATCGACCTGCGCCAGCATCAGGTGCCCCGCACGGGCATACGCGGCGGGGCGGTCACGATCGAAAGGCAACTCTGTGACGGTCTCGGCCCGCATCAGAGCATCATCGAACTCATGCGAGCGATCGACGCCGAGTTCCGGGAAACGAAAGTCGCTACGATAGACTTCCTTCGGCATCGGCAAGAGCGCTGCGACAATCCAATTTTCAGGTGACGCGGCGACCGCCATCTGATCCGCTCCCTCCGCGAAGCTCGAGACTAACTGGACGGAGGATGCGCCGACGGCTCCGTCGATGGCAGCGAAGGCACGGGAGAGCTGGGCCCGAACGTGGGGCTCAACGCCGCGCAGTCGTTCGAGGCGATGGCCGGTGATGCCTATAGCAAGGGTCATGTGGAGTCGGTATCGGGATCATTAAGGCCGGAGCGCGTGCGGGTTTTGCCAACTTCGTCGTAGCGGTCGAGGTGGCGGAGGAAAAGAAAAAGGTGTGTCCACTCGCGACTGGGGGGGGGGTACCAAAGTGGCCTCGCCGGTTTTTTGCGAAACGGCGGATCCGTCTCATCGGTCCGCTTCGTCGCATGCCGATAGCCCGATAGTATTTTGGGCCCATTAGCAACCCTGGTGCGACGCGGTTCCAGCATCGCCTCACCGATCTCGATCGGATCGCGAGACGGCACCGACTATGATCTGCGGTGCGCACTTTCTGGGACGATCAGGCTATAGCTGGCGGTTTATTGAGCGATCCGATTGTGCGGCTGAGCGTTTCAGCGAGGTGAGCGGCACCCTCGTCTGCACGGTATGCGCGCTTCCGGTGATGGTACTCCTAGCCGTGGCAAACGTTGCGAGTAGGACAGCCTTCAGACGGCCCTTCACTTGCTCCTAAGCGAGTCTGGCGATTCCGGATGGACCCAAACGGCGTCGCAAGCTGCGCAAAATGACTACACATCGCGTACATAGCCTGATTGATACGATACCGTCGCCAAGGACGCGTCAAAGAAGTGCGCCCTGGCGCTACAGTTGGGTGAATCTCTCACAGCGTCGCATACGTGAGGTTGCCGATTGTCCGAGACTCTCAATGAGTGGGTCTAGAAATTGAGGGTACGTCATGCCGTCGCCGCGGCGGAATTCACCGAAGCCGCCCTTCGTCGAGCCCGCAGCATTCGCAGGAACGGGCTCTCAGCGGCCATGCGGCGACGCAGCAAGGAGGTAGAGATGAGTTGTTATAGACTGTCGGTCCCGGCCCATACCGGCCGCCTGTCACCGCCACCTAAGACTGGGCCATTAAGCTGACCGTGTAAGGGTGACAGGAGAAGGCTCGGGAATGCCACACGGACGAAGACAGCCTCAAGCTTATGTGTGAGGTAGAGCCGCCGCCTGCCGAGAGCAGCGAAGTGCAGACGGCGCGCCTCAATGCAGAGCTTGGCCGACTGATCATTGTCGCCTTATTGCCGTCTTCATTCGTTCGGAGTGATTTCGCGTACGTCAGCTCTATCCCGCTCTGCCGACCTCGGAGGGTTGCGCGGCATGGGACCAGAACGAGCCCAAAGCCGAAGTTGCTACCCAGCTTATGAAGGGCAGCGATGGATCCAATGATTGCCAGATCAAAAATGTGAACCAGTGACAGTTGAAGCTCAATTTCCTAGCTGCCACGCCGGAGCAATTTCAGGAAATCGACTGGTTATTGCGGCCGCGGTCTCGGTCGGCCCCGAAGACCGGGGTCTTGTCACCGCACGGAAATCTTCTGGTCCGTGCGCGCGCGGTCTCCAGAAGTGACGGCGTGCCGGCATCGGTCCAAGCTTGTGGCGTCGCTCGCTCAGCGTGCGCGGGGTAGTAATAATCGGTCCGCATTCAGCCCAAGGTCTGACCGCTTCCCAGGAAATGCCCAGTCCCCGTCAGGCAAACGTCCTTGATGACTTCAAAGGCCAGCGCATCTTCCAGCCCACCCAACAGAGCCGCCCTGCCGCGCGGATGATCGAGGACATGGGCTTGCCCAGTCAGGCCGGCATTTGCAAGATAGGCGGCCTCAACCCCGGCACGGGCAGCGAACCCGGCCTGGAGCGGTTTGGTATCGGACCCGAATTGGCAGGCAAAACCGCTGACCGCGCTGACGGCGATGGACAGCGCATTTGTTGTGGTATCGGCGGACAGATCCGTCAACCGGGCGCAAGCCGCGGCTGCGCCGAGGGCGCCCAGTGTCGCGGTCGTGTGCCGGCCCGCATCGTAGTGCTCGAAATTGAGCGCCTCACCGAGGCGCGCGATGACTTCGAACCCCGCCAGATAGGCGCTCACGACTTCCCGTCCCGCCGCCACGGGCGGCGCAATCGCAAGCGATGCCGGCAGCATCACAACTGTCGGATGCGTGTTGCCTGGAAGCTCTCAATCGTCGAAATCCAACGCGTGCCCGGCGACGGCGTTCAGGAACGCCGCATGCGGGCGGGACACGCATTTCAGAGCCAATCACCCGTGCCGGACCCTCCGCCGACATAGCCCGGACCGCAGCACGGGATTTGACGCCTAAGTCGGTTCTCGCGCCCGCATGATCGCACCCCAAAGTGTCGATCACCGCGTCGCGCACGATCGCCAGTGTTCCGGCGTCGGCCGTCAACGAGTCCTCGGCCACGAACCGGGCCAGCCACGTCAGCGCGGCCTCGGTCATTGCCCGGTGTCCCCGAATAGGATCACGCCACGCCCGGGCTTGCCGGCCAGCATGTCCGCAACCGCCTTGTTGATCTGACCCAGCCGGTACCGCCGCCTGAGCAGGCGGTCGATGGGTAACTTGCCGCCAAGAAAATGTTGCGCATAGGCCTTGAAGTCTCGGCTGGCGCAGGCCGAGCCGAAGATCGACCCGGTTACGATGATCTCGGATTGGGTGATGCCGGTCGTGGGTAGGTCGATGGTGGCCAGGTCGGCGTCCAGACCGACGAAGGTCACTTGTCCGCCGGGGCGGCAACAGTCGATCGCCGTAGGTTGAAGTTCGCGTTTACCCACGGCTTCAAAGACATGATGGGCGCCGAGCCAGGTCATCGCCATCACCTGCGCGGCCAGGTTGTCGCCCGCCCGGACAAAGTCGGTGGGCCCCAATTCGCGGGCTGTGCCCTCGGTTCCCGGCGCGGCGTCAATAGCGATGATGCGGCCTGCCCCCGCAAGCTTCGCACCTATGATAATCGACAGACCAACGCCTCCAGCACCGATCACGGCCACCGTATCGCCGCGGGCAACCTTGGCCCGGTTCAGCACCGCGCCGACTCCCGTGGTCACTGCGCACCCCAGCAGCGCGGCGATCTCGAACGGCACCGCCTTGTCGATCGGCACGCAACTCTCTTGTGGCGCTGTCACAGCAGTCCTTGCTCCATCTCACACAGGGCATTCACGGCGACGATTGGCCAAGCTTTTTCGCCGGAACCGGCATCACGCCGCGCCCGCCGGCCTCGGAGCACAAATTCACCAGCTTCACGGTGTATCTGCAAGCCGCCCTGAACGGCGATGGCGTCGCCCTGGGCTGGGAGACACCTTTGCAGGATCACTTCGATGCCGGGCAGCTCGCGCTGGTCACAAACCGGAGCGTAGAAACCGAGCGCGGTTTTTTGCCTGCCTGATGGATCGCGCCAAAGCCAATCCTTCGGCGACAAAATTTGTGATTTGGCTATCGGGGCAGGATTGAGCTGCATGATCGGGCCCATAGCCTGTCGCGACCCGAGTTCACCAGCCATTCGCGCGACGCAGTCAGTCGGCAGTCCGTCCGCCGATAGGCGCGCTCAACCTTGCTACCCGCCACGTGGGCAAGGCAGGTTTCCGCGACCTCGTAGGGAGCGCTTGTTGCCTCTGCCAGCCAATCGCGAAGGCTACTGCGAAATCCGTGCGGGCGTTCTCTCATACCGCGTCGTTCCATGAACTTGCTCATGGTCATGTCAGAAATCACACCCTTGCGGACGCCGGGAAACAGAAAACCGTCACGGCTGAATTTCCACGCCTCTGCAATGACCGCTTGCGCCTCGGCGGACAAAGGCACCCTGAAATCGGACGTTGCTCCCAGACGGCCCTTCATCGCCTCTGCGGGGATGGTCCAAGCATCGCCGTCGATCTGATCTTCGTGCATGTGACGTATCGGTCCAGACCTAGCGCCAGTGAGGATGAGCAGGCGTAGAGCCAGTTCCGTCACGGTGCCTTCGTTCAGCGACTGGTAGAAGGCCGGGACATCCCTCCAGTGCAGCGCCGGGATGTTCTGTACCGTGTGGCGCTGCTTGCCCAGACGGGCGCGGGCCTATTCGGTCGCCTGCAAGTCCTCGTCGAGACCAAGCGCCGCTGCGTGGCGCAGGCAGATCGACAGGCGGTTTATCGCCTTGCGGGCGGTGTCGGCCTTGCTGTGCCAGATAGGCGCAAGGGTGTCGCGGATATCGCGCTGGTCGAAGTCTGCCACCGGTACCTTGCCCAGCTTGGGCAGGACGTGCAGCCGCAGTGGCGTGAACCATCGGCCCGCCTTTCCGTCACACTTAAGGTCCGCTTTCCGGCTTTCGAATGCATCGAGCGCGATATCCTTGAGAAGGTGCAGATTGCGCGCATCCTCGCGCCGCTGGCGGTCACGTTCCTTGATCGGGTCCAGACCCAGTCGAACCATGCCGCGCCATTTCTCTGCTGCCTCGCGCGCTTCCTTCAAGAAGACATCGGGAAACCCGCCCAGCCCCATCTCGCGCCGCCGCCCGTGTACCGTCACCCGCAAAACCCACTGCCCACCGCCATCATGCCGCTTGTGCAACCAAAGCCCGCCGCGATCGGAATATCTGCCGGGCTCCACCGCCTTCACCGTCGCGGATGAAACCTTGTTCAAGGCACGAACCGTTTCCTATCCCCTGCATTGCGACCACTGCGTATGGTATTTCAAGGGGCGCTATGAAACACCGCGGGAGAATAATTCCCCACCTTTAGAGAAGGTTAGGGCAGATGCGATACGCCACGGCACACCAAGATATAGTGTTTTTTTGTGGCCCCTGGGAGCAACATATTTCGTCCAATGAGAAGCGCGCTTCTGATCAATTGCGGCCTGCGAGTGCGACCGGGAATTGACTGCGTTCAACTCATATCTCAGGCGACGAGGCCAGGTAGGATTGTACAGGACAGCGCAGTCTCGGAGTGGTGGTGCTTAAGGCCGGAGTCCTCGGCGGCGGAAACGGAAGACCCCGGCAATTGACGCTGGCGCTCTGCGCGTCGACCGAGATGAGTCGGTGCCGCTCTATTGGGTAGCCACAACATGATTCATCCGGAATGCTGCTGGCCCGCGCGCCGTTGAGGCTGACCCAATCGTCTTACGCCCGATCTGGCCCATGTTCCGGCCTGGACGCGCCTGTTATACTCTAGCCATGCCCGCCCTGTGCCGAGATTGCCTGGTTGAGTTCGACGCTCCAGTTCAACGCTGCCCGGCCTGCCGCTCGCCCCGTATTGTCCGGCACCCAGAGCTCTTCAGCCTTGGCATCGCCCACATGGATTGCGACGCCTTCTATGCGAGCGTGGAAAAACGCGACAATCCGGACCTTCGGGATAAGCCAGTTATCATCGGCGGCGGGCGCAGGGGCGTGGTTTCGACCGCCTGCTACATCGCACGCATTAAGGGCGTTCGATCTGCCATGCCCATGTTCAAGGCGCTCGAGCTTTGCCCCGAGGCCGAAGTGGTGCGCGGCCGAATGGAGGTCTATGCCGAAGTCTCACGCCAAGTCCGCGCGCTGATGGAGGAACTGACGCCGGCCATCGAACCGCTGTCGCTGGACGAGGCCTTTCTCGACCTCACCGGCACGGAACGATTGCACGGGTCACCTCCTGCCGTCATGCTCGCCCGGCTGACCAAGCGGATGAAAGAGGATATCGGCATCACCGGATCGATCGGGCTTTCGCACAACAAGTTCCTCGCCAAAGTCGCCTCCGACCTCGACAAACCGAACGGGTTTTCGGTGATAGGTCAGGCCGAGACCCTGGATTTCCTTGCCGACAAGCCTGTCCGCCTGATCTGGGGCATCGGCCCGTCCTTTCAGCAATCTCTCGACAAGGCCGGCATCCGTAGCTTCGCCGACCTGCGCCGTTGGGACCGAGAGGCGCTCGGCCAACGCTTTGGCCATTCCGGCGAGCGCCTCTATCACCTTGCCCGCGGCGAGGACTACCGCCGGGTACAACGCAATGCGCCGGTCAAATCGATCTCGAACGAAACCACCTTTCACGAGGACACTGCCAGCACGGATATCCTCGACGGGCATATCTGGCGGCTGTCAGAGAAGGTGGCCGACCGCGCCAAGGCCAAGGGGATCGCCGGCCGGGTCGTCACGCTGAAGCTCAAGCGCCACACCCACCGGATCCTGACCCGGCAAAGCCAATTGACCGACCCGACCCAGATCGCCGACCGAATTTATCGGACCGCGCGCGAGCTCTTTGACATCGTCGGCGACGAGGGTCCGTACCGGTTGCTCGGGATCGGACTGAGCCACCTGGAGCCGGCCGAGCAGGCCGATCGGTCGGGCGATCTTCTGGACCCACAGGCGGCGCAACGGGCCGAGGCCGAGCGTGCGACCGATGCGATCCGGGCACGGTTCGGGACAGACGCGATCGTGAAGGGGCGGGCGTTACGCTGATCTACTCCGCCGCGAGAGGCATCTTGTCTCGCCGGCCGATCTCGCAGATTTCGGCGATGATGCTGCGCATGCGGGATTGGAACGCCTGGAACGAGCCGCTCGGCCGGACCAGACGTTCGTTCATGTAGAGCGATCGGTCAATTTCAACTTGGATCACATGCTGACCCTTCGACGGCCGCCCGTAATGCTGCGCCGTGTAGGCGCCGGCGAAAGGCGAGTTCCGGGCGACGCGCAGCCCGGCCGCGGCAAAGGCGGCCTCGATCCGGTCGACGACATACTGGTCGGCCGCCGCCCCGAAGCGGTCGCCAAGTACGATCTGCGGGTGCGGCGCCTTAGAGGTACCGATCGAGTCGATTGCCTCGTGCGGCATTGAATGACAATCGATCAGGATCGCTTCGCCATGTGCTGCCTGGGTGGCGTCCAAGAGCAACTTCAACCTGTCGTGATACGGCCGCCAATAGTCGCGCAGACGCCCCCGAGCATCGTCCAAGGTCATCTTACCGCGATAGATCGAGCGCCCATTCGCGACCACGCGGGGAATCACGCCAAGCCCGGACGTGACCCGCGGGTTATGCGTGGTCTTGCGCACGCCCTCGATCAACGCCGGGTCCAGCTCGTCGGCGCTTCGGTTGACATCGATGAACGCCCGCGGCGCGGTTGCCGCCAAAAGCGGCGCTCCGTGGTCGGGTGCGCTGTCGAACAACAGATCGACGAAGGCGTCTTCGGACGACCGGATCGCGCGCTCGTCCAGCACGGTCTGGCGAAGAAATGACCAGGGATAGTCGCGCCCACTGTGGGGCGAGGCAAACACCACGCTTGTGGATTGCCGCGTGGGGGCCTTCAAGATGTAGGGCGCCTTGGTCATCTGCTCTCCTCTGCGCGGGAATATAGCCGCAACTGGGCCGATTTCGAAAGCCCTTGAACCTTGAACGGTTCCCTTTTATACGCTCTCGGACCGGCGCGGGGTGTCCCGCGTCTTGTTCATTTGGGCAGGACGTGCGTCGCCGATCCGGGCGGTTAGCTCAGCGGTAGAGCACTACGTTGACATCGTAGGGGTCACTGGTTCGATCCCAGTACCGCCCACCATCCGGCCCGATCCCGGGTCACGAAACGCAACCCAAGGCGCGCGGGCGCCACGCAAAAGGAGAGAGCGCATGAAGGTCCGGAATTCGCTTCGTTCGCTGAAGAACCGGCACCGCGACTGCCGCGTGGTCCGCCGCAAGGGCCGGGTCTATGTGATCAACAAGACCCAACGCCGGTTCAAGGCGCGCCAGGGCTAGGCCCGCAGGGGACTTGAACCCGCGACACCGTATGGCAAGCCGCCCGGAACCGGGCGGCTTTTGTCGTTCAGGCGCCCTGCGCGTTAAGGCTGTACGGCCGAGGCCAGAAGCCGGACAATGGTGTTGCGGGTGACATAACCCGTCACTGCCAAATTGTTGGCGCGCTGGAACCGCCGCAGCGCGCGCCGGGTCTCGCCGGTGAATTTGCCATCCACCCGCCCGGGTTCGAGGTTCAGTGAGCGCAGCTGACCCTCGATCAGCTGCCGCCGAAAGGTGTTCAGGCCCAGTTGCGCTTCTTCCTGCTTGGCCGCGGCGACCACCTCGGGCGGCGTTTCGGGGTTGCTGAGGCTGGCGATCCGCGCCCGCGCCTCTTGCGCGAAACGCCCGTTGGGGTACTGGCGCAGATACTGCCGATAGGACAGCACCGTGCCCTGCATCACCGCCTCGTCCCAGGCGACCCGCTCTTCGGCCCGCGCCGCGCGCCGCTTCGCCCGCTCGATCTCGCGCAGCTGCGCCTCGGCCCCGTTCGAGAATAGCCCGTCGGGATAGCGCGCCAAGTACTGACGCAAGCCCGCCTCGGTCCCGTTGGCGCCGGTCTGGTCCCAATAAGCGCGGTCGCGGCGTTCCTCGGCGCGGCGGCGACGGTCCGCCTCCGCACGTAACACCGCGGCCCGCTGCGCGGCGAGCGCCTCGATCCGCACGATCTGGTTGGCGGTCAGATAGCCTGTCGGGCCGACGCCGACCGACGCCTGCCAATCGGCAATGGCCTGGCGGCTGCGGTTGCCGAAGATCCCGTCGACGCCCCGCGTATCAAAGCCCAGAAGTGTCAGCGCCTGCTGGATGTCGCGGCGTTGATCCCGGGTCAGGCCCAAGGCCTCTTCCGACAGCCTGGCTTGGTCCTGTGGGTTGGGCGGAAACGGCGGGCTACCGTCCGCAGGGGTGAAGGCCGTCGCACGCGGTAGGAACCCGCTGATCCGAACACCATCGGGCAGATCCCCGCGGGCGTCGCGCAGCACCCGACCCGGTTGCAGGACATCCTCGCGGATGACCTGAACGACGCCCGGAACACCGCCGGTGACCACGGTCACGCCCTGTGGAATGTCGAAGGTGATGAAGCCTTTCCGGAATCCGTTGCCGACCTTGGGGTCGGTTGGGCTTTCGGACACGGCAAGGAGCGCGGCCCCTTGGTTGGACGAAGCAAGGTCTTTGAGTTCGCCAAGCGACAACCCAAAGCGCCCCATTGAAAACCCATCCGGGCGTTCGGCATCGCTCAGAAGAAGCCAGCTGTCGCGCGGATCGCGCAAAACGTGACCCGCGACGATGAAGATCTTACGCCCCGGTGAAATCAGCCGTTTGCGCAGGCCCGGCAACTCGGCGAGCATCGTCGCGCTATCGAGATTGCGGAATGCGACGACGCTATAGCCGGCAACTTCGAGGTCGGGCACCAGGCTCAGCACGGCCCGACCACCACGAGGGTTGTCGTGGAAGTCGTAAATCCCGTTGGCGACGATCAAAGCCAGATCCTCTGCCAGCGCCGCCGGCGCCGCCAAGCCCATCGCGGATGCCAGGACCCAGCGAATGATCGAGTTCCTCATGGTTCTCCCCCCCTTGGCCGACCCTCTTCGGGGTCAGTCGTAACTGCGTTGGTCGTCTATCACCTTACCATCGTTTGGCAGCGATCCCTTAGCGACAAGTTCGACCTGGCCTTTTAGCTTCAGCACCGCCGCGACGGATGCTTCATAGGCCGCCGTCTCCTGAGCGTCGGTCTCCATCAGCACAGTCATCACGTCCTGCTGACCCTTTCGCGTCACCACCACCCGGGCCCTGGCCACCTCGTCATGCCGCGCCACCAGCGCCGCGACCTGTTCGGGGCGCACGAACATACCCTTGATCTTCGCCGTCTGGTCGGCGCGGCCCATCCAGCCCTTGATCCGCATATTGCTGCGCCCGCAGGGCGATTCACCGGGAAGAACCGCCGAAAGGTCCCCGGTGGCGAAGCGGATCAGCGGGTAGTCGGGGTTTAGCGTGGTGACCACGACCTCGCCGACCTCGCCCTCGGCCACCGGATCGCCAGTGCCCGGCGTCACGATCTCGACGATCACGCCCTCGTCGACGATCATACCCTCCATCGCCGGGCTCTCGTAGGCGATGTTGCCCAGATCGGCGGTGCCATAAAGCTGCAGGCATAGGATGCCGCGGTCGGCATATTCTTGCCGCAGCGACGGGAATAGCGCGCCGCCGCCCACCGCCGCCTTGGTGATCTGCAGCGGCAGGCCCATCTCGGCGGCCTTGTCCAGAATCACCTTCAGGTAGTCGGGCGTTCCGGCATAGGCGGTGATGCCGATGTCATGCGCGGCTTGCGCCTGCAGCTCGGTTTGCCCGGTGCCGGCGGGGAACACTGTCGCGCCGACCGCCCGCGCGCCGCTTTCGAACATCATCCCCGCAGGTGTCATGTGATAGCTGAAACAGTTCTGCACGATGTCGCCGCGGCCGATCCCCAGGGCCGCCAGAAACCGCCCCATCCGGTACCAGTCGTCACCTAAACGCCCGGGTTCGTAGATCGGTCCTGGGCTTTGGAACACATGCGCGAAGGTGGTCACGCCGCGCGTGGTAAATCCGCCGAAGGGCGGCGCGGCCTTCTGCGCCGCGCCCAGCTCGGACTTTCGGATCACCGGCAGGGCCGCCAATGCGGCGCGGCTGGTCACGTCTTCAGGATCGACGTCGCGCAGAAGCTCCGCCAGGGCCGGCGCTTTCGCCTTGGCCTGCGCCACCTGCCGCGGCAGGTCCCGCGCCAGATCGGCGGCGCGCTGGTCGGCGCTGCGGGTTTCGAGGGCGTCGAAATGTCCGGTCATGGTCGATCCTTGTCGCTGTCGGGCGCCCGGGCCCCGGCACGCCCCCGCCGCGACATTGTAAACAATTGTATGCAATCGCAAGCTTGAATACGACGCGGCCCCAGCGGGAGGGAAATGGGGCCGACGCGCCCCGCGCGACGAAGGAGAACTTGATGACCCCGGCCGCCTTGCACGACCACCCTGCGCTTACCCCCGAAGAGATCGACCGGCGCATCGCCTTCCACGACGACATCGAAGTGATGGAGGTCGACTTTTCAGGGCTGCATTTGCTTGACAGCGCCGACGTCAACGCCGTCTACGACCGGCTCGAGGAACGCATCGCCGAGACCGGCGAGGACCTGTGGTTCTTCATGGTCAACTACTCCGACAGCCGCATCGACCCCGACGCCTGGTTCGCTTTTTCGCGCCGCGGCAAAACGCTGAACATGGCGCATTCCATGGGCTCGGTGCGCTTCGACGCCTCCGAAGCCACGCGGCGCCAGATCGAACGCGACGCCAAGACCGAGGCCTTCGACCCCAATCTCTTCGCCGACCGCGACAGCGCGCTGAAACGCCTGGCCGAACTGCCCTCGCGCCGGCTGAAGAAGATCGTTCACACACCCACCTATACCCGCGCCGATTTCGAGCCGCGGGTGACGTTCGACGCCGCCACAAAGATCATGAACATCGACCTTAGCGGCCTGAAGCTGCACCATAGCCGCGACGTCGACGACCTGATCGACTATCTGCAGGAACTGATCGAGGCGTCGGGCCGCAAGTGGTACTTCCTGATCAACTACAACAACTGCCACATCGATCCGGGCGCGTGGGTCGAATGGGCCAAGCGCGGCAAGGAGCTGAACCTCGGCGGCTCGCTCGGCACCGTGCGCTACGAGGCCGGCTCTGAGACCGAGGCCGACATTCGCCTGCGCGCCGAAACCCAGGGCTTCCGCCCCAACATCCGAAACACCCGCGAAGAAGCGCTGGAGCGCATCGCCGAGATGAAGGCGGAGGCCGGTCCTTAAGGCTTCAACTTGCTCCTGACGTCGCTCATTCGGTCTGCCAACCTTGCTAAGTCACGATTGGTTTGTCGGAACAACAACGCGTAGCCTTTCAAGGCACTTGCCGCCTTTGGCGCGTTGAAAGGATGTGCCGCTCCCGGCGCCCCGAGGAGGTCGCTGACCTCGATCAGGGCGTCTTCCGCCATTTCGACCGTTCTTTCGAATATGCCGATCATTATTGCGTCATCGGCGTAAAAGTCACTTAGCTTGGACGCAAGATCAGATGCGGTCTTGCGTGCACGACCTCCGAGCAACCAAAACATCGCTCCCCATTCATTTGAGTTCGCTCGACTTGCTAGTTTATCGCGGAGCTTTCGAATGGACGTACAATCGCTCCTGAGTTCACGAATTCGCCCTCGCAAATCACCAATGTCTTTATTCTGCTGGATTACGTGCTCGTTGAATCGGGCAAGTTCGCCTTCTGAAACCTGCAGATACCGAGACTCCGCGGTGAACTCGAATTGAAATGCGCACAAGACCGCTGTGACTTCAGACAACCCTCGGACAGTATGTTCGACCTGACCAAGAAGCTTTTCCATATCGTCCCGGGCATCTGGATGATTCCGTTTCAGATAGGCGCGCCCGTCGTTAACCGCTTTAACGATTTCCCGGGTATTCTTGATGATATCGGAAAGCTCCCGAATCAATTCGGTTACTTCGCTCACCAAGGGCATGTCACTTCCTCACTGGCTTGGGCAACATCTAACTCAGCCAGCGCTTCCGCCGGCGGTAGCTGCGCACGTCGCGGTAGGACTTACGGCCTTCCTCCGAGAGCCCCAGATAGAACTCCTTGACGTCCGGGTTCTCGCGCAACTCGGCCGCCGGGCCGTCCATCACCACGCGGCCCGATTCCAGGATATAGCCGTAGTGCGCAAACCGCAGCGCCACGTTGGTGTTCTGCTCGGCCAACAGAAACGACACGCCCTCATTCTCGTTGAGGTTTTTGACGATGCCGAAGATCTCTTCGACGAGCTGCGGCGCCAGGCCCATCGACGGCTCGTCCAGAAGGATCGTCTCGGGCCGCGACATCAGCGCCCGGCCGATCGCCGTCATCTGCTGCTCGCCGCCCGAGGTATAGCCGGCCTGGGACCGCCGCCGCTCCGCCAGCCGCGGGAAGTAGGAATAGACCATCTCCAAGTCCTGGGCGACGTTGCCGCCGCCGTCGCGCCGCGTATAGGCGCCGGTCAACAGGTTCTCTTCGACGGTCAGGTGTTCGAAGCAGTGCCGCCCCTCCATCACCTGGATCACGCCGCGCTTGACCAAGTCCGACGGGTCGCGATGCGCGACGTTGTCGCCGCGATAGGTGATCGACCCCTTGGTCACCTCGCCGCGTTCGGAATGCAGCAGGTTCGAGATCGCCTTCAGCGTCGTCGTCTTGCCCGCGCCGTTGCCGCCCAAAAGTGCGGTGATCCCGCCCTTGGGCACCGTCAGCGACACGCCCTTCAAGACCAGGATCACATGGTTGTAGATCACCTCGATGTTGTTGACCTCCAGAAGCGTCTCTTCGGTCTTTCCCGCGTCCAGCATCGCCTAGAACCTTCTTGCCAAATCTCTCAATTGCCGCCCGCTCAGCCAGGCGATCCGCGGCGCCGTGGCCATCGCACGGCCCGCCTCGAACAGCTTGTCGGTGACGCAGGCCGAGAACAGGTCATCGTCTTCGCCACAGCCAAGCGTCTCGAAATCCGGCGCCACCGCGGCGCGCAGCCGCCAGCCCGAGGCCTGCGCCAGATCCACCGTCTCGACCAGCGATTCGCGCAAGCCCTCGTCGCTGACCAGGGTGAAGGTGCGGCCGGCCAGGTCCAGAAGCCCGGTCTCGGTCCGCGCCACGCGCACCATCAGATCGCTGTTGACTAAAAGCGTCGCCGTCACCCGCACGTCGATGCCGAGCGCGCGTTCACTGTCGCGGATGCCGTCACGCACGCCGCGCAGGAACACCGACTGACGCACGCCCGCGTCGGTGTAAAGATCGCCGCCGATCCGCTTGGGCGGAAACAGCCCCGGGATCGCGCTGGTCGCCATCACCGCGCCGACCAGGCAGTCGCGCTTGACCCCCGCCGGCACCCCCTCCATGGCCGCGAAGGCGCCGATGTCGAAGAGCTCGAAACGCCCCTGGTCCAGGTTCGTCGCGCCCAGGAATAGGTCGTTGCCCGCCCGCCAGCGCGCCGCGATCGCCTTGACCAGCCGGTCGTCCACCGCCGCCTGCACGGCGCGCTGCAGCGGCGCTGTCGAAAACAGCGACGACGCGCCCAGAAGCTCTAGGACCGAACGTCGGCGCACCACGTCGCCGGTGCCGATGCCGGCATTGAGCCGCAGCCGGTCGTCGAACTCCGGCCCTGCGAAGACCAGCGGCGCCACCACGCCGCCGGCGCTGGCGCCGGTCACCACCGCAAAGTCCGGCCGCCGGCCGCTTTCGGTCCAGCCGGTCATGAAGCCGCTGGAAAACGCGCCGTATTGCCCGCCGGTGGTCATCGCCAGAAGGTTGATGCGTACCACCTTGCGGGTCGGCGCCCGGAGCGCTTCGAGCGCGATTGCAGCCGGTTGCGCCATCACCGTCTCGGGTGTCCGCGCCGCCTGCGCAGCGACAAGCCGCGACATGCGTTCCGCCACGGCCTCGCCGGGCGCAGGCGGCGGCGCGCCCACTGGCCCGCCATTCATCGCCGACAGAATAACCGGTGCCCCGGACCCCGACACCAACCCGGGACAGGCCCGGTTGACGATCTCGGGTCCCGCGCAGCCCGCCAGCCCCGCCAGGGCGGCCAGGGTCAGCATCATCCGGCGGCGCAGTCGCATCAAGTCAAGCAGCTTGGAAAAGGGACAAAGCGGCCCGCCCCCCGCGCAGGGGACGGGCCAGAATCGCCTAGTTGCAGCGTTCCTGGATGTTGTTCTCGGCAGCGAACGCCATCGAGTCTTCCATGATCAAAGGCTCGATCACGGCCTTGTCGGACTCGATCCAGTCGGTGATGACCTTCCACTCACCGGCGGCCACATCCCACTGCTGCACCTTGCCCAGCCCGGCACCGCCATGGTTTTCGCAGGTCACGCTGAAGGCAGGGCCGAAATCGGGCAGGCCAAGCTCGGCCATGCGCGCCTCGGTGATCTCCAGCGCTTCCATGCCGTCGCGCATCATCGCCGGCGTGATGTCGGCCACACCGTGGATTTCCTGCGCCTTGGCCGCGGCTTCGGCAGCCAGCAGAGCGGCATACATGCCGCGATTGTAAAGCACGGTCTTCGCCTGGTCGCCCGCGCCGGCGGCCTTGCCGGTTGAATAGACGTACTGTTCCATGTCGGCATAGATCGGATAGTCGCCGCCCGGGTTCGCCAGTGCCAGCGCCTTGTAGCCGTCCGCACCGTCACCCACTGGCAGCACGTCGTTTTCCGACCCTGACCACCAGATGCCGATGAAGTTCTCCATCGGGAACCGGATATTCGCGGCTTCCTGGATCGCGACCTGGTTCATCACGCCCCAGCCCCACATCAGCACGTAGTCGGGCTTTTCGCGGCGGATCTGCAGCCACTGGGACTTTTGCTCCTGACCGGGATGGTCGACGGGCAAGAGGCTCAACTCATAGCCGTGGATGCTGGCCAGTTCCTCAAGCGTGCGGATCGGTTCCTTGCCATAGGCCGAGTTGTGGTAGACCAGCGCGATCTTCTTGCCCGAGATGTCACCGCCTTCCACATCCATGATGTGGTTGATCGCGATCGACGCGCCGTCCCAATAGGTGGCCGGGTAGTTGAAGACGTGGCTGAAGACCTTGCCGTTCTTTGCGCTGGTCCGGCCGTAGCCCATCGAATGCACCGGAATGTTGTCGGCGGTGGCCTTGGGGATCAGCTGATAGGTGATGCCCGTCGACAGCGGCTGATAGACCAGCGAGCCTTCGCCCTTGGTCGATTCGTAGCACTCGACGCCCTTTTCGGTGTTGTAGCCAGTTTCGCACTCCAGCACGCGCACCGGCACGCCGCCGATGCCGCCGTCGCGCTCGTTCAAAAGGGTGAAGTAGTCGGCGAAGCCGTCGGCGAACGGGATGCCGTTCGCGGCATAGGGCCCGGTGCGGTAGCTCAGCGACGGGAACACCAGGTCCGCCATCACCGGGCCTGCCGCCATCACGCCCGCCAGGACGCAAGTTGCCAGTTTCAATTTCATCTGAGTTTTCCTCCCTTGGTTCCTCAGCTCGTTGCGGCGCCGAAAGGATGCCCGGCGCCATATCGGTAGCCACACCCTAATACGGGAACGGCCAGAGTCTCAATTTCTCCTTCGCCAGCCGCCACAGTTGAGCCAGCCCGTGCGGCTCTGCGATCAGGAAGATCACGATCAGCGCGCCGACGATGATGAATTCGATATGCGCCGCCAGATCGGTGGGCCAGCCGAGCCCGCCGACCAGGATGTTCTTCAACAGAACCGGCAGCAGCACCATGAACGCCGCCCCCGCGAACGACCCAAAGATCGACCCCAGCCCGCCAATGATGATCATGAACAGCACCAGGAACGACTTTTGGATCCCGAACGCCTCGCCCACTTCGACCGCGCCCAGATAAACCGAGAAGAACAGCGCCCCGGCAACGCCGACGAAGAACGACGATACAGCGAACGCACTGAGTTTCGCACCCAGCGGGTTCACCCCGATGATCTCGGCCGCGATGTCCATGTCGCGGATCGCCATCCACCTGCGCCCCACCGAGCCGCGCGTCAGGTTCCGCGCGATCCACGCCAGCGCCACCACGAAGACCAGGCAGAATAGATAGGCCGCCCACGGCTCGGCCGTCGGTCCGGTCACTTCGTAGCCCAGAACGCCCCGCGTCGGCGCATTGATCTGGCCAGAGGCCGAGTAATTGTAGGTCCAAGACCATTTGTTGAAGAGCCAGACCAGAAAGAACTGCGCCGCCAGCGTCGCGACGGCCAGGTAAAACCCCTTGATCCGCAAGGACGGCAGCCCGAAGAGCAGCCCCACGAAGGCCGTCACTAGCCCCGCCAGGATCACGCTGAAGAAGATGTTGATCGGCGGCAGCGCATAACGCACCCACTCGCCGTCCGCCCCCATCAGGTAGATGTCCATGCCGGTCATGAACTTGTAGC
The DNA here is from genome assembly GCA_030066215.1 of Rhodobacter sp. Taxonomy (GTDB): domain Bacteria; phylum Pseudomonadota; class Alphaproteobacteria; order Rhodobacterales; family Rhodobacteraceae; genus JASJCA01. The sequence continues at coordinate 5,403 of JASJCA010000013.1, read as the reverse complement.
AGGCATAGGCCCCCACCGCCATGAACCCCCCGGTACCCAGGCTCACTTGCCCGCAATAGCCGGTCAGGATGTTCAGCCCGATGGCGGCGATCGCGTAGATCAGGAACGGCAGCAGGACCGCGTTGGCCCAGTAGTCGTTGATGATGAACGGGATGACCAGAAACGCGACCGCCAGCACAAAGTAATACCGGTACCGGTCGAAGGCGATCGGAAAGGTCTGGCTGTCCTGGGTGTAGGTGGTGCTGAAATCGCCCGCTTCACGGTAGAACATCAGGTGTTCCTTTGCTCGAACCGGATCGCGAAAGCGACAAGTGCCGCAAGACCGGTATAGAAGAACAGATTATCCAGGCTGAACACAAAGGCACGCGCCGTCAGAATCCTCAGTTGGGCCTCGCCCTCCGACATCAACCGAAGGCTGTCCACCGTCGCCCAGGTCTGCATCAGTTCGATTGTGCTCGACACGAAGCCATACAAGAAGATCGCGACCGGCGCACCACGAAACACGGGCATCAACTGTTCCATTTAGCCAAACTCCCTAGCCTCGCCCGGCCAATCGTCGCCCTGTGGACCCACAAGACAGAACCGGTGCCCGGTCGGCGCCTCCATCACGATCCAGGTCTTCACTCGCGCGATCTCTTTCGCGCCCAGACCCTTCAGCCGCGCACACTCGGCCTCTTTGTCGTCGGTCTCAATATCGAGATGCACCCGCGGGTCGTGATCCACCGCCTGCAATAGCACCTTGGGATAGCCCTCGTGGCCATCGAGTTGCGCATACTTGCCGTCCGGATCGACCTTGCCCTCGACTCCCAACATTGCAGACCAGTAGTCCGCCGCCGGCCCCAGATCGTCGGTCCGGCAGTCGATGCACAGCACCCCGATGCGCGACTTGTGCGCCATTCAGGCCGCCTCCTCGCCGTCCGCCTCGTTTTCCGGATAGGCCCGCTTCGGCGGCTGCGAATAGCCCGTAGCCTCGGAATGCCGCACCAGCTTCATGTAGGCGAAGACGCCCACGCCCGCGCCGACAAATGCCAGCACCGCGGCGATCACCATCTGCCCGCTATCCGCCGCATCCGAGGTCAGCGCGATATAGCCGAAGGCCCAGAACCCGGCCCAGGCGACGACGTTTAGAATCGCAAACAGCTTCGGCATGGCTTCACACCCTCTCGATGATCTTCTCGCCGAACAGCCCCTGCGGCCGGAACACCAGGAATAGCAGCGCCAGCACATAGGCGAACCAGTTCTCGGTCGCGCCGCCCAGCGCGGGCCCCAGCAGGAACTCGAACAGCTTTTCGCCCACACCGATGATCAGCCCGCCGACGATGGCGCCGGGAATCGAGGTGAACCCGCCCAGCATCAGGACCGGCAGCGCCTTCAGCGCGATCAGCGACAGCGAGAACTGCACTCCCGATTTCGCCCCCCACATGATGCCCGCGACCAGTGCGACGAAGCCCGCGACCGACCAGACCAGGACCCAGATGAAGTTCAGCGAGATGCCGACCGAAAGCGCCGCCTGGTGGTCGTCCGCCACCGCCCGCAGGGCACGGCCTTGCTTGGTGTACTGGCTGAACACGACAAGCGCGGTCACCAACAGCGCCGCGATCACCGTCGCCACCATGTCGAGATTGTCGATGAAGAAGCCGTAGCCGAATGCGTTGAACGTGGTCTCGTCGATCCACAGGTTGATGCCCTGCGGCAGTCCGACATCCAGCTTCTTGATGTCCGCCCCCCACATGATGTCGCCGAAGCCTTCGAGGAAATAGGCCAGACCGATAGTTGCCATGAACAGGATGATCGGCTCCTGGTTCACCAGATGCCGCAGCACGAAATAATTCACTGCCCAGGCGAAAATGATCATCAGGATCATCGTGAAAACGATCGCCAGCACCGCCGGCACATGCCAACCAAAATGATGCACTTCGGTGCCGAAGACCGCGTTGATCAGATGCGCGAACGGCACCTGTCCGTCCATGATGCCCACGAGCGTCAAGGCGGCGAAGAGCGCCATCACACCTTGCGCGTAGTTGAAGATCCCCGAGGCCTTGAAGATCAGCACAAAACCCAAAGCCACCAGCGCATAGAGCACGCCCGCCATCAGGCCGTTCAGCGTCACTTCCATTGCGAAGAGAAGTTGTTCAGGCATCACTCGGTGTCCTCATCGCATGGTTGAATGAAATCGAGCCCGCCACCGCCGACAACAACGCTCAGGCCACCGGTTTCTTTCAGGTAGATGGCAATTGCCTCTACCCGCCAATCGGCGAGCTCGCATCGCGCGTATCGATGGGTGATCGCCCAGTCCTCGCTGTAGTCCGGCTCGGCTTGCGGCGTCAGGCCCCAATCAGTCGAATGCGTCCTCAAATCAGACAGGAATACCGCCGCCTGCTCGGCCGACGACGACATCTCGAACACATACGAAACGAACGCAAACTCGCCATTGCGCAAGTACCGTGGATGCCCCCAAACCGAAACGGGGACCTCATTGACGATGCACTCGAACGCCTCTGGCGGTCCGTCGGTTTCGCTGGGATCCGGCTCGGTTCGCTTACAGCTCTCGGGCAATGCCGCATAATCCGGTCCAAGCACAGTCGACGTGACAAGCCCAATCGCCTCCAGTGTTTCCTCGGCGTAGAAATCCTTCGCTTGCACCGTCGCAGTCGACACGGCGCCGAACAAAGCCACCGCACAGACCAATTTCAGAACCAAGGTGACGCGGCTTGCGACCTCGTTCGTCCCGCGGCCCAGCGGCCGTGTCTCCTTGCACCGCGAAGGCCCGGCGCAAGGGGTTCGCATCGCGCCCGCCGCGGATGCGCACTCAATCATGGCTCACCCCCAGATACGCATCGATCACATCTTGGTTGTTGCGCACCTCGTCCGGCGTGCCGTCGCCGATCTTCCGGCCGTAATCCATCACCACAACCCGGTCCGACAGGTCCATCACCACGCCCATATCGTGTTCGATCAGCGCGATCGTCGTGCCGAACTCGTCGTTGACGTCGAGGACGAAGCGGCTCATGTCCTCCTTCTCCTCGACATTCATCCCCGCCATCGGCTCATCGAGCAGCAAAAGCATCGGCTCCGCCGCCAACGCCCGCGCCAGCTCCACCCGCTTTTTCAGCCCATAGGGCAGCCGCCCGACCGGCGTCTTCCGGATCGACTGGATCTCTAGGAAATCAATGATCTTCTCGACCTTTTCACGGTTCTCGGTCTCTTCCCGCTCGGCCGAGCCCCACCAAATCGCCTGGGCCACCATGTTCGACGACATATGTGTCAGCCGCCCGGTCATGACGTTGTCGAGCACCGTCATCCCCTCGAACAGCGCGATGTTCTGAAACGTCCGCGCGATGCCCTGCTGCGCCACCTGATAGGGCTTCATCGACGGCCGCTTCTCGCCCCGGAACCAGACCTCGCCCTCCTGCGGGTGATAGAACCCCGAGATCACGTTCAGCATCGAGGACTTGCCGGCTCCGTTCGGCCCGATGATAGCTCGGATCTCGCCCTCGCGGATGTCGAAGGTGATGTCCTTAATCGCCACCACGCCGCCGAAGCGCAGGGTGATGTTCTTCATCTCCATCAGCACCCCGCCGATGGACCGCCCGTCCGGCGTCACATACCCCTCTGCCGCATCAAGCACCGCTTGGCTCCTTCATCTGGCCAGAAATATCTCGCGGGGTCTGGGGGGCTGGTCCCCCAGTCGGTCGGATTGCCGAAGGCAATTCGAACCGATCATTCCGCCGCCATCTTATGCTGAACCCGCGGCGCCACCGCGGCGTCGCGGATCTCCAAGGTCGCCTTGATCGCGCCCTTGCGGCCGTCTTCGTAGGTCACTTCGGTCTCGGTGTAGATGCTCTCCGACCCGTCGTACAAAGCATCCACCAGGTCCTTGAACTTCTCGCCAATGATCGCCCGCCGCACCTTTCGTGTCCGCGTCAGTTCACCGTCGTCGGCATCCAATTCCTTGTGCAAAATCAGGAACCTATGGATCTGGCAGCCCGACAGCATCTCGTCCTGGGCGATGGACTTGTTCACCTCCTCGATATGCCCCTGCACCGTCGCGTAGACCTCCGGATGCGCCGCCAGCTCCTGATAGGACGCATAGGCGATGTTGTTCCGCTCCGCCCAGTTACCGACCGCAGTCAGATCGATATTGATCATCGCGCAGCACTTGTCACGCCCGGCGCCCAGCACCACAGCCTCGAGAATATTCGGATAGAACTTCAGCTTGTTCTCGACATATTTCGGCGCAAACAGCGACCCATCGGCCATCTTGCCCACATCCTTGGCCCGGTCGATGATCCGCAGATGGCCGCTGGATTCCTCGATGAACCCGGCATCGCCGGTGGCCACCCAGCCCTCGGCATCTTTGGTCGAGGCCGTCGATTCGGGGTTCTTGTAATACTCCACAAAGGTCCCCGGCGAGCGGTAGAATACCTCGCCATTGTCGTCGATCCGGATCTCGACTCCCGGGATCGGCACGCCGACCGTATCGGACCGTACCTCGTGATCGGGCTGGTTGGTGATGAAGACCGACGCCTCGGTTTGTCCATAGAGCTGCTTGAGATTGATCCCCAGCGACCGCCAAAAGTCGAAAATCTCCGGCCCGATCGCTTCACCCGCGGTATAAGCCACCCGCACATGGCTCATGCCTGCGCGGTTCCGGACAGGTCCAAAGATGAACAAATTCCCCAGCCAGTACTTGAACCTGTCCCACGACCCAACCGGCTTTCCGTCAAGCAAATCCGGCCCGACCTTCTTCGCATGCGCCATGAAGGTATCGAACAGCCACTTCTTCAGACGCCCGGCATCCTCCATTCGGATCAGCAGCAGCGTGATGCGTTCTTCGAAATACCGCGGTGGGGCAAAGAAATAGGTCGGCCCGATCTCGTGCAGGTTCTCGTACATCGTGTCGGGCCGCTCGGGGCAGTTCACGCAGAACCCGTTCCAATAGGCCTGGCCGACCGAAAAGATGAAATCGCCGACCCAAGCCATCGGCAGATAGGCCAGGATCTGTTCGTCATGGGTGAGGTGGTCGAAGTCCGACGACGATTTCGAGGCCTCGACGATATTGCGGTTCGACAAGACCACGCCCTTGGGTCGACCGGTGGTCCCTGACGTGTATAGCATCACGCAGGTGTCGTCATAACCGATCGCCGCGATGCGGGCAGCGAGTTCGTCCTCGAAGCGCGCGTGGCTCGCCCGCCCCTCGGCCTGGATGTCGTGCAGCCAGTTGAGATGCGTGTGGTCGTATTTCCGCATCCCCCGCTTGTCGTTGTAGATCACATGCTCGATGTGATGGATCGTCTCCTGCACCTCGATGACCTTGTCGACCTGCTCCTGGTCGCCGCAGACCACAAACCGCGCGCCGCAATGGTCGAGCACATAGGCCATCTCTTCGGCCACCGCGTCCTG
>JASJCA010000148.1 GCA_030066215.1 Rhodobacter sp. | reverse complement strand
GGCAAGATGGTCATCGGCACGGTCAAGGGCGACATCCACGACATCGGCAAGAACCTTGTCGGCATGATGATGGAGGGCGCAGGGTTCGAAGTCGTGGACCTCGGCATCAACAACCCGGTCGAGAACTACATCGAGGCGATCAAGAAGGAAGACGCCGACATCCTGGGCATGTCGGCGCTGCTGACCACGACCATGCCGTATATGAAGGTGGTGATCGACACGATGGTCGAGATGGGCATCCGCGACGACTATATCGTGCTGGTGGGTGGCGCGCCGCTGAACGAGGAATTCGGCAAGGCGATCGGGGCCGACGCCTATTGCCGCGACGCCGCGGTGGCGGTGGAGACCGCCAAGGAGTTCGTCGCGCGCAAGCACAATCAGATGGCGGCGGGCTAGGCCCCGCCGGATAATCGGCGCGATTTCAGGCCTTTGTCCGGCGAAGCTCTACTATCTGGTGGCGAAGCCTTCTGAGCCGGACCCCGGGCGCCTATATTGGGCGGGAAAGGAGATGCCGATGCCGCTCGACAAATTCGTCTTGATCTTGGTGATCGTGGTTGCTGCCGCCGGTCTTACGGTCTGGCTCGCCGCGCTGGCCTTCGCCGCCTTCGAGGTGCCAGGCGCGGGGCTGGCCTTCATCCCCGCCGCGCTGGTCGCCTACGTGGTCTGGCGGGTGATCGCCGACCGGGTCAAAAGCGCCGAGGACGACCATTATGATCGTATCGAAAAGTGACATCCTGGTCGTGACCAGCGACACCGTGCCGGGCCGCGAGATCGAGGTGGCGTTGGGCCTGGTGCGCGGCTCGACGGTGCGGGCCAAGCATCTGGGCACCGACATCGTCGCGAGCCTGCGCAACCTGGTCGGCGGCGAGGTGCGGGAATATGCCTCGCTTCTAGCCGGGTCGCGCGAGCAGGCCATTGACCGGATGATCGACGAGGCCTGGCAGCTCGGCGCCAACGCCGTGGTCGCGACGCGGATGCAGACCTCGACGATCCAACAAGGCGCCAGCGAAGTCCTGGTCTACGGCACCGCCGTCCGGCTGAAATGACGCTCGACGACGCCGCGCTGACCGAGGCGGGGCTGTCGCCGGCGGGCACGGGGCGCATCCTGCTTCTCGCCTGCGGCGCGCTCGCCCGCGAAATCCTGGCACTGATCGAAGCGAACGGGTGGCACCACATGGACCTGATGTGCCTGCCCGCGATCCTGCACAACCACCCCAACCGCATCCCCGACGCGGTCCGCGCCGCGGTGGACAAGCACCGCGAGGGCTATGCGAAGATCTTCGTCGTCTATGCCGACTGCGGCACCGGGGGCCGGTTGGCCGCGCTTTGCGGCGAGCTTGGGATCGACCTGGTGGAGGGCCCGCATTGCTATAGCTTTTTTGAAGGAAACCAGGCTTTTGCGACCCGAAGTTCAGACCAGATCGACGCATTCTATCTGACCGATTTCCTGGTCCGGCAATTCGACGCCTTCGTCTGGAAACCGCTGGGTCTCGACCGCCACCCCGAGCTGCGCGAGATGTATTTCGGCAATTACGCCACCCTGGTCTACCAGGCGCAAACCGACGACCCCACGCTCGATGCCAAGGCGCAGGATTGCGCCGACCGGCTGGGGCTGGCCTACGAGCGTCGTTTTACCGGCTACGGCGATCTGGCGACCACACTCCGCCAATGGGTGAGCGGTTAGGCGGCAACCGCCTGCCGGGCGAGGCCGCGGATCCGCTCGACCATGGCGCGCAACCCGTTCGAGCGCTGCGAGGACAGGTGGTCGTGCAGCCCCAGCCGCGCCAATTCCGCCGGCGCATCGACGGTCAACACCTCGTCGACCCGCAGCCCGGAATAGAGCGCTCTCAGAATCGCAATCAGCCCGCGGACGATCATTGCGTCGCTGTCGCCCCGAAACCGAAACACCGCCGCCCGGCCCTGCCCCTCGACCTCTGGCACGATCCAGACCTGGCTGGCACAACCCGTGACCTTGGTCGCGGGCACGCGCAGCGCCTCTTCCAGTGGCTCCATCGCTTTGCCCATATCGATCACGTGACGATACCGGTCCTCCCAATCGTCGAGGAACTCGAACGTGTCGGCGATCTCTTCGAATTCGGCACTGGCCATCGATGTCTCCTGCGCGTTTGCACGGTGAGGTAAGCCGAGCCGCTGCGAAGGTCCAGTCCGGCCGCCACGGGCTTTTCAAATCTCGCACTTTCGAGTAACCCGATGGGCAAAGAGGGACGGGGGCGGCGATGTTGGGCAGGCTGATTGTGGCGCTGATGCTTGTGACGACCGTTGCAGCATGCTCTCGTGTCGCCGAGTCTCGGTTCAACCCGTTCAATTGGTTCGGCCGCAGCGAGCAGGCCACAGTCGTCGCAACCAACCCCAACGCCGATCCACGCCCGCTGATCGCTCAAATCACTTCGCTGCAGGTCGAACAGGTGCCGAGCGGCGCCATCATCCGGGCGACCGGGCTGCCGAACCGGCAAGGTTTCTTCGACGGTGATCTGGTGCCGCTGAACGCTGAAGCGCCGCAGGACGGCGTGCTGAGCTACCAGTTTCGGATCAGCGCACCGTTCGTCCGCACCCGCGTCGGCACGCCACAGTCGCGCGAGGTTTTGGTTGGCCGTTTCGTTTCAGAACAGACGCTTCAGGGCGTGCGGCAGATCCGTGTCAGCGGTTCGGCGAACGCGTTGGCCGTGCGCCGCTAAAGCTCGAACACGTCGACCTTGTCGCCCCGGACGGCGAGTCCCACCTGACCCGAACAAAGACGCAAGGCATCCTCGCCAAACACGTCCCGCCGCCATCCCTTCAGAGCCATGCCATCGCGACTGCCCGCGGCGATCGCATCGAGATCGGCAGTCGTGGCGATCAGTTTTTGCGCCACCCCAGCATTCTCGGCCTTCGCCTTCAACAGAACTCGCAGCATGTCGGCGAGCGCAGGGTTGACTTGAAGCGTGGCCGGCTTGCCGTTGCCTTTGGGCAGCGCGTCGTTTGGAACCTTCAGCCCTGCTTTGACGGAACTCAGGATACCATCTGCGATCTCACCCCGCCGCGCCTCGCGCAGAAGCAAGCGAGAGCGCCCCAAATCCTCGCGCGTCGCGGGTTTCGTCGAAGCAAGTTCCAGCAATGCATCGTCCTTGAACACCCGGTTGCGCGGGACGTTTCTGGATTGGGCATAGCCTTCGCGGAACCGTGCGAGCTCGCGCACCACCGCCAGAAACCGACCGGAATTCGTGCGTGTCTTGATCCGCTTCCAGGCTTCCTCGGGTTGCACCACATAGGTCGCCGGGTCCGACAGCACTTGCAGCTCTTCTTCGACCCACTTGGTGCGGCCGGACTTCTTCAGCTCGGCCGCTAAATGCTCGTAGATCACCCGCAAATGGGTCACATCGGCCAGCGCATAGGTCTTTTGCGCCTCGGTCAATGGCCTCCGAGACCAATCGGTGAAGCGCGAGGTCTTGTCGAGCGGCTTCTTGGCAATCCGGCGCACCAGCGTCTCGTAGCCCACCTGTTCGCCGAAGCCGCAGACCATGGCGGCCACTTGCGTGTCGAACAGCGGCGCCGGGATCACCCCGCCCTCGATATAGAAGATCTCCAAGTCCTGGCGGGCGGCGTGGAACACCTTGACCACGTCCGTGTTGCGAAACAGCGCATAAAGCGGGTCGAGCGACAGCCCGTCGACCAGCGGATCAACCAGCACCGCGTCGTCGACGCCGCCGCCGGGGAACGCCAATTGCACCAGGCAGAGTTTCGAGTAATAGGTCCGCTCGCGAAGGAATTCGGTGTCGACGGTTACGTAGGGGTGCGCGGCGGCGCGGGCGCAAAAGGCGTCCAGGGCGTCGGTCGTGGTGATCGTGATCATGCCGCTCGTTTTGTTGTTCGCGCCCCGCTGGCGTCCCTGATATTCACAATCGTCGGGGAAGGGAAGTCTCAGCCAAGGCGGACCGGTCTGCGGTCTTGGACGGCAAACCGGCGCAGAACGGCTGGATAGAGCTGATGCTCCATCTCCAGCACGCGCGCGGCGAGCGTGTCGGGCGTGTCGCCGGGCCGCACCGGCACCCGCGCCTGGCCCAGGATCGGGCCGTCGTCGAGCGCGGGCGTGACCAGATGCACGGTGCAGCCGTGTTCGGTCTCGCCCGAGGCCAGGGCGCGGGCATGGGTGTCGAGACCTTTGTACTTGGGCAATAGCGAGGGGTGGATGTTGAGCATACGGTCCTGATATCGCTCGACAAATGCGCCAGTCAGGATGCGCATGAAGCCGGCCAGGCACAGGAAGTCGGGGGCTGCAGCGTCGAGGTGGCGGATCAGGCCGGCCTCGAATCCCGCCCGGTCGCGGCCATACGCGCGGTGATCGACGATCGCCGTCGGCACCCCTAGCGAGGCGGCTTTGGCAAGGCCCCCAGCCGCGGGGTCGTTCGACAGGACCAGGACCGGCGTGGCGGGATGGCCGGGCTGCTTCATATCCTCGACCAGCCGGACCATGTTCGACCCGCCGCCCGAAATCAGGATCGCCACGCGCTTGGTCACAACAGGGCGCCGGAATACCGCATTGTGTCGCCTGCTTCGACGGTACCGATCTGGTGGACCGTCTCGCCGAGATCCACAAGCAGGTCGGCCAGCGGCCCCGCACGGTCCTCGGCGACGACCAGCACCATGCCGATCCCTGCATTGAAGGTCTTCAGAAGCTCCGCCTCGTGCAAACCTCCCTGCCCGGCGAGCCATTGAAACACACCCGGCAAGGTCCACCCGTTCAGATCCACGCGGGCGGTCAACCCGTCGGGCATCACCCGCGGCAAGTTCTCGGTCAGTCCGCCGCCGGTTATATGCGCCAGCCCGTGCACCCCGCCCGCCCGGAGCGCCGCGAGCGCCGGCGCTACGTAGAGCCGGGTCGGCTCCAGCAAGGCCGCGCCCAGGGCCGCATCGGCGAAGGGCGCCGGTTCGTCCCAGCTGAGACCCGCCACCTCGACAATCCGGCGCACCAGCGAATAGCCGTTGGAATGCACGCCCGACGAGGCCAGACCCAGCAGCACGTCACCCGCCCGCACGCCCGCGGGCAGCGCCCTGCCCCGCTCCATCGCGCCCACCGCAAATCCCGCAAGATCGAAATCACCGGCGGCATACATCCCCGGCATCTCTGCCGTCTCGCCGCCGATCAGCGCGCAGCCCGCGGTGTGGCAGCCCGCGGCGATGCCTTCGACGATGCGCGCGGCGGCCTCGACGTCCAGCCTGCCGGTCGCGAAATAGTCGAGGAAAAACAACGGTTCTGCGCCCTGGCAGACCAGGTCGTTGACGCACATCGCCACCAGGTCGATGCCGATCGTGTCCACAAATCCAGTGTCGATGGCGATCCTAAGCTTGGTGCCGACGCCGTCGGTCGCGGCCACCAGCACCGGGTCGTCGTAGCCCGCGGCCTTCAGGTCAAAAAGCCCGCCGAACCCGCCGAGCCCGGCCATCACCCCGGGCCGCGATGTCGCCGCGGCGGCGGGTTTGATCCGATCGACCAGCGCATTGCCGGCATCGATGTCGACGCCCGCCTCGGCATAGCTCAGGCCGTTCCTGCGATCCGTCATCCGCGCCTCCTGCAGTCGCGGTCCCGGTTACCGGACGGCACGCGCCCTGTCCATGCGACCCGGAATTTGCTATTGTCGCGCCCGGGGGTTGGAAAAATGTTTCGGTTGAGCGTGCTGCTTTTTCTGTTCGCCACGACCGCCGCCGCCGATCCAAAGGTGATCGATGGCGACACGCTGGAGGTGGACGGGATCGTGATCCGAATCGAGGGCATCGACGCGCCGGAACATGGCCAGCGCTGCGGCAACTGGGACTGCGGCACGGCTGCGACGGAGGCGCTGGCGGGGCTCGTCGAGGCGGGTAAGCTCGACTGCGAGGCGCACACGACCGATGCTTACGGCCGGGTGATCGCGACGTGCTACGCGGGTGGCGTCGATATCGGCAAATCGATGGTCGACAAGGGGCTGGCCTGGCCGTTCGAGAAGTTCTCCGACAGCTACCTCGCCGAGGGCGCCACCGCGAAGGCCAAGGGGCTCGGCATCTGGTCCGGCCCGGCTCAGCCCGCCTGGGACTACCGCTCCGAACGCTGGGCCGCAGCCGAGGACACCGCGCCGGATGGCTGCCCGATCAAGGGCAATATCTCGCGGCACGGCAAGATCTATCACGCGCCCTGGTCGCCGTGGTATCACCGCACCATAATCGACACCGACGACGGCGAGCACTGGTTCTGCACCGAGGCAGAAGCCAAGGCCGCCGGCTGGCGCGCGCCCTATTGGCATTGAGCACCTGTTCGGCCGCAGACCTCGCGGCGCGCGCCCACGGTTGACCGTGGGCCTTCCCCCGCCTACCAACGGCGCAAGGCGGGCCTGTAGCTCAATTGGTTAGAGCAGAGCGCTCATAACGCTTTGGTTGGGGGTTCGAGTCCCTCCGGGCCTACCACCCGCCGCGCCGATCCCAGAGGCTCAATAGACCCACAAGGCGTTCTACCTGAGGGCGTCGCGCACCGCGTGCCTGTGGATAACTCCAACGTTGTCACATCACTTTCATGCCCCTAGGGTTTTGCTGTTCAACGGAACCAACGATCCAACGGGGACTCTAATGAGACATGTTCTTTTGACCGCGGGGGCCACGCTCCTGCTGACGACGGCGGCGCATGCGTCCTGCCCGGCGACCACCGTCGCCGACATGGGCGACGTCGCCATGGGGGAATTTCCGCAGCAATACGAGCTGGCCGAGTTCGAAGCCGCCGCCGGCTGCAGCATGGCGTTTTCCGGCAACCCCGAAGCCGACGCGCTGAACGCCGAGATCAAGGGCAATCCGGACCTGCCTCCGCTCGCCGAGCGGATCCCCGAGGAGCCGCTGGTCGTGGTGCCCTATGCGTCGGTCGGACAATACGGCGGCACGCTGCACGCGCTGTCGAACGCCACCGAGGCCGGCACCTCGGACTTCCTGTCGACCCGCCACGTGAACCTGGTGCGCTATGCCGACGACCTGCAGACCATCGTGCCGAACATCGCCAGGTCCTGGACCTGGAACGACGATTTTACCCAGCTGACGTTCAAGCTGCGCAAAGGCCACAAATGGTCGGACGGCGCGCCCTTCACCTCGGCCGACGTCAAGTTCTGGTACGACAACCTCGCGCTCGACCCCAAGATCATCGAGAAGCCCAAATCCTACGTGCTGGTCGCGGGCGAGCGGATGACCGTCGACGCGCCGGACGACGAGACCGTCGTCTTCAACTTGCCGGCGCCGAAGCCCGGCCTTCTGGCCCATTTCGCCACCAGCTATGCCCAGGCGTTCCAGCCGGTGCATTTCCTCGGCCAGTACCACCCCGACATCAACCCCGGCGCCGATGCGCTGGCGGCCGAGTGCGGGTTCGAAAGCGGCATCGCGGCCGTCAGCGCGTATTACGGCAATTCGGACTGGACCGACACGCCCTCGCCGATGCTGTCGCAGCCCGACAAGATCGACTGCCTGCCCAAGGGCACCCAGCCGACGCTGGAAAGCCACATCTATGTCAGCGACACCACCGAGGGCCGCAAGCTGGTCGCCAACCCCTATTTCCACATGGTGGACACGACCGGCCAGCAGCTGCCCTATATCAGCCGCCAGGACGAGCTTTACGCCAACGACAACGAGGTACGGATCCTGAAGCTGGTAAACGGCGAGGCCGACTACAAGTCGCAGTCCCTGACGCTGGCCTCGGCGCCGCTCCTGCTCGAAAAGCAGGCCGAAGGCGACTATTCGGTGCAGCTCAAGCCGCAGATCGCCAGCTACACGGTGGCCTTCAACGTCACGTCCGAGGACATGGCCAAGCGTGAGGTCTTCGGCAACGTGGACTTCCGCCGCGCGATGTCCTTGGCGATGAACCGTGACCAGATGAACGAGGTCGCGTTCTTCGGCCAGGGCCGTCCGGTGCAATATACCGGTTTCAGCCCGCGGCCCGATTTCGTGCCGGAAGCGCTGGAGCAGGCCTATCTGGACCACGACCCGGCGATGGCCAATCAGATGCTCGACGCGCTCGGCATGATGGACACCAACGGCGACGGCTTCCGCGAGCTGCCGAACGGTGATCCCATCGTGCTGAACCTGCAATTCGCCACCCAAGGAATCGCCGGCGAGGTGGTGGAACTGATGGGCCAGGACTGGGCCGATGTCGGCATCCAGACCACGGTGAAAGAGGTCACGCCCGACGAATACCGCTCGGCGCAGTCGTCGAACCAGCTCGACGTGCTGATGTGGCTCAAGGGCCAGCCGGTAGCGATCCACCTCGGCGACGCGACCTATTGGGAGCCGCCCTTCGACGGCTATTTCGACCTGCGCACCGGCATGCTCTGGGCCGAATTTATCGACTCGGGCGGCGCCTCGGGCGTCGAGCCGCCGGCCTGGGTGGACGAGATGCGCCAGAAGGCGATCGAGTTCCAGTCGGCGCAGCCGGGCTCGGACGCGCAGGCCACGGCTGGTCTGTGGCTGGCGCAGAAGATGGTCGACGAGATGCTGTTTCTCGGCACCGTCGTCGCCCCGGCCCCGGTCTATCACCGCAACGCGCTGAAGAACGTGCCCGAGTTCCAGACCTGGTCCTACGAATACTACCGCACCTACCCCTACCGGGCGGCGCAGTGGTGGCTCGACGAGTGATCGGGTCGCGGGCGACCGGCTAGAAAACCGGCCCCGGGCGGCGCCTCCGCCCGGGGTTTTTCTTGACTGACGCCAAGCCCCTGCCGTCAAATCGGGGCGATGGTCTAGGGATGGGTGATGGTCCAGTTCCTGCAATTCGCGGCGATCCGCGCCGGCATGGCGGTCTTCACCCTGCTGTTGGTGTCGCTGATCGTCTTCACGCTGATGGAACTGGTGCCCGGCACCTGCGCCGAGCGCTATCTGGCGTTCAAGAACACCCAAGGCCAGTCAATCTCGGTCGAGGATATCGAGGCCGAGGAACGCCGCCTGGGCCTCGACCGCCCGTTTCTGGTCCGCTGGGGGTCCTGGGTCGGCAACGTCCTCTTCCGCGGAGAATTCGGCGACAGCTGTATCCTACGGCTCAACATCAACGATCTTTTGGGCGACAAGTTCTTGATATCGCTGGGGATATGTCTGACAGCCCTGTTCGTGGCCTACCTGATCGCAATCCCCGTCGGCATCATATCGGCCTCGTCGAATTCGGCGGTCCTGAACGGGTCGCTGCGCTTCATCTCGTATCTCGGCCTGGCGATGCCGAACTTCCTGCTCGCATTGATCATCATGCTGATCTCGACGGTGCTGTTCGGCGATTCGCTGACCGGGCTCTTCAGCAACGAATTTCGCGACGCCGCCTGGTCCTGGGATCGCATAAAGGACTTTCTGTCAAGGGCTTGGCTGCCGGTCTTCATCCTCGGCTGGTCGGCCACGGCGTTCGCGCTGCAGACCGTGCGCGCGCTGATGCTCGATGAAAACGACAAGCTCTACGTCACCGCCGCCCGGGCCCGCGGGCTCTACGGCCGGCGGCTCCTTTGGCGCTACCCCGCCCGCCACGCGCTCGGGCCGATCGTCAACTCGCTCGGCTTCGACCTCAACCGGGTCTTCAACGAACTGCCCATCGTCGCCCTGATCCTGACCCTCACCGAGGCCGGC
>JASJCA010000149.1 GCA_030066215.1 Rhodobacter sp. | reverse complement strand
CCGTGAGGCGGGATCACGTGCCTCACGGAGCTCTGACCGCTTCTGCAGTGAAAGGGGCGTTGATTACCGGCGTAGGATTATGCGGCGCGGGTTGAGTCCATTCATCCTATGGCCGCACGGAATTCCGTGCTCGGTGCCCAGCGTAGCTGCTCTGAGGCCCATGCGCCCGCGATTCACGCGAACCGGCCAAACACCGATTTCATCGAAATATTCTGCAAGTCTCTTGAGTGCCGCACGCGCCGCCTCCGTCAGCCGCACCATTGTATGGTGCTTGCGGCTGTCGGATATGACCTTTTGCTGCGACATGGCTAAGACATAGGGCCGGTAGGCTGGACCTTCAATGGTCCCGAGGAGTGGCCGTGCAGGTGAGCCGGCCAGCAGAAGCCATACCTGCTCATTACGGCAAGAGATGTTCTGCCCGACCCAAGAGCCCGGCTTCGGCGCGCGCCACGTCCGTGATCGACACGCCCCGCCGCAGCGCTGCCTCGGCCAGCGTCTCACCCCGCTCTCGCCGGAATGCGCGGATTTGCCGGCCGCGCTGCCATGCGCCGAGGCGTTCTTCGCTCCAAAGCCCCGAGCCCTGGCAGCTCGCGCAGTCCCACCAGTCGCCGAGGCCATTGCAGATCGGGCATTTCACCATGAATTCGCCTCGGATTTCCGGGTTTCACGCCGCGTGCGCCGATTGCGGTCAACCCTACATCCCAGATCGCTCATTTAAAGGGTACTTAAAGGGGGCTACGTGGCCGCTGCGGGTTTTTCCGACCCCGGTAACCCGAATTCGGCCAGTGGCGCTCAGCGGCCCGCTCAGCGATTGGTCACTCGAGAACGATCATGACCACAACGACAATCAGGAGCGCGGCCGCGGCGCCGGCGAAGAACGACCCTTTGCCGGGGGTTTTGAATTCGAGCTTGCTGTCCTTGTGCTGCACCGTGACCGCATAGGCTTCATCGGTCTCTTTGGTCACCGGTACTGGCTGAGCATTCTGGACTACAACTTCACCCGGCTGCGGGGTATTCTCTTTCTCGTGCATGTGCGTTCCTTCGTATATGCTCGTCCTGGGGCGGCGGGAGTTGGCACTGCTTCAGCCCCAGGTCTTCCTCTCGGTTAGCACCCTCATCTCAAGTGTTGCCTAGTACCGACTCTAGGCGCATGCTCGTTCACACTTTAGGCACATTTGCTGTAATTCCATGCCGGGAACCGGGCGTGCTTTTGGTCGGAGTTTACCGTCATCGTAGGGACGAAAAACTCCCGTAGGGAGACAATTTGTGTTAAAAATAAGACAGAAAACGCACTCCGACCTGCCGAAAAGTCATTCCGTCGCTGGGCGGAAATTAAGTCTGATCTACTCCAGGGACTTGGACAGACAAGATTCAGGCTTTTTAGCGCATGTGATTCGTCCCTGAGCTGAACACCTCTCAGCCCGTCTCCCTGACATATGCCAGTTTTCAGCCGGGCGCCGGCGCAGGCCATGGTCGGGGCGTCTTCGAACTTCCGCTCGAAGAGACCTCACCACACCCAACTGGGGGCGAGCGCCTGTGACCGGCACGACAGCACAGATTGCAGGGCTCGCCCTGAATTTCTCCCAAGGCGAGGCCGCGCCGGATTGGGTGCAGCTGACCCCGTCGGGTCCGCAGATCCGGGGCCGTGACGGGCGCAACTGGATTTTGCCGAACCCCGAAGCGGTGGTCGCCGCCTTCCGCGACCACGGCGCCGACCTGCCGATCGACATCGAGCATGCGACCCAGCTGAAGGGCGCCAATGGCGAGCCGGCCCCGGCCGTGGGCTGGATCAAGGACATGGATGTGCGCGCCGGCGCGATCTGGGCGCGGGTCGAATGGACCGAGGACGGCGCGAATGCCGTGGCCTCGCGCGCCTATCGCTATCTCAGCCCGGTCTTCCGCTTCGAACAGCCGACCAGCGAGGTCCTGGCGATGATTTCGGCCGGCCTGACGAACCGGCCCAACCTGGCAATGGAAGCCCTCAACAGCGAGGGCCAAATCGAGGAGAGCAATATGGACCGTGCCGTCCTGGACGCCTTGGGCCTGGCCCAGGGCGCGACCGCCGCCGACGCGGTGGTCGCGATCAACGCGCTGAAGGAGGCGCGCGACACCGCACTCAACCAGGCCCGGACACCCGACCCGGAGAAATTCGTGCCGAAGGCCGATCACGACCAGGCGTTGAACCGGATCGCCGAGTTCGAGGAGGCCGAACAGGGCCGCACCGACGCGGCGATCGAAGCCGCCCTCGATGCGGCGACCGAGGCCGGCAAGATCACGCCCGCTTCGCGCAGCTACCACGAGGCGACCTGCCGGCAGGAGGGCGGCCTTCAGCGGTTCGAAGAGATGATCGCGGTGGCCCCGAAGATCGTCGCCCCGAGCGGGCTCGGCGGCAAGGACGTGCCCGGCACCGGCGAGGCGCTCAATGCCGAGGAGCAGGCGGTCTGCGCCGCCCTCGGCATGAGCCACGAAGACTTCAAAGAGGCCAAGGCGGCCGAGAACAAGGAGTAAGCCGGCATGGCCATCATCACCCCCTCATTGCTGACCGCGCTCAACACCGGCTATCGCCGCGAGTTCCAGTCGGCCTACGACGCGCAGCTCGAAGAGAGCTTCTACAAGAAATTCGCGACGGTGATCCCGTCGACGACGAGTTCGAACACCTATGGCTGGCTCGGCGACTTCCCGGCGCTGCGCGAATGGATCGGCTCGCGCGTCGTCAAGGACATGGCCGCCCACGGCTACGAGCTGACCAACCGCAAGTTTGAAAGCACCGTGGGCGTGCCGCGCACCGCGATCGAGGACGACAGCTACGGCGTCTACAAGCCGCTGATGGCGACCATGGGCCAGGCCGCGGCCGAGCATCCCGACGTGATGCTCTCCGATCTGATCGCGGCGGCGACGGCGACGCTCTGCTATGACGGGCAGTACTTCCTCGACCCCGATCACCCGGTGACCGAGAACGTCGACGGCACCGGCGCAGTCACCAACGTGTCGAACTTCGTCGACGGCGCCGGCCCGCTCTGGCTCCTGCTCGACACGCGCAAGCCGCTCAAGCCCTTCATCTTCCAGGAGCGCACCAAGCCCGAGCTGACCGAGAAGACCGATCCGAAGACCTCGGACGATGTCTTCGACACCGACCAGTTCAAATACGGCATCCGCTACCGCTGCAACGCCGGCTTCGGCTTTTGGCAGATGGCCTACGGGTCGAAGGAGCCGCTGACCGCGGCGAGTTTCGAGGCCGCGCGCCAGGCGATGCGGCTCTTCAAGGCCGATGGCGGGCGCCCGCTCGGCATCAAGCCGAACCTCTGCCTGGTGCATCCGAACCTCGAGAGCGCCGCCGAGAAGCTCTTCAAGAAGGCCTTTATCGACGGCGGTGACAGCAACGAGCACTTCAACGCCGTCGAGGTCGTCGTCTCGGCCTGGCTGCAATAGGGAGGCGGAGCGATGACCAAGATGCTGATCCGCACCATCAAGCAGCATGGCCGCCCGATCTGGCGCTGCGGCCGTCGCTTCGACCGCGAAGGCCAGGTGGTCGCCAAGGGCGATCTGACCGAGGACGAGCTGACGCGCATCGAGGCCGATCCGGCGCTGGAGATCGTGGCACCCGACGAGGCCACCGGCGGCCATAACGATGAGCTCCGCCAACGCGTCGCGGATGCGATCCGCGGCTTGGCGCCTGAGGGCTTCACCGCCAGAGGCGTGCCGGACGTCAAGGCGCTGCGGTCGGCCCTGCCCCGGGACGAGGACAAGATCACCGCATCCTTGCGCGACGAAGTCTGGGATGCGCTGACCGCGCAAGGCTTCGAGACGCCGCACGTCGCCGCCGACTGAAACTACGCCGGGCGCTCGTCGCCCGGCATCCCCCGATCGGGGCGCGGTTCCCGGGGGCGCCGCGTCCGAACGATGGCCCGCCATGGGCAAAGCGCCCCCGCCGGTATTCGAGGATCCGATGGCCTACGCCACGATGGACGACATCGTCGAACTCTACGGCCCCGACGCGCTCTTCGCCGCGGATCGGGACGGCGATGGCGAGGCCGATGCCGCCGCGGTCGCCCGCGCCATCGAGGACGCGGGCGAAGAGGTCGACAGCTATCTCGGCGTACGCTACCCGGTTCCGCTTTCGGACCCGGTACCGGGTCTGGTGCGCAAATTCGCCGTCGATCTGGCGCTCTACCGTCTTGCGATGACCGCGGATGTGATCTCCGACGCAGTCCGCGCGCGCCGCGACGACGCCGTCGATCACCTCAAGCTGATTGCCGCGGGCAAGGCGAGCCTGCCCATCGATCCGCCCCAGGGCGAGGAACCGGATACGGCCCGGCCCATCGTCAGCAGCGGCCCCGATCGGCTCTTCTCGCGCGACGCGATGCGGGATCTCTGAGATGGCCGGCGTTGCGCTCGATTATCAGCTCGACGGCGCCGCCGAAGTCGTGCGCCGGCTCGGCGGTCTCGCGGGGCTCGACCTCGAAGCGCTGGCCTTCAACATCGGCGCGCTTCTGGAAAGCGCGACCCAGGCCCGCATCGCCGACGAGAAAGCCGGACCGGACGGCGCGCCCTGGGCTGATTGGTCGGAGGCCTATGCCGCCACCCGCGGCTCGCGGCATTCGCTTCTCGTGGGCGAGAACATCCTGCTTGGATCGGTGCAGAACTATTCGACCGGCACGACCGCGCGGGTGGGCTCGAACATGGTCTACGCCGCGATCCACCAGTTCGGCGGGGCAGAGGTCGGCTCGAACATCCCCGCGCGCCCCTATCTGGGGCTTTCGGGCGATGACCGCGCGGAGATCCGCGATCTGGTGATCGGCGAGGTTCGGGAGGCGCTGCGATGAGTGAGACCCGCCCGGGCCTTCTCGACGATCTGCCGAAGCTCGCCACGATCGAGATCGGTGTGCTGTTGCCGGGCTTGCGCCAATGCGAGGCCATGGCCGGCCCGTTCGACCTCGAACGACTGACCGACCAGGGCATCCCGGCACCCGCCGTCCTGGTCACGGTGTTGCGGATTGCCGAGCGCATCACGCGGTCCGGCCCGCAGATCGAGTTCAACGCCGAGATGGCGGCCTATGTGGTGACGAAGGACCGGATGGGTCTTCCGCGCGACGCGGCCGCCGCGGCGATCTGCCAGGCGATCCTGCCCACGGTTCCGGGCAACCGCTGGGGCGACGACTTCGTTGGGCCGGCCGAGAAGGTCGAGGCGCGCTCGCTGGTGACGCGCAACACCCGCAAGGCCGCCGCCGCGCTTTGGGCGGTGACCTGGACCCAACCCTTCGTGCTGCAGGCCGACCCGCGCCAGGAGATCGACCCGATCGTCTACCTGGGCCAGGCGCCACAGATCGGCGCGGGCCACGAGGAGGATTACGAGGTCTTCGGGGAGGCATCGACATGAGCGGGTTCCACCATGCCGAGGCCGATCGCGTGGCCCAGTCCGGCCTGCAGATCGGCCGGGTGACGGCGATCGAGGGCGCGCGGGTGCGGGTGCGGATCGGAGATCTCGACACCCAGCCCCTGCCGGTGATGCGGCTTGCCATGGGTGGCCTCCGGCTCTTTGCGACGCCCTCGGTGGGCGAGCAGGTGGTGGTGGCGGCCCCGGGTGGCGACATGGCCCGCGCCTTCGTCCAGGGCTCGCTCGATGCCGGCAATGCACCGGGCGACGGCAGCCCCGAGAACATGCATCTCGATCTCGGCGGCGGTGAGCTGCGGGTGACCGGCGGCAAGATCATCGTCGAGGTGGATGTGATCGCCGACGGCGTCAGCCTGGTCGAGCACGTCCATAAGGACACCAAGCCGAGCCCCGGCCAGTTGAGCGGAGAGCCCAAGAAATGACCGGGCTCTCGCGTCATACCGCCCGGCCTTTGTCCGATCTCGATGCGCATCTGGCGCAGTCGATCGACGACATCCTAACGACGCCGGTCGGCAGCCGGGTGATGCGCCGAGACTACGGCTCGGACCTGCATGAGCTGATCGACGCGCCCTTGAATGGCGAGACGGTGGTGGATCTCTACATGGCCACGGCCGTCGCCCTGGAGAAATGGGAGCCGCGGCTGCAGCTGAACCGCGTCCAGGTGGCTGCGGCCGAGCCGGGCCGGATCGCGCTCGACCTCGAGGGCGAGCTAGACCGCACCTCCGTCGTCTTGAGCGTCGGGATTGGGGGCGCGCCATGACCGCCACCGCCACCCGGTTTGCCCGGATCGATCTCTCGCGCCTGCCGCCCCCGCCGGTCCTGGAGGTGCTTGACTATGAGGCGATCCGGGCGGAGATCCTCGCCGACCTGGTTGCGGCTGCGCCGGACCTGGCCGACGTGATCGGGCTCGAAAGCGAGCCGCTGGTGAAGCTTGTCGAGATCATCGCCTATCGCGAGCTCGGCCTGCGCGGGCGCATCAATGACGCCGCCAAGGCCTGCATGCTGGCCTTTGCGACCGGCGGCGATCTCGATCATCTCGCCGCGCTTTTCGGGGTGAAACGCCTGCTGATTGATCCGGGCGATCCGACGGCGGTGCCGCCGGTGGCGCCCACGCTGGAAGACGACATGGGCTTCCGGGCCCGGACACAGCTGGCTCTCGAAGGCCAAAGCGTCGCCGGCCCCGAAGGCGCCTATCTGTTCCATACGCTCTCAGCCCATGGCCAGGTCAAGGACGCCTCGGTGACAAGCCCGAATCCGGGCGAAGTGGTGGTTGCGGTGCTTTCGACCGAAGGCGATGGCACGCCGGGCCAGGCGGTGCTCGATACGGTGACCGCAGCGCTCGACCTGGCCCGCCCGCTGACCGATCAGCTCACCGTCCAGGCCGCTGCCATCCTCCCCTATTCGGTCGAGGCCTCGCTGACCATCTTGCCCGGGCCCGATCCCCAGCTCGTACAGGACGCCGCGCAGGCCGCGCTCGAGGCCTTCGCCGATCGCCAGCACGGGCTGGGGCGCGACATCACCATTGCCGGGCTCCACGCCGCGCTCTTCGTCGAGGGTGTCCAGAATGTCGAGCTGACCGAGCCCGCGGCCGACCTCGCGGTCGACGATCTCTCTGCCGCCCATTGCACCGCCATCGCCCTGGCCTTCGGAGGCATCGATGTCTGAGGTCCAGACACTCCTACCGGTGAACGCCACGCCGACCGAGCGGTCGATCGAGGCTGCGACCGCGCGGATCGGCGCCGTCCCGGTGCCGGTCGGAACGCTCTGGCAAGTGGAGACCTGCCCGGAACCGCTCCTGCCCTGGCTGGCCTGGGCGCTCTCGGCCGATGTCTGGAACGGCGCCTGGCCCGAAGACATCAAGCGCGCTGCCCTCGCCGCCACGGTCGAGGTGCACCGGAAGAAGGGCACCCGCGCCGCGGTCCAGGCCGCGCTCGATGCGCTGGGCATGTCGATGGATCTCATCGAGTGGTTCGAATCCAGCGGCGCGCCTTACACCTTCCGGATCGATGTCTTCGCCGACGACATCTTCAACGCCGGCTTCAACGTCGACAACAGGCTCGTCGAGCTGGTCGCCCGGCGGCTCGACACCGTCAAGCCGGTGCGGGCGCATTACGACCTGCGCGTCGGAGAGAGTTTCCGGGGCCACGCCCACGCCCGGTCGGGGACCAGCGAGCGGTTTGCCGACACCGACCCCAGGGCGCCCGAGCCGCGTGCCGCCGGCCGGTCCCGGGCCGGCCAGACCGGACGCTTCGATCTGACCCCGGCGCCGCGCCCCGGCCGGACCGATGCCCGGATCACGGCAAGGCCCGCCTCCCGCGCCCGCACGCTGCACGCGTTTCACCATGACGTTCTAACGAGGAAGGCCGCCTGATGCCCCTGACCTTGCTGACCGATGTCGCCGAGGCGCTCCTGACCACAGCCGCGGGGTCCGGATCCCAGGTTGCGATTGCCGAGATCGCCTTGGGCGACGGGCTGGGTGCCAATTACAACCCGAGCCATTCGCAGACCGCGTTGAAGCGCGAGCGCGCCCGTCAACCGATTCTGTCGCGGGTGCAGACCGATCCCAATACCTGGCGGGTGAAGGCGGAGTTCGACACCGACACGCCGGCCTTCGAGGTGCGCGAGATGGGGTTCTTCGACGCGGCCGGCAATCTCATCGCGATCTGGGCGGGCGCCGATGTCGTGCCGCGGCAGACCGGCGCGATCGTCTACCTGGTCGAGCATTACCTGCATCTGAGCCGGATCGATGGCGGGCTCATCACCATTGCCGCCCCGGACGATCGGCTGATCGGGTTCCAGGCGCAGGTGATCCGCGGCCTTGCCGATCTCCGACTGGAGCAATTCCACCAGGCCGAGGCGCTGCGCGCCGCCGGTCACATCTGAGGAGCTGAACATGAGCTTGGAAACGGACCTCTCGAACGCGGTTTCCGCGCTGAACGATACGGCCGAGGCCTACAATGGAAAGATCGGCGACATCAACGCACGGGTCGACGCCGCGGTCGCCTCGGTGCCCGGGGTCATGGGGCGCAACATCTACATCAATGCCGTGACCGGCGACGACGCCAATCCGGGCACGATGGCAAGCCCGGTCCAGTCGATCTCCGGCGCCGCCGGGCTCATGGCCTCGGGCGGTTTCTATGAGATCAATCTGCAAACCGACGTCGTCCTCGATGAACGGGTGGCGTTCCGGGCCTCCGGCGTCGCCATCGTGTCCGACGTCTTCGGCGAAACCCGGAACCTCTATTTCGCAAATCAAGTCGACGGCGTCAGCACCAAGTCTCCGGCTCTGGCCCTTCTGACCCATGGCGGGGCGCTCTACTTCGAATACATCGCACTGCACTCCAACGTGATGGCCGGGCATGTCACCGAGCGCATCATGATCAATGCGACCGGCATTACCGACATCCGGATGTGGCATTGCGATTTCGTGCTGCCCGCCGGCGCCGATCTTGCGTTTCTCCGAAAAAACCACGGCTTCACGTTGACCGTCGTGTCGACCACTTATCCCGCCGAAATGGCCGGCCTCTGGATGCAAAACGTCGCGGCCGGCACCGATCCCGCCTCCGTCCCGGAAATCCACCACACCACACTTGGGAGCTTGTGATCATGTTTCTCTCACTTACCCATGCCGGCCGGGTCTTCGACGGCTTCACCCGCGCCGACCTCGAAACACAGGGCGTGCCCGAGGCGGTGATCGCCGCGGCCGAAGCTGCAGCCCTTGCCACCGAACGCAAGCGCCAGGTCCGCTCGTCGATCCGGCGCACCGCCGGCGACGACGCCTCGCTTCTCGGCACCACCGCCGACTGCACCGCACTTCTGCTTTACGAGATGGCCAAGATGGCCGCGACGATCGCCGGCGCCGGCACCGTGGCCGAGATCAAGGCCGCGGCTCAGCCCTTTGCCGATCTGACCGCGCCGTTTCTCGCGGCCGTCGAGGACGGCAGTGTCAAGCTTCCGGTCCTGATCAAGGGCGAGGCGACCGCCCTTGCTGAAATCCAAACCCGCGCGACGGCCGTGGCCGACGCCATCGCCTGAAGGAGACCCCCATGGCACTCGACTTTCTGCACGGCATCGAGCTCATCGAAATCGACGGCGGCCTGCGCCCCATTCAGACCGTCCGCTCCTCGGTGATCGGGCTCGTCGGCACCGCGCCCGACGCTGATGCCGAGGCCTTCCCGCTCGACACGCCAGTCCTGGTGGCTGGCAACCGCCTGGAAGCCGCCAAGCTCGACACCGCGGGCGACGGCAACGGCACGCTGCCCGCGGCAATCGACGGCATCTTCGATCAGGCCGGCGCGCTCGTCGTTGTGGTCCGGGTCGAGGAAGGCGTCGACGACACCGCCACCCAGGCCAACGTCATCGGCGGCGTGAGCGGCCTCGACGACAGCTACGAAGGCATGCACGCCTTCCTCGCCGCCGAGAATGCCACCGGGGTGATCCCGCGCGTTCTGATTGCGCCGGGCTTCAGCCAGGCCGCCGCGGTGGCCGCCGAGCTCGACACCCTCACAGCCCGGCTCCGGGCCGTGGCGATCGTCGACGGGCCCAACACCACCGACGCCGATGCGATCGCCTTCCGTGGCACGCTCGGCTCCGACCGGCTCTACCTGGTCGATCCGTGGGTGACCGTCGGCGTCGACAACAGCGTCGAGCCGCCCTCGGCCCGCGTCGCCGGCGTGATCGCCCGGATCGACGCCGAGCGCGGCTTCTGGTGGTCGCCCTCGAACCAGGTGATCAATGGCATCACCGGCACCGC
>JASJCA010000056.1 GCA_030066215.1 Rhodobacter sp. | reverse complement strand
TCGGCCCACCAGACCATCACGATCACCGACAGATCCGGCGCCAGCGCGCCCAACAGCGCCGCCAAGGTCACCGCCACAGCTCCGGGCCGCGCGAACGCGGCGGCGCCGACGATCAGATGTCCAGGCGTGTTCATTGCGGCCCTTTTGTCGCCCCGCGAACCGAGGTAGTGCCGGGGAAGATAGGCGGGACGCAGGCGATGGCCAAGGCAATCATGATCCAGGGGGCGGGCTCGAACGTGGGCAAGTCGCTGGTGGTGGCGGGCCTGGCGCGGGCCTACCGGCAGCGCGGGCTGCGGGTGGCGCCGTTCAAGCCGCAGAACATGTCGAACAACGCCGCGGTGACCGTCGACGGGGGCGAGATCGGCCGCGCCCAGGCGCTGCAGGCCCGTGCGGCGGGGCGGGATCCTGTGGTCGACATGAACCCGGTGCTGCTGAAGCCCGAAACCGACACCGGCGCGCAGGTCGTGGTACGGGGTAAGCGATACGCGACGTTGAAGGCTCGCGACTACGCCCGCGCCAAGGCCGATCTGCTGCCGGTCGTGGTCGACAGCTTCCGGCGCCTCGCAGCCGACGCCGATCTGATCCTGGCCGAGGGTGCCGGCAGCCCGGCAGAGATCAACCTGCGCGCCGGCGATATCGCCAACATGGGCTTCGCCGAGGCGGCCGGTGTGCCGGTGGTTCTGGTCGGCGATATCGACCGCGGCGGGGTCATCGCGCAACTGGTCGGCACCCACGCCGTTCTGCCGCCGCCCGACCGCGACCGCATTTGTGCGTTCCTGATCAACAAGTTCCGTGGCGATGCAACGCTCTTCGACGATGGCCTCGCCGCCATCGCCGACCGCACCGGCTGGGCGTCGTTGGGCGTGCTGCCCTGGTTCGCCGAGGCCTGGCGCCTGCCCGCCGAGGACATCATGGACGTGGCCTCCAGCCCCGGCGGGACCTTCAAAGTGGCGGTGCCGCGGCTGGGCCGGATCGCCAATTTCGACGACCTCGACCCCCTGGCGGGCGAGCCCGGCGTCGGCGTCGAGATCGTCGAGCCCGGCCGGCCGCTGCCCGGCGACGCCGATCTGGTGCTGATCCCCGGCTCGAAATCCACCATCGCCGATCTGGCGAATTTCCGCGCCCAGGGCTGGGACACCGACCTGTTCGCCCATGCGCGCCGCGGCGGGCGGGTCCTGGGCCTCTGCGGCGGCTACCAGATGTTGGGTCGCGTGCTTTCGGACCCGCAAGGGATCGAGGGCCCGCCCGGCAGCGTTCCCGGCCTGGGGCTTCTGGACGTGACCACCCGGATGCAGCCCGAAAAACGCCTGGCGCTGACCGAGGCGGTGTTCGTGCCGACCGGCGACCGGGTGCCCGGCTACGAGATCCATCTCGGTGAGACCACCGGCCCGGACTGCGCCCGTGCCTGGCTGCGCGACGGCGACCGCCTGCACGGCGCGGCCAGCGCCGACGGCCTGGTCATGGGCTGCTACCTGCATGGGCTCTTCGCCTCGGACGGCTTCCGGTCGGCCTTCCTGCGCCGCGCTGGCGGGCAGCCCGGCGTCACCCGCTACGAGGCAACGGTCGAGGCGACGCTCGACGCGCTCGCGGACCATATCGAGCGGAATTTGGACCTCGATCGCCTGCAAAGCCTGGCCGGCGCGACCGCTTGAGGCAATGCGCCAGGCGCGCGACATCCGCAAACGCCCGCCGTGGGCGCATTAGCGGACATGGCGTATCTGCTGAGCGCTCAGCTTCGAGGGCATTGAGAGCGACTAAGGTCGTTTCTCTTGAACCTTGAGCTGAAGGAGAGACGGCCATGAAACGCTATGTTGGCTTGGATGTTTCGCAGGACAGTTGTGCGATTTGCATTCTCGAAGAGGACGGCACACTTTTGTTTGAAGGTGCCTCCGAGACAGATCCCGACGCCATCTTGGAGACGATCTCAGATCAGGCGGATGCTGTTGAGCGGATCGTCCACGAATCTGGGCCGCTCTCGATCTGGCTGTCGCGAGAGCTCGGCAAGCGTGGGGCGCCAGTGGTTTGCATCGACGCGCGGGCGGCGCACAAGGCGCTGTCGGCGCGGATGAATAAGTCAGATCGGTCTGATGCCGAAGCACTGGCGCAGCTGGCGCGCACAGGGTGGTACCGCGAGGTCCATATCAAGAGCGCTGAGAGCGACCGGCTGCGCCTACTTCTGTCGGCCCGCGAACGCCTGATCCGCATCCGCATGGACATCGAAGGCCAGGCGCGCGGCATCCTGAAGACGTTCGGCCGCCGCCTCGGTCCGATCCGGGCGGGCCAAAACCGCCGCGACTTCCGGGACCGGCTCGCGGAGATTGTCTCGGGCGATCCGATCCTGGAGGTCGTCTTTGCTTCGCTGATCGCGGTTCATGAGGTCGTCTGTCACGAGGCGAGTGATCTTGACGCAGAGATCCAGCTCATCGCCAAGGAAAGCCCGCTGGCGCGGCGCTTGACCAGCGTGCCCGGGGTCGGCCCGATCGTGGCGCTCAGCTTCATTGCCGCCATCGATGACGCGACACGCTTCCGGCGTGCCGTCGATGTCGGCGCCTATCTCGGCTTGACACCAAGGCGCTACCAATCGGGCGACACCGACTGGTCAGGACGCATCTCAAAGCGCGGCGGCAGTGGAATGCGCAAGCTTCTCTACGAGGCCGCCAACATCCTGATTCAGCGTGTCGCAAGGTTCAGCCCGCTTAAGGCCTGGGCGATGCGCCTGGTACAGCGCAAGGGGTTGAAGAAGGCGACCGTGGCGACCGCCCGCAAACTGGCGGTGATCCTCACGCGCCTCTGGCGGGACGGGACCACGTTCGCCTGGACGAAGGAGGCCTTGCCCACATGATCTAAGACACCGAGACCCGCGAAACGGCGGAAACAGGTCCCATCGGGACGGAGGCCGGATGACCTCGCTGTCGAATGTCGATGCGCCAACTGGCGACCTCGCAGCGGACCACTAGGAGGCATCCCGTCACCGACGCCATTATGGGGCGGCACGACCGACCCCGGAGAGAACCATGAGCCCGATGAGATCAAAAACCGCCCTTGAAACCGAGACCGCAGATAGAGAACAGTTCGGGCCTGAAAGGCTTGCGATTTCGGCACGTAGGAGCAGGGCGGGTTGGAACGACGCAAGCGGACAGAGCTTTCCTAGAACAGTCGTTGGCGCCCGGCCCCAGCCCCAGGTCCACGGCCGTAGCCTTTCCGTTCCCATCGCCATACCGCCCAGGAGGAGTGGCGGTTTACCGGCACCGGCACGTCGCTTGATGTCCTACGGACATGACGACCATTAAGCGCCTCCGCTCTGTGGTCTGTGCGCCGCGCTGCGGGTCGGCGATGGCACGGATGGACATCATGTGGGCCAACGCACGCTCCAGGCCAAAACCGACCGAAGCGCATTTTTAATTGGCGGCAATCCCGCTTCGTGTGACGCGAGGCGGCCTGCGGAAGCTGGATTTGGGCAACCTTCAGGCGACGCCCTCGATCAGCAAGCGGCTCAGTCCAGGTCGCGCAAGGCCATCGCCCGTTGGATTTCGCGGCGCACCAGGCGGCGCACATTTCGTGTGATGCGTTCGCCCAGCACGCCCTGCAGCTCTTCACGCACCAGGTTGGACACCATTTCGCGCAATGCGTCCTCGTCAATCAGCGCATCCTCGCCATAGAAATCCATGGCCGGTTCCTCGTCGTTCTCGGCATGCTCAGGGTCGTCGTCGGTCGAACGACGCGGACCGGCGCCCTCCTGGGATGCGGCGGCTGCACCCTCGGATGGCTCGACGGGCTGCGCACTTTCGTCCGCCGGTTCCACATCGATTTCCTTCGCGGGGACCGCCACAATCACGGCGTCCTCCACGTTTTGCGCGCCAGTATCGTCAGAGACAGGGTGCGAATCTCCAACGGCCTCCGTCTGCGCCTCCAGATCGTGTTCCGAAGGCGCATCGGACTCCGGCGAGTGAGCGGGCTGCGGCGCGGGATCCGGCGCATGGTGAAACAGCACCTCGGCGGTCGCAGGTTCGTCAGCTGAACTCTCGGGCTCCGCTTCGGCGGCTTGATCGGTCTCGACGGGCTGAGTTGCCTCCGGCTCTTGCAGCGTCGACGATTCGGCTTGCGGTTCGCTTGGCCGCTCCGGTTCCAGGGCGTCCTCCGAAAGGTCCACCGCTGGCCCGTCGTCCGCAACTGATTGTTCGGCGTCAATAGCCGTGCTGTCGTCGGTCAGACCGCCGGTCTGGTCCTGCGGGACAGGTGCGGGCATGGCCTCTTCGGTCTGCGGTTCCATCGGCGCCGCGGTCTCCGCACTTTCGGTCTCGGCTGTCAGCGCTGGTTCCGCGGAAGGCTCGTCCTCCGTCTCGTGATCCGGCGCCGCATCCGACGCCTCGAGCTTCGTATGTTCGCCGGCCGCGGCGGCTGACACGACTTCCGCCTCCGGCATCTCCTGCGCTTCGGGAAGTGCAGGGTCTATTGCGACCAACTCCGGATCAGACGCTGCGGGACCTGACGCAGGCTCTGGCTGCAACTCACCGGCGACATTCCCGCCGCCGACGTCCGTTGGCTGCGGCTCGGTTTGTTCGCCGTCCTGTGCTTGTCCTGGTTCCAACGCCGTTACGGCTTCGGAAGCCGTCTCGCCCGGCTGGTCTGTCGCCTCGGTTTCCGGCGGCGCAACCACGGCCTCCTGCTCCGATTCCGCCGCAGGTGCGGCGCGCTCTTGCGACCCGGCATCCAACTCGACACCCGATGTTGCGGCCTCGGCATCAGCCTCCTGCGGCCCCTTCAAATCGTCCGCCGCCGTTGCCTGCAACTCTGTCGCTGGTTCTGCCGAATGCGCCGCGTCGGCCGGCTCCGCTTCATCTTTGATCCGATCGGCCGGCGCTCTGTCACTGTCGGTCAGTTCAAGCACCAATTCGTCGGTCGGCGGCACCACCGATCCGATCGGTGTGGTTTCGTCGCTCGTCGCCGCTTCGCTGCCGTCGGGCTCCCATTCGCCCGGCGATTGCTCGATCGCCGCCTCCAATTCAGCGATGCGCTGTTCCAGCGAGAGACCTGGCGCGGCCTCGGACGCGGCCAGCGCCGCTTGCTCCTCAGCCTCCTGATCGAGTTCCTCCACCTGACCAGCTTGAGCTGGGGCGGTCACCGCATCTTTGCTCGCGCTTGCCGGCGATGGAGCGTCGACGTCGGACGGGCCATCGGCCTCGGGCGCTGCGATTTCGGTTAGATCGACATCCTCATCCCGCGACGCCTTCCAGGCCGCCTCCGCCGAGCCCTCAGAGGTCGTTTCCGTCGTCCTCTGGTCGTCATCAGAAGGCGCGGTTTCGTCGTCCTTGGCGGCTTCCTTGCGCTCGGCCTCCTCCATCACGCGCAACGCTGGGGTCAGAATAAACCTATCCCCCTCAGCCTCCTCTGCAGGGGGCCGATTTCGGGCCGCCAGAGGCTCTTCGGACACAAGCCGACGGATCGACGACAGAACATCCTCGATTTCGGCATTGGTTACAGGATCGGACATTCGCAATCCTTCGTACTGCTCGCCGGTATGGTACCCAAGCAGCGGCTAACACACAACTCTTAGCGAGAGGTTAGTCTTTTAGAAGGCCTTTTAGGACACGGTCCAGCTTTTCGCCCTGCGGGCTGACATAGCGCGTCGGCGCGTCCTTCACCGCCCGGTAGTAGGCCGCCGGGTCGTAGGTGACGATCCCGAGCTTCAGATGCTCGACTGTCAGAAGGCCCATCGACGACAACAGCGTATAGACCGCCACGAATTGCTGGATCTGCGACTGGATCAGCGCCGCGCGGGCGTCTAGCAGGTCTTGTTCGGCGTCGAGCACGTCGAGCGTGGTGCGCGCGCCTAGCTTCGCCTCTTCGCGCACGCCCTCGAACGCCACCTGGCTGGCGCGGACCTGGCGCACGTTGGCCTCGGTGCTGGCGATCGCGACCGAGAGGTTCGACCAGGCCTCGCCGACATCTTGTTTCACCGTGACCACCGATTGCAACAGCTCCGCGCGGTCCGCGTCGACCGTGGCCAGAGCCTGGCGCAAAAGCGAACTCAGCCGGCCGCCGTGGTAGAGCGGCTGGGTCAGCCGCACGGATACACTGTTCGAGGCGTTTTTGTCTTGGTCGATCCCGGTGCTGACGCTGCCGGTGACACTGGGCTTCAACGCAGCCTTGGCCACCAGGACGTTGAGCTCGGCCACAGCGACCTCGCGCTGCCGCTGGCGGATCAAGGGATGGGTGCGCACCGCAATCGCCTTGGCGGCGTCGACCGTCTTCGCCGTCATTGGCGGCCGGTTCGGGCGGCGCAGGTTGCCGGGGTATCTCCCGACCGCCGCCTTGTAGGCCTCGCGCGCCACGTCAAAGTCGCCCTGCGCCGCGGCCAGACCGGCCCGCGCCGCAGCGAGCCGAGCCTGCGCGATCGACACGTCGGTGCGGGTGACCTCGCCCACCTCGAACCGGTCGCGGGCGGCCCGTAACTCTTGTGTGATCAGGCGCACGTTGTTCTGTCGCAGGGCCACGAATTCCGCGGCGCGGATCACCTCCATATAGGCCGCGACCGCGGCCAACAGCACGTTCTGCTCGACTTGGACCAGCGCCTCGCGCGTCGCCAGCACCGCCTCTTTCGCTGACTCGATCCGCAGTTTGTTGGCGCCCGAGGTATAAAGCTCCAATTCTGCCGTCAGGGCGAGCGAGGCGGTGTAGTTGTCGGATATCGGCCGGGGATCGGCATATCCGGCGGTGGCGATGAAATTGATCACCGGGCGCAAACGGGCAACGGCCTGTGCGACGCTTTCGTCGGCGGCCCGTAGCAATGCGCGGTTCTGGTCCAAGAGGTTGGAATGACGGTAGGCCGAGATCAGCGCGTCGGTCAGGGTCTCGGCCCGCACCGGCACCGCCGCCACCGCTCCGCCGACGGCCAGCGCACCTGCCAGCGCCACCTGACGCACCGTCCCACGTATCGACGATTTCCGCATGCCACCCATGACCCTATACCGCGCAATTGCCATCGAAACTCACAGAACGAATTGGGTTTGTCGCGCGAACCCGGGTAAGACCGGGGCTGCCGCGTTGAACGCAAAACGCCAGTTGACCGCGCCTTCATGCTTGTGCCCGACAAAACACTCGCCAAGCGCGCCTTGCATGAACACCGCCGCGATCCGCCCGCCCTCTTTGAGCTGGCCGGTCACGGCCGCCGGCACTTCCTCGACGCCTCCATCGACGACGATCACGTCGTAGGGTCCATGCTTGGCCGCGCCTTCCGCCAGCGCTCCCTCGACCGCTGCGGCATTGTCGACGCCGGCTTCGGCCAGGCGGCTTTCGGCTTCCGCGGCCATCTCGGCATCCTCTTCCAAGGCCACCACAGCCTCGGCCAGTCGCGCAATCACCGCCGCGGAGTAGCCAAGCCCGCATCCCAGATCGAGCACCAGTTCGTCCGGCGCGATGTCGAGCGCATCAAGCATTTTGGCCAATGTCCGCGGCTCGACCATGACCCGGCCGCCGCCGAGGTCGATATTTCCGTCCATGTACGCAAGCGCCCGGGCCGCTTCCGGCACGAACCGCTCGCGCGGCACAGTCAGCATCGCGTCGATGATCGGAAACTTGGTCACATCCGAGGGCCGGACCTGGGTGTCGACCATCATCGTGCGCAAGGCAACTTCATCCGCCATGATACTGAACTTTCCGGCCTTTTTGTTCGCGGCAGTCTTGCCACAGTTTCACCCTGTGGACAACATTCGAGGCCGCGCCAGGTGCCGCGGCGCCGACATGTGGCGCAATCGCGTCACGTGACCCGTAGACGGCCCCGTGCGCGGCCGCGTCGGGATCACCGGGGTTTGCCCACTTGCCTGCCCGCCGCCCATGGTCTACACCCGCTGCCTGCATGGCGGCGAGTTGGCGGAGTGGCTACGCAGCGGATTGCAAATCCGTGTACACCGGTTCGATTCCGGTACTCGCCTCCAGGCGAAATCAACGACTTAGCGATGATTGCTAAGAGCCATAGCGCACCTAGGGCTCGTTTGAGGCTCAGAAATCACGATGATATGGGGTGGGCTTTGTTGTTTTGCAATGCTCAGGCCCACCTGCCTTCGAGGCCGGATTCTTGCGCAGCCACTTTCTGATCTCGGTTTCGGTATCCGGGAAATTGGCGTCAAGCGGAAAACCGTCTCCCATGCCCCGAGTCCGCAGCGGCAACGGGCCGGGGTTCAACTCTGAGGCATTCCAAACCTGGCTTCAGCGCATCGGCGCGAGGCCCCTCAGGATCTATCGTGGTTCACCTTGGGAAAACGGCCAGAGCGTAAGCTTCAACGGAACCCCGCGCCTGAGGGTTTCAACGCCGAATGGTCCACCACAAAACGGCGGGACCAAGTCGTCTTCAACGGCTAGCCCGGACGGTGCAATCACACACGCCCGCATCCGGCACTCAACGCGCGCCCACCGACGCCTGAGGGTCTACGAAGAAACGGCCAGTCCATGGGGGCTAGACGTATCGCCAAACGAATTGGATCGCGCTCGGCCCCTGAGACTGATCCGCGAACGTGACACCGTCCGACGGACGGGTTCCGCCATTTCCGCCTCCCGGCAAAGCGGATTGCTAGAGCTTTAGCCTATTCGGACGGCGTACCCTGTCTCGACGCGGCAACCCGATCACGCGCCATGGTCGAGTTGTCGCATCAGCTCTTGGACCCTGGGCGTTTCTAGGTTGTAGTTCAGAGCCTTAGCGTAGTTCAGGCTCAACCGCGCCATGCGCCGCGCGCTCATCAAATCGCCACGGTGAAACAGTGTCTTGGCGTAGATCGTCAGCGCATTGTTCAGCCGCAGGCGCATCGTGTTGCGGCGGCAGATCGCCATTGAGCGGGTCAATAGCTTGCCCGCGGTCGTCGTCTCGCCCTGCAACAGCAGGAATTCCGCACGAATGCGCAGCGCGTCGCATTGTAGGCTCCATATCCCCATGCGGCGGGCATAGGCTTCGACGGCGGTCAGCTCGCGCAGGTTCTCCGAATGCGCCAAGGGCGGCGCCTCCTCGACCTGGTGCTGATGCTTCCAAAGCCTGAGTTTGATCAGCGACAGCTCGATATGGTGACGCAGATCTTCGTGGCCGCCAGTGTCGGCCATGTCGCGCGCATCCTCGATGCAGCGCGCAGCCTCGTCTCGGTCCTCGGCGATCAGAAAGCGCCCCCGGTGGTTAAGGAACACCGCGGCGGCCCGGCTATCGTGGTGCTCTTGGAAAAAGTCGGTGATCTTGCGAAACCGCTCTTTCAATTCGTCGGTGCGCCCAGTGATGTGGTCCAGGACGCACAAATACCCCTTGGCCGTGTGGTGAAGCGTCCAAGCGCGCGCCTTGGTGGCCTCGCGGATCAGGTTCAGCCTGTTTCTGGCCGAAGGCAGGCGCCCGCGCTCAATCTGAACGATGGCGTGGTTGAGGTTGATGTGGTGCGAGATCGCGCCGTCATGTGACCGGCCCTCGATGCGTTCATTGAATTCAAAGGCCTGGCGCAGAAACCCGAGCGCGTCGGTGAGGCTGCCCTGGACCAGCGAGATCACCCCAAGCTCGTTGTAGAGCCAGACGATTTCGTCACGATAGAGCGCGCAGACCTGGTCAAAATCGCCGTCCTCGCGGTACCAGTCTGGCTTCCCGTCGACCGGCTCGGGCTTTTGGAAAAGCTCCCAAGCCATCCGAACGATCCAGCGCAGCCGGACACGGTAGGTTTCGAGATGGCCGCGCTTTTCGACCCCCTCTCCTATCGGGCGTTGGTCTGCGAGGCGCGAGATCACCGCCACCGAGAAGGTCGAGCGAGCCAGTGTCAACGCTGCCCGCACCGCCTGCGCACGCACCGCGTGCGACCGGGTGGTGAACAGCCATGGCTCGATGCCAAGCTCGTTTTGCGGCACGTCCGGATATTGGCTTAGCCCGATCATCAACGAGCGGAGGAACCGGTAGCTGTCACGCGTCAGCTGCGTGCCGCTGGAGGGAAGCGACGAATACACCGTGGGTGCAAACAGATTGCTCTTGATCGGGTCGAAGATATTCGGGTCGAGCTTCGAGATCGCGTGGTTCTGCACGATCCGGTGCAGCGCGTACCGATATTCCTTGTCATCGTCCCAATCATCATGATCCTGGCCAAGCACCATCACCTGCGGATGTGGGTCGAGCCGGAAGACCAATCCACGATACGCCAACACGGTCAACGCGCGCACAAGGAACCGCCGGCGGCTCATGTCCGGTTCGATTCCGACGCGTTGAAAATACTGGCGAAACTCCGGCAGACGCACCAGGACGGCGGAAGATATCGGCGTTCCGATGACACCAAGATGGCGCAGGATTATTGCATGAAGCTCGGAATCGAGGTCCGGGTGACCGATCTTGTGATAGCGCTGATAGAGGTCGATCACCCGGGTCAGCACCATCTGGTCGCGGCGGTTTTGCCCGACGGTGCGAACCGCTTCAACCGTGCTGCGGATGAAGGACTGGGCGTCCTCGCCGCCTTGGGCGGCGTTGGGGGCGTGAATGACGATATGCTCGCACGCGGCCAGCAATTGGGTCAGCGCGATGCGGCTGGCCCCCATACGGTGGCGAATGATGTGCCATTCACGGCCATCGACGGGGTTGGTGCGCTGCAGCCGGGTACGCAGGATGGCATCAAGATCGCCTGCCACATCCTTGAGTTCAGACAGCTTGGCGTGTTCCTTGAGCTCGTCAATGGCCTCGTCGATCGCGCTTTGCGCCGTCTCGATCTGACCTGCAATTTCGGGATTTTCCAGGTCGAGCGTCCGTTGCGACGGCGTCGTCAAAAGCCGCCCCAACTCGCGCGCCTCACGCAGCTGATCCTTGGTGGGCAGGTCTTTCTGGATCCAGAGATGGCCCATTAGACTATCCGAAGCGCCCCGCGCCAATCTCACCGCCTCGGCAAACAACTTCTTGGCACCGCGGAGTTTGGCTTTGGCATCGTCTTTCGACAGCTCCGGCACCGGTGGTGGGTTGACCAGATAGAAGGCCATGGCCAGCATTCGGAAATTGTCGACCAACAGACTCACCGGATTCACCGGCCGCGCAAAGTGCACGAAATGCGCGTTCTTGTGGTATTCGGGTCCATGCGGCCGAGTCATAAGGCCCGGAGCTTCGAGTTGGATGTGGCCCACGCTCAGGCGATGCTGGATCTGCTCTTCGCCGCCCGGCGGCAGGTTTTCCCGGTCCATTCGCAGGCGGAACTGCCCGGCGTTGACCTGGCTTTCGCCCGTCACCGGGGCAGACCAAGGCGCCCCAAGTCCGTTCTCGTCGCCAACGAAGACGAAGTCGACCGGGCAATCGGCAATCCGTTCGCCGAAGAACAGATCAAGCAAGCGGTGGATTTCGCCATTCTTGGCGCGCCGCGACCCGTCGAACAACAGCTCTATGGCATAGAGGTTGAACAAGAACCGCGGCGTCTCGGCCGCAACCGGGTCGTCCGGTTTCGATGACAGCGCACGCGACGTATCCCGGAAGCGGTGGAACAGCAATTCCAGTCCGTTGAGCCGCGACAGATCGTTGATTTCGGCCTGCAGGGCATCCCGGTGAAAGACCTGCAGCCGGTCGCGGAAGAGATCGCGAACCGCGTCGTCCTCCAGCTTTGCGATCTCACTCCAGTACTCCTCCCGCTTGGCGTCGCGCTGTTCTTCCTCCGCCGGTAGTTCGCTCAGCCGCGCCTCAAGGAACAGCTCGCGGAGCCGTGCCACCTCCATTCCCTCGGGCCCATCGATCAACTGCGTGATCGCCACGGCCCAGGACAGCTCGAACGTGTCACGGGACAGGTGCTCGCGGCCGGGATAGGCATCGGGCTTTCGCAGGATCCGCGCAAATTCGCTATCCGCGAAGGCGGTGTTGCGTCTCAGGATCGCTTGGACGAGAGCGGGGTCGATCTGCTGCCCGTCGGCGGCAAGGTCGCGTGCCAGTTCCTTGGCGTTCGCCCCGGATCGGAGCGCGGCAACGATCGCCCTGGCCTGGTCTAAAAGCCGCGCCTGACGAAGGAAGCCGATCGCATCGACCAGTGAATGCGCCAGCATATCGTAGACCGATGCGATTTCCGGCGAGAAACCGAGATTGACGAAGACCTGGGCGACGAAGGTGACCGCACCCCTCTCGCTCTTCGGCCATACCGCGTTGCGGTAGAGCGCTTGGCCCCGCGGGGTAGAAAAGGCGCTCATAAAGGTGCCTTTGCCGAGCCCGCGATGGGCGGCCACGGTGATGATCCGCCGCCGCCCGACATCGTAATGGGTCCCGTAGCCGCGCAGTGTCGACTCGGCCGCGGCGATGAAGGTGTCGAATGCGCGGATCCGCGTGGCGTATTCCCACTTCACCCGCCAGTTGCCATGAACGTCCTGTTGGACGACGTCCGCGCCATAGTCCGGCACGCCATCATCGTCGGACGGAGTCGGCGTGATGACGTTGTCCACCTGGTGCCGCACGAAGATCGCCTTGCCGTCATGGGCGTAGGCCCGGCCCTTCGGGTCCCACGGGAACTTCTTTGCCGGCGGCAACCGTTGGAACGCGGCCTTGCGATGGGGCGGGCTTTCTTGCCACTTCTTCCACCAGGATTTCTGCTCGGCGGCAATGCCATCCAAACTTGCATTCAAAGAACCGGTGACGAACGCGCCATGGAGCCCGTCAAGTGCGATCCTGAATGGGGCGAGCGCTTTCTTGCGATCGTCTTTGCCTTGCGGCATCTCATCGTCAAATCGCAGGATCGCCTTGACAACCTGATCGAGCAAATCGGTGAAAAAACCTAGATACTGCTTGCCCTTGATGAACGTATCTTCGTCGTAGTGCTGCGTCCGGGACATCCCGCGCCTGGGCCGGGTCGGCGAGAATCTACAGCATCGCAGTCGGCACTTTTTCTTGTCCTCCATGCGGTCGAGAAGGTCTTGCGGCACCTCCTCTGGGTCCATTTCGGGAAGACCCGCTTTGTCTTCTCGGTAGAGCTCCTCGCCACCATAGAGCACCGCCAGCGCGGACGTGGTTTTGGGGTAGCCATCCTCCGCATCCGCCAAATCCGCCCCAACCTCGCGTAGCGCCTTAAAAAGGTCCAAGGCGATCTTGTCATTGCGCCGCTTTTCGGGACGCTCATCGGCCTCCCATTTTGTCAACTCCTTGCCCAAGGCCTTGATCAAAGTGAGGATGCGGTGCAGCCAATCGATACCCCGCTTCTTACCTTTGATCTTGATGAAGCCGCTGCCGTAGAAAATCGTGTAAACACCGTAGCGAAGATAGAGCGCTGACGAGAATTTGGTGCGTGCCTCAAGCGGACCATCGGCAGGCAAGAGCGCGAGCGAGGTGTACCCAATCGTGCGGTCGCGGTTGGAGATAAACTGGCGCAACGGCCGCAAAAGATCGGTCTCGCCCATACCCAGGCCAAGAAACAGCAGCGGCGCTCCGGAAAAGGCGATGTTGATGCCCTCGTCCACGGTATCGCGGTATTCGTCCTGGGTGAGGTAGAGCTTCATGTAGTCACGCTCTGTGATCACCAGGGGATCGTTTTCCGTGGCCCGGCCGTGCAAATGGAAAACCCCTGCGTCCTGCGGGCTGGCCTCGATCATGAATGCGGTCAGATCGGCGGCGGTCTCGCGCTCGAACGTGTAATCGCGCAGCACGCCGCCGATCCCGTCGCTGCGGAAGTCGTCCGGGCTCCGCTCTGGCTGTGGTCCATCCAAGGGATCTTGAGTGTTTTCGCCCGGCGGGAAGTTCCGATATCCGCGATCCTGAAAAAACCGTTCGATTTCAAAATCGTAATTGGTTGTGATGTAGCGATCGATCCCAAGACCCAACACCGCCTTGGGTAGCGGATCGAAGCGATCGGCGATGATTGAGCGACGCGAGCTGAAGTCCTCTTTCTTGGGTTCGGCAAAGAACTCTGAGGTCCTGATCTTTCCCTTGGTCGCGGCGAGCGCCTTGAAGGGATCGTCGCAGAGCGACAGGTAAAGAGGCACCAAAAAACGCGACATCGGCGTCAGATAGATGCGCTTGTCGCCCGCCCGCTCCCATCTTTTTTGGTAATCATCCAGCCGGGTTTCCAACCGTCCGGTGAACCCACCCCAAAGCCCTGCGTTTGGGCCCTTTTTTGCGTCCGCAGAGTTCCTGATCTTTTCGAACTTGTCGAATTTGAACGGAGTCAAGACCCTGTATCGGCGGGGCCGTTCGCGGATGCCGTCGAGATCGCGCTTGAGGTTCTCTTCGTTGAAGAGATCCAATGCCCGCTCCAGCGCAACCGCATGTTTGCGGGCGGTTTCAAGCTCCGGCGACGGGTTTTCGCCCTCTTCGGGATCGATGTCGATGTTCTTCAGCAGTCCCCGGCGTAGCAGCAGCATCGCATGCGGGCATTCGTCGACGAGCAGTGTCTTGGCCAACCCCTCGAAGCTGCGGCCTGC
Organism: Rhodobacter sp.; assembly: GCA_030066215.1. Lineage (GTDB taxonomy): Bacteria > Pseudomonadota > Alphaproteobacteria > Rhodobacterales > Rhodobacteraceae > JASJCA01. The sequence continues at coordinate 6,689 of JASJCA010000056.1, read as the reverse complement.
TTCCGACCGCGACATAAGCGAATGAAATTCCTGCCACTTTTCTTGAAAATCATTGTATGGAGTGATCTTGGCCCAGTGCCGCCCGACGACGCGTTTGAGCAGGCGAAGCGCATAGGTCGGCGCGGCGCTTTCTCGTGTCATCAGCGCTCCGGGCCAGGCCGCCTTAACCGCGTCTTTGGCCTTGGTGTCCAGGGCCTCCTCGTCGACGAATAATCCACCGTGCTTGCGCAGCTGACGATGCAGCTGTTGCGCGATCTCGAACTTGACCGGCAACTCCTCCCCGCCTGGAAAGACTCCATCGCCGTCTTTGGCCAGCTTGAACGTATCTGCCAATCGTTCGATTTGGCGCCTTGCATCCTCGACAGCGCGGCCCCGCGTGCGGAGCCATTGCCAGGCATTGTGACGGTGTTTTTGGATCCTGTTTCGATTCCTTGGCGTTTCGCAATCGCCTATACGCCGTCGGATCTCTTCGACAGCCGCCTTGGTTTTCTCATCCAGATCGCTCCGCGAGAGGTCGGCCCTATGCGACGTGCAGTGCATAAGCGCCTCGATCAGCTTTCCGCCGACCTCCGCCAGTTCGCAAAACGCACGCGCATTACGGCCGACCACACGCTGCTGCTCGGTCGCCCATTCGCGCCACCCCAGACGGCCATAGCTCATCGACAATCCGGAACCGGCAAAGGCCACCAGATTGTGCGAGTTGATCGCTTGAAACAGGACTTGCTTCGCTCGGCCTTCGATCAGGCCAATATCAAGCGTGTCTTCGATTTGGTGCAGCGTGTAAGGCCAATACCGCAGCTGTTCGCGAACTCTGTCGAAGTATTCCAACTCGTCGTCGTCGTTCATCGGCCTCTTCACACTCAGTCGTATCAGGGTTTCAGTTTTGGCGAGGCATTGAACGCACTAACGATATTGAGAGCACGAGCAGTAAATGCATGACACCAGACTTCCGCAGGCAAACATCGCGGTTTTCCAACTGGTCTGTCGTGGTTTTTTTGGTCGCCTCCAATGCTCTGTACGAACAGCTCGGGAGCGAGGCTAACAAGCGATTCCGGACTTGGCCAGCGTCAGGATCCAGCCCCCTCGCACCGTCGCCGTTCAATTGACCGCGCTGGACTCCGTCGCGGTCGCGCCCTCGGAATGGGTCGGTTCCAACGTCCGCAAATCCGCCAGATTTTGTGCAATTGCCCGCATTTCGGGCAGTTGGGTCGTAGGTGATCTGATCGCTGCTGGTGCCGAACGTCCGCCTGTAAAGCGTCGGCAACGCACGCCGTTCCACGACTTGGGCCTCCGCAACATGACCGACTATGGTGCCGCCCAACGACCGGCTCGCGTCATGCGGCCGCGGCGTGGGTGTTCGTCGACTGTAATCCGCCCCGCCATTCTCATGCTCAAATTCCTCCGCAGCCCCTATATAGAAATGCCGCAAACACCGATGGATCAAGGTTGCCTGTACCTGCGGTGAAGCGTTTGCCTACGACGCGGCACCCAGGCTTCCGGGGTCTCCAGCTTCATTGCCCGCGGCCTCGGCCGCGCGGGTCCGAACACCGTGACCGCCGCGGCCGAAGCGATCGGCAATGCCCGGGTCACAGTGCCTTCCAAGCCCGAACTTCGGAACGGTGCTCTTGTTGACTCGTCAGGGAGGTTGTTCTAGCGGGAAATTGCGAAGTGATTGGATTGAGTAAATGAAAATTCTTGTAGTAGGAGCAGGCTTTAGCGGCGCGGTTTACGCCCGGGAGTTGGCCGAAACCGGCCACGACGTGACCGTGATCGACCGCCGGGATCATATCGCCGGAAACGCCTACGACCACCTGGTGGACGGCGTCCGAATTCACAAATACGGGCCGCATCTGTTCCACACCTCGAACGAACGCGTGGTGAAGTGGCTCAGCCGTTTCACCGATTGGGAGCCCTACGTGCACAAGGTCCGGGCCCGGTTGGAGAGCGGCGATCTGGTGCCGTTCCCGGTCAACCGCGAGACCGTCCTGCATGTGATGGGCGAAGGACCCGAGACGCTGCCTCAGAACATGGACGCAGCGGCCAAGGCCAAGGATGCCCGAACCTATCTGATCAGCCAGATCGGCGATCAACTGACCGAGCTTTTCTTCGAACGCTATACCGAGAAGATGTGGGGCATCTCGCTCAGCGATATGTCCGCCGATGTCGTGCGTCGGGTGAAGATCCGTACCGACGACGAGGACCGCTATTTCCCCGGCGACACGTTTCAGGCGATGCCGGCAAATGGCTATACCGCCGTGTTCGAGGCGATCCTCGACCACCGCAACATCTCGGTCAGGTTGAACACGCGCTTCGACAAGGCGATGGAGTCGAAATTTGATCATGTTTTCAATAGTATGGCGATCGACGAGTATTTCGACTATGCCTTCGGCCCATTGCCCTACCGCTCGATCCGATTCCACCACCACATGACGGATGAGGATCGGTCGCAGGGCCATGTCACGATCAACTACACTGACAGGTCGAAGTTCACCCGCGAGACACATTGGCACAACATCCCAGCGCATCGAGTGGCGCCGGGGCGATATGTCCGCACGGTCGAAGAGCCGTGCTCGTACGAAGACAACGACTACGAGCGGTACTATCCGGTCAAGACCTCGGACGGTCGTTATGTCGAGGTCTATCGCAAGTATCAGGCCGAAGCCGAAAAACTTGCGCATCGATTGCATTTCATCGGTCGCTGCGGCACGTATCAGTATCTGGATATGCATCAAGTGATCATGCAAAGCCTGCAAGGCGTCAGAAAATTCATAGATTGCAACACACCTCAAATGGCGAAAGGTCACTGAGACGATGTTCATCCCTCAGCATCTCCATTCTGAAATGGCGCGCCAAGTCCTGGACGCGCAGTCGACGACGACCGACATTCAATTCGTCAACATCGCCTATCGCCCCGAGCCGAAGGGCGCGGCGACTGGCGGCCCGAATGGCGTGCTGAAGGTCCTGCGCGACATGGTCGGCCCGCAATACAGAGGCTTCTATTCGCGGTATGTCTTCGAGCCGCCCAGTCTGCCGCTGCCGTCGACCATCGAGTTCTTCAACAAAGAGCACGAACTCGGCACGATGAGCAAAAAGCTGTTGGAGGCGGAGTATTTCGTCGTCAACCATCTCTACAGCAAATTGCCGCCTCAGTTCACCAAAAAGGCGTGAGCTAGCACCCTGACTGTGCGTACCGCTCAGGCGACAAGATGGGCGCGCGGGCTTTCGTCCATCTGAGCGGTCAGGTGATGGGCCAACCGTTCGGTCAGCCGCGCGCGCGTATCGCCATGGGCGGGATCGTCCCAAAGGTTCTGCGTCTCGCCAGGGTCGCGGGCAACATGATAAAGCTCGCCCCAGTCCTGCCCGGCATAAAGCGACAACCGCCAGTCGGAGGTGCGCAACGTGCGGACCCGGGCGGGCGCGGCGAAGCCGAATTTCGGGGCGCTGTCGTTGAATTCGATCAAGATCTCGTCGCGGTGTCCGGCGCCGGTCTCGATCGTCGGCAGAAGTGACCGCCCCTGGATGCCGTAAAACGGCATCTGCCCGGCTCGATCGAGGATCGTGGCCGGGATGTCGATGGTCGAGGCCAGCGCGTCCGAGGATCCGGCCCGGCGGCCGCGCGGATCCGACCAGATCATCGGCACTCGGGTCAGACCGCGGACCGGCAGCAGACCCTTCAAGAGCAGATTGAAATCACCGAGATAGTCGCCATGGTCCGAATTGAAGCAGATCACCGTGTCGTCGTAGAGCCCCGCCGCCCGTAGCGCTGCGACAACCCGGCCCACATGGTCGTCGATCATCGTGATCATGCCGGCGGTCAATGCCATCGCCTCTTTCAACGCTTGCTCCCCGGCGTAGATCGCGGTCTGTTTGGTCATTTGCTCCTGCGCACCATGGAAATTGTCGTGCAACCACCGCAACGGCGGCGGCGGGTTGCGATGCGCCTCGTAGGGCAAGGGCAATTCGAAGTCTTCTGGCGAGTACATGTCCCAGTATCTGCCCGGCGGATTGAACGGGTGGTGCGGGTCCGGGAACGACACGAAGGCGAAGAACGGCGCCTCGGCACGCGCAGGGTCGGTCAGATAGTCGATGGCACGGTCGGCGACCCAGGCCGTCGGGTAGAGCGCTTCGGGGATCGGCGTGCGGTAGGCCTGCGGGCAGCTGTAGTTGTGCGGCAGTTCGTTGTCGCGGTCACGCAGAGCCCGCCAGTCGGGCGCCGCCTCGCGGAACCACTGTTCGTAATGGCCGCCGCAGGTGTCGCCGTGGCGGGTGACCATGTCGACATGCCGAAACCCGTAATATGGGGTCTCGATCACGTAGCGGTCGGTGGCAGCGTAGTTCTCGGCGTCCTCTTCGGACGGCGCCGGGCCGGATCGCCAGGCCTCTTCGATCAGCCGGCCCGGCAGGTGGTTGTGGCGCGCATGCCAGGACGGCTGGCCGGTAAACTCCTGCAAATGGCTCTTGCCGATCGCGGCAGTGTCGTAGCCGGCCGCAGCCAGCACGTCGACGAATGTGACGGCGTCGCGCGACAATTGGCAGCCGTTATACCGAAGGCCGTGCACGCTGGGCATACGTCCCGTCATCAGACTGGCGCGGTTCGGCATGCAGACCGGCATCGCGACGTGCAGGTCGTCGAACCGTGTGCCCTTGGCCGCGATGGCATCGATATTCGGGGTCTTCACCACCGGATGGCCATAGCAGCCCAACCAGTCAGCGCGCTGCTGGTCGGTGATGAAGTAGAGGAAATTCGGCCGTCCATTCATCGTGCGGCCTCGAGCGCTTGGGTCGGGCGGATTGGCATCGGGCAAGTGCTTTCGGTAGGCGCCATGTCGTCGTTTCTCGCCGTGTGGTGTCGTCGACCCGCGTGGGGCTGCACCCCGGGGCCACGTGCCCCAAGTGTGTCCAAACCGCCCCAGCACACGCAACAGGATTCACGGGGACGCTTGGGATCGGATGCGGAAATCACACGGGGCAACTTCGCGCTTCGTTACGCCGCCTCGAACAATCCGTCGCCCAATACGCCGCGATAGGTCTCGTCGATCGAGGCCCAAGCGCGGTCCAACAGCAGATCGATCTCTTCGCGCGTAATCACCAATGGCGGAGAGATGATCATTCGGTCGCCCACATGGCGCATCACCAGGCCGTTCTTGAAACAGGTCTCGCGACAGCGCAGGCCGACGGTGCCAACCGGTGCCGCGAACGGCGCCCGGACCGTTTTGTTTGGCGTCAACTGCAGGCCGCCCAGCATGCCGTAGCTCTTCGCCTCGCCCACCATCGGGTGGTCGGCCAGCATCGCCCATTTCTCTGCCAGATACGGCGCCGCCACTTCGCGGACATGGGCAAGCACGCCCTCTTCCTCGATGATCCGCAAGTTTTCCAGCGCCACCGCCGCCGCTACCGGGTGGCCGGAATAGGTGTAGCCGTGGTTGAAGTCGCCAGCCTCGCTGACCACCTCGGCCACCGCATCCGACACGATCGAGCCACCCAGCGGCTGGTAGCCCGAGGTCACGCCCTTAGCGATGGTCATGATGTCCGGCCGGATGTTCAACGCCTGGCTGCCGAACCAATACCCGGTGCGGCCGAATCCGGTAATCACCTCGTCGGCGATCAGCAGGATTTCGTGCGCGTCGCAGATGCGCTGCACCTCGGGCCAGTACGAGTCCGGCGGGATGATCACCCCGCCGGCCCCCTGAATCGGCTCGGCGATGAACGCCGCCACCCGGTCTTCGCCAAGATGGGCGATCACGTTCTCCAGCTCCCGCGCGCGCAAAAGCCCGAATTCCTCGGGGCTCATGTCACCCCCTTCGCCATACCAGTGCGGCTGGCCGATATGCTCGATCTCTGGCAGCGGCAGGCCGCCCTGGGCATGCATCGGCTCCATTCCGCCCAGCGACGCCCCGCCCATGGTCGAGCCGTGATAGGCGTTGTGCCGCGAGATGATGACCCGTTTGTCGGGCTTGCCCATCGCCGCCCAATAGTGCCGGACGAGGCGGATATTGGTATCGTTGGCCTCGGATCCAGAACCCGCGAAAAACACGTGATGCAGGTCGCCCGGGGCGAGGTCCGCCAGCCGCTTGGCCAGCGCTATGGCGGGCACATGCGTGGTTTGGAAGAAGGTATTGTAATAGGGCAGCTGCAGCATCTGAGCATGGGCCGCATCGGCGAGTTCCCTGCGCCCGTAGCCGATGTTGACGCACCAGAGCCCGGCCATGGCGTCGAGCATCTTGTTGCCGTCGCTGTCGGTCAGGAACACGCCCTCTGCCCGCGTGATGACCCGCGCACCTTTGGCTTTCAGCTCGGCTCCGGCGGTGAAGGGATGCAGGTGGTGGGCTGCGTCGAGCCGCTGCAACTCTGCCGTCGGCAAGTGATTTGCAATGACGTTCATTCGCATTCTCCGCCCATCGGCGCCGGTGATTTGGCGCGCCGAGCGCAGCCTATGGCCTTGGGCGGCACGGTCAATATCGCAGCACTTGGTTTGCGACCCAAATACTGAGAGCCGCAGCGGCGTGTTTCTTCAGATCAGCAATCCGCATCGACGCTGCTTCTGGGCCGGTGAGAAGCCATTCGGCAAGGCCCGGCGCAGAAGCAGCGTCGATGCGGATTGCTGATCTGAAGAAACACGCCGCTGCGGCTCTCAGTATTTGGGTCGCAAACCAAGTGCTGCGATATTGACCGTGCCGCCCAAGGCCATA
>JASJCA010000142.1 GCA_030066215.1 Rhodobacter sp. | reverse complement strand
CCGCTGGATCAATGCGAATGCGGCATATATCACTGCCAGCAGAGTCACACTGCCCAAAGCCCGCGCTGCGAATGCCGGCTCGTCACCTTGGCATTTTGGCTGGCGGCCTTGGGTCTTTGGCTGGCGCCGGCGGCGTGGCTGCCCGAGCCGGCATTCGCAGCGCGGGCTTTGGGCAGTGTGACTCTGCTGGCAGTGATATATGCCGCATTCGCATTGATCCAGCGGTCGCAAGGGTACGAGTTGCAGGTGGACACCCGTCGGCGCGAGTTGCGGATCGGCGAGGTCACCCCAAGCGGGCAGGCTTGGATCAAAGCGTCGATTCGATTTGACGAAGTGGGTGATAGCGTCACGCGGGCCGCCGACAAGGCGCGCGCGTTGCGGGATTTGTGCTTGCGGGTGCGGGACAGCGGTGTGCTGTGGCCCGTCGCAGTTGGTGACGAGGCCGCGGTATTTGCCGTGCACACCAGATTGATGGCGGATTTGCGCCCGCTGGAAGAGCGTGTGTCGTCCTATCGCCTGGCGGCAGGCCAAGGCGCGGCAAGGCGTGTGTTTCCGCCGCTGGTGCCGCAGGAGATTGCAGCCTGAGGTTGAAGCGTGCCCTGCGGACCGGCAGTTGTTCGCGTGTGAACAGGCGATGTGAGCGCGGCGCGATTGCCTTTCTCCGGACGCGATGCATTTCGTAGCGCTCCCCATAGCTACGGAGCCAAACCCCATGAAGACCACCCTTTTTGCCGCGGTGATTGCCGCCGCCTCCGCCGGCGCCGCGCTCGCCGATGCCGAGACATACGTGCTGGACGCGAGCCACAGCCAGATCGTGTTTTCCTACAACCACCTCGGGTATTCGACGAACTGGGGTATGTTCTCGGGCTTCGGCGGTGAGATCATGTTCGACGCCGACGACCCCGCGGCCTCTTCGGTGACGGTGTCGTTCCCGGTGATGTCAATGTTCACAGGCTGGGAGGCCCGGTTCGACCATTTCATGTCGGCCGACTTCTTCGATGCGACCGAAGACGAGATGGTGACCTTCGCCTCGACCGGCATCGAGGTGACCGGCGACGGCACGGCGATGATCACCGGCGATCTGACATTGAACGGCGTGACCAAGCCAGTGGTGCTGGACGCCACGCTGAACCAGACCGGCGATCATCCGATGGCGAAGAAGCCCTGGGCCGGGTTCTCGGCATCGACCACGTTGCTGCGCAGTGATTTCGGCGTCGGCAACTTTGCACCGTTCATCAGTGACGAGGTCGAGGTGATGATCTCGATCGAGGCGTCGAAGGCAGACGCGCAAGAAAGCTGATCCGTCGTGTCGAATTCGAAGCGGGGCCGCCGGGAGACCGGCGGCCTGTTTCGTTCTAGATGTAACCGATGTCGGCGTTGAACACGGCCTTTGCCCATTGGGGTGTGCGCGTGGTGGGGCCCTTGCCGGGCGGGCACCGGAACGCGGTGTGGCTGGTCGAGCGCGGCCCGGAGCTTTGTGTGGCGAAGACCACGCGGCGGACGGAGGCGGCGCTGGCCTGGCTGGGGCCGGTGCAGGCGCTGGCCCGGCGCTGCGGGATCGGGGCGCCGGGTCTGTTGCGCGACAATGCGGGGCGGTTTGCGCCAGGGGGCGTGACCTTGGAGCCGTTCCTGGCTGGCCGTGCCGGCCCCCCGGGCTGGCGGATGGCGTTGGCGCCGCGGGTGGCGGCGTTTCACAAGGCCGCGGCCGGGATGGTGCAGCGGCCGGGTTTTTGCAGCGTCGCGGTGTTGCGGCGGGTGCCGCGCGGGGGCGATATCGATCTGAGCGCGATGCCGCCGCGTTTGGTGCAGGCCTGCCGCGCGGCCTGGGCGGGGCTGGGGCCGGAAAGCGTGCTGCACGGCGACCTCGTGGCCTCGAATGTGATCGGGACCGCGACGGGGCCGGCGCTGGTCGATTGGGACGAATGCCGCCGCGATGCGGTGGTGTTGGAGGCGCCGATGTCGGGGCCGGTGTCGCAGCGCGTGGCGCGAGCGCGGCTGGCCTGGGAGGTGGCGGCCTGTTGGCGCCTGGAGCCTGGGCGTGCGCGCCGCCTTGTGCGGACGTTGTTGAATTGAGGCCTTGCGGGCCGCTCCTTTCGTTGCCGCGCCTGCGGCGCGGCGGTGGGCGAGGGGGTCCACCCCTCGCGCTCCCCGGGCGTATTTGAAACGAGAAGAAGACCCTAGTTTGTGCGGGACGCCGTCAGCGTGATGTCGACGCCGACGCCGAAGCCGACCGAGCTTTCGTCGGGGTAGGTTTCGCCGATGCCGAAGTCGCGACGGTCGAGTTGCGTCGTGGCAGTCATCCGTGCTGTGTCGCCGTCGATCTCGAGTACGAACGGCATGGAGACGCGGACCTCGGCGCCGCGCAGGGTCAGGCTGCCTTCGGCGAGATAGCCAGTGTCGGCCGGCAGGAGGTCGGCGGCGAAGGTCGCGGTGGGGTGCTGATTGGCTGCGAAGAAGTCCGGGCCCAGCGCCTGGCTGGTGACCGAGCCGAGGGTGAGGCTGGCGATCGCGATCTGGACCTCGGCGGTGCCGTGCTTGCCGCCAGTTGCGGTTTCGTCGAAATCGATGGCGGCGGTCCAGTCGGCGAAGCTGCCGGTGACGGCGCTGCCGAGTTGCTGGACGGTGATCTGTAGCGTGCCCTCGGCGACCTGCCATTGCGACGGGGCCGCGGCGAGGGCGGGCGCCGCGGTGGTGGGAGCCTCATGCGGGGCCTGGGCGGCCAGCGTCGCTGCGCCGGCGGCGCCGAAGATGTAGAGGATGACAGCGGCGGCGAGCGGAGTGCTTCGGGCCTTGGTCGGCGGAGCCTTCACGTCGGGCTGGCCGGGCAGCATACGGGCGAGGGTTTGGTCGCGGTCGATGAGGGCGTGTTTGATGGCGCCGGCGATGTGCAGGACCAAAGCGAGGGCGAGGAGCTTGGTGAAGACCCAATGCACCGACGCGAAGAGGCCGGCGACGGCCTCGGATTTCGGCACCAAGGGCAGGGATTGGCCGAGGGGCCAGAGGATCGGCGCAAAGCCGGTGGTGGCGGCGTGGTGGATCCAGCCGGAGAGCGGCACCACGACAAGTGCCGCGTAGAGCAGCCAATGCACGGTTTCGGCCAGGAAGGTTTCGGCCCGGCGATCGGGGTGCAGCGGCGCAGGTTTCGGCTGGATCAGGGCCCAGAGGATGCGCGCCAGCGCGACGGCGAAGGCGGCGATGCCGGTGGTCTTGTGCAGGCTGAAGAGCCAGGCCTTGCGGGCAAGCTCTTCTCCGGTGTCGTAGGGCAGTTGGTTGGCGATCAGGCCGAGCGGGATTGCTGTGAGGATCAGAAGCGCGGTCAGCCAGTGCAGGGTCTTGGCGACCGAGCCGTAGGTGGCGGTTGTGTTTTGGATCGGCATCGGCGGGCTCCGGCGGTGGGGTGCGCTGGGACATACGGCGCGATCGTCGGGTTGCAAGTCCGTGGCGGGGCACCGCGGCTGTGCGTGATTGCGCAAGCGCCCGGCGCGGGGTATCGACGCGCGGAGCGGACAATCCGGGAGGGCACCGATGGCACGCGCGTTTCTGTTTCCAGGCCAGGGGGCCCAGACCGTTGGCATGGGGCGCGATCTGGCCGCGGCCTATCCCGAGGCGCGTGCGGTGTTCGACGAGGTGGACGACGCCCTGGACGAGAAGCTGTCGGCGCTGATCTGGGAGGGCGATCAGGACGAGTTGACGCTGACAAAGAACGCGCAGCCGGCGCTGATGGCGATGTCGATGGCGGTGATGGCGGCCTTGAAGTCGGAAGGCGTGGGCGTCGACGCGGCGGTCTGCGTGGCGGGGCATTCCTTGGGTGAATACTCGGCGCTGGCTGCGGCCGAGGCCATTTCATTGCCGGACGCGGCGCGGTTGCTGCGTCTCAGGGGGCAGGCGATGCAGGCGGCTGTGCCGGTAGGCGAGGGCGCCATGGCGGCGATTCTGGGCCTCGATTTCGTGGCCGTGAAGAAGATTGCCCACGACGCGGCGCATCGCGAGGTGCTGGCGGCGGCGAACGACAACGATCCGGGCCAGGTGGTGGTATCGGGCACCAAGGCGGCCGTCGAGCGGGCGGTGGACCTGGCCAAGGAGCGCGGCGCGAAGCGGGCAGTGATGCTGCCGGTCAGCGCGCCCTTCCATTGCATGCTGATGGAGCCTGCGGCGGCGGCGATGGCCGAGGCGCTGAGCCATGTGTCGATCCACCGGCCCAAAGTGCCGCTGGTGGCGAACGTCCTGGCCCATGACGTGGGCGACCCGGCGGTGATCCGGTCCTTGCTGGTCGATCAGGTGACGCATTCGGTACGCTGGCGAGAATCGATCGAATGGATGGTGTCGCATGTCGATGTGACCGAGACCTGGGAGATCGGGGCGGGCAAGGCCTTGTCTGGCATGGTTCGGAGGATCGACCGGTCCTTGGCGGTACGCTCGGTTGCGACGCCGGACGAGGTGAAGGCCGCCGTCGAAAGCATGGGAGCGTGAGCATGTTCGATCTAAGCGGAAAGTCGGCGCTGATCACCGGCGCGTCGGGCGGCATCGGCGGGGCGATCGCCGCGGCGTTGCATGGCGCGGGCGCCACCGTGGGCTTGAGCGGCACGCGGGTGGAGCCGCTGGAGGCGCTCGCAAGCCAGTTGGGCGCGCGCGCGCATGTGCTGCCGTGTAACCTTGGCGAGGTCGAGGCCGTGGAGGCGCTGCCGGGGCAGGCTGCGGCGGCGATGGGCTCGGTCGACATTCTGATCAACAACGCCGGGATCACCCGCGATCAGATCTTCATGCGGATGAAGGACGAGGAATGGGCCGATGTGCTCGAGGTCAACCTGACGGCGGCGATGCGGCTCTGCCGCGGGGTTCTGCGGGGCATGATGAAGGCGCGCTGGGGGCGGATCGTCAATGTCGGCTCGGTCGTCGGCTCGACCGGCAATCCGGGGCAGGTGAACTACGCCGCGGCGAAAGCGGGCATGGTGGGATTGACGAAATCGCTGGCCTATGAGGTGGCAAGCCGAGGGGTGACAGTGAACGTGGTGGCGCCTGGGTTCATCACCACCGCGATGACCGACAAGCTGAACGACGATCAGAAGTCCGCGATCCTCAAACAGGTCCCGGCGGGACGGATGGGCGCGGCCGACGAAATCGGTGCGGCGGTCCTGTATCTCGCCAGCCCAGAGGCGGCTTACGTGACTGGCGCGACGCTGCATGTGAACGGTGGAATGGCCATGTTCTGAGTGCTGCAAACGCAGCATGACAAAGCGTTTGCGTCCCGGAAGCGATGTGCTATAGGCGGCGCAGTTTTTGCCAGGTGCCCCAAGGGCGCGCGCCGGCAAGCTATGCCCCAGAGCGGGACATGAGAAGCCCGAAGGGGCGAAGGCAACGACGGGCACGGACCCCGAGAGGACATGAGGATCTAATATGAGCGATGTCGCGGACCGCGTAAAAAAGATTGTGGTCGAGCACCTGGGTGTCGAGGAAGACAAAGTCGTGGAAGCGGCGTCTTTCATCGATGATCTGGGTGCCGACAGCCTCGATACTGTGGAACTGGTGATGGCATTCGAGGAGGAGTTCGGTATCGAGATCCCCGACGATGCGGCCGAGACGATCCAAAGCTTCGGTGACGCTGTGAAATTCATCGGGGATGCGACTCAGCTCGCGTGATCCGGCACACAGGTTTGGATGAGGGGCGGCGTCCGGTTCGGGCGCCGTTTTTCATTTCGGCGCACGCGGGAGGTGAATTCGGATCACAGGTCTGCTATGGTTTCGGTGGGAGCGGTCTTCGGGGCGGAGTCTGGGGCCGCGCACATGGCGGTCCTCGCGCAACTGGCGGCGTCTTCGGGCGCTTTGGGAGGAATGCCTAGATGATCCTATATCCGGCAATCGAGCTGTTGAACGGGCGCTGCGTCAGCCTCTATCGCGGGCGCTTGGAAGAGCCGCAGGTTTGGCATGTGGACCCGCTCGAAAAGGCGTTGGAGTTCGTCGAAGCGGGGGCGTCGTGGTTGCATCTGACCGATTTCGATGCAGTCAATGGGTCCGAGGGCAATACCGATCTTGTGGTCGACATCATCCGCCAGGCCGGCGTGCCGGTGCAATTGGCGGGGGGCATGCGCAGCCGGGACCGGGTGGCGCAGTGGATCGATCGGGGCGCGGGGCGGATCGTGCTGGGCACGCTGGCGACGCGAGACCCGGCGGCGGTGAAGGGGCTAGCACATCTTTACCCGGACCAAATCGTGCTGGCCGTCGACGTCTGGCAAGACGCCGTGGTGGCCGAAGGTTGGCGCACGAAAACCGCCTTTGCGCCAGCCGACTTCATTACCGCCTTCGAGGATTGCCCGCTCGCCGGCGTCATCGTGACCGACATCGACAGCGATATCGCCGATGCTGATGCCTCTTTGGGCCTGATCTCTGGCCTGGCGGACATGTCGCGCACGCCGGTGATCGCCAGCGGCCTGGTGCGCTCGCTCGACGATCTGGCGCGGCTGAAATACGTGCGCAACGTGGCCGGTGCGGTGGTTGGCCGGGCGCTGTTCCGGCACAGCTTCAGCCTGGGCGAGGCCCTGGACGTGGCCGAGGCGGTGCCGGAGCCGACGGCGGAGTTCATTTGACGAAAGTCTGATCCAGCGGAGGCGCGCGGGCCGCGCGCCGCTTTGTTCTCCCCAACCCCGCCTGCAGCGGCGCCGGGGCCCCGGCCAGATGCGGGTGATCTCCCGGAGAAGTGGGCGGGGCGTGGGTTGCCGTCGTGAAGCCGTGCAGATGTGATGACCGGGCAGCGCTTAGCTCGGCCCGGGGTTTTCTTTTCGAAGTCAGGCCGCGCTACGACCGAGAAGGGGACGGTGGTTATCTGCCGAGGGTGCTTGCCCCTTTGGGGCGTGGCGCGGTATCAGGGCGCGGCGAAAACGCTGGGACAGGACAAGGGGCTGGGCATGCGGCGAGTGGTTGTGACCGGGCTAGGAATGGTGTCGCCGTTGGCGAGCAGCGTGGAAGAGACCTGGTCGCGGCTCTTGGCCGGCGAATCCGGAGCAGGGCCGATCACCAAGTTCGATGCCGGTGCGCTGGCCACAAGCTATGCCTGCGAGGTGACGCGGGGCGACGGGACCGGCGGCACGTTCGACCCCGATGCCTGGATGGAGCCCAAAGAGCAGCGCAAGGTCGACGACTTCATCCTCTATGGCGTGGCCGCGGCCGAGCAGGCGGTGCAGGATTCCGGCTGGATGCCGGAGGACCCAAAGGGCCAGGAGCGGACCGGCGTGATGATCGGGTCGGGGATCGGCGGGCTGACCTCGATACAGAACACCTCTTGGCTCTTGAAAGAGCGGGGCCCGAGGCGGGTGTCGCCGTTCTTTATACCCGGTGCGCTGATCAACCTGGTCTCGGGCCAGGTGTCGATCAAATATGGCTTCAAGGGGCCGAACCACGCCGTCGTCACGGCCTGTTCCACCGGCGCGCATGCGATCGGCGATGCGGCGCGGCTGATCCAGTGGGGCGATGCCGATGTGATGGTTGCCGGCGGCACCGAGAGCCCGATCTGCGAGATCGGCATCGCCGGGTTCAATGCCTGCAAGGCGCTGTCGACAAAATACGCCAACGCCCCGCAGACAGCCTCGCGGCCCTACGATGCGGACCGCGACGGCTTCGTGATGGGCGAGGGCGCGGGCGTGGTGATCCTCGAAGAAATGGACCACGCGGTGGCGCGCGGGGCGAAGATCTATGCCGAGGTCCTGGGCTACGGCCTGTCGGGCGATGCGTTCCACATCACCGCGCCGTCGGAGGACGGCGACGGCGCGCGGCGGTCGATGCAGGCGGCGCTGGACCGGGCCGGGGTGGCGCCGGAGGCGGTCGATTACATCAATGCGCACGGCACCTCGACGATGGCCGATTCGATCGAATTGGCCGCGGTCGAGCGGCTCTTGGGCGACAAGGCGGGCGCGGCGACGATGTCGTCGACAAAGTCGGCGACGGGGCATCTGTTGGGCGCGGCCGGCGCGATCGAGGCGATTTTTTCGATCCTGGCGATCCGTGACCAGGTGGCGCCGCCGACGATCAATCTCGACAATCCGGCGGTGGAGACCAGGCTGGACCTGGCACCGAAGGCCAAGCGGACGCGCGAGGTGAACGTGGCGCTGTCGAATTCCTTCGGCTTCGGCGGCACCAATGCCTCGCTGGTGCTGGGGCGGGTGACCGGCTGATGTGGCGCGCGATTGCGTCGAATGCGCTGACGCTGTCCATCGTCATACTGATCGCAGTCGCCGGTCTGATCGGCTGGGGGCAGAGCCAGTATGCCGCCGTAGGTCCGCTGAGCGATCCAATCTGCCTGCGGGTGGAGCGGGGCGCGACGATGACATCGGTCTCGGCCGATCTCGAGGCGCGGGGCGCGGTGTCGAGCCCACGCATATTTCGCATGGGCGCGGATTATGCCGGCAAGGCGGCGGAGCTGAAGGCCGGGTCGTTCCTGGTGCCCGAGGGCGCGTCGATGGCCGAGATCGTCGAAATCGTGACCCGGGGCGGGCAGTCAACCTGTGGCACCGAGATCGTCTACCGCATCGGGGTGACCCGGATCGGGGTGCAGGTGCGCGAACTCGATCCGGCAACCAGCCGGTTCGTCGAAGTGGTGGCGTTCGATCCGACCGAAGACGGCGTGGTGGCGCCCGAAGATTACGTGGAGCGGCGCGACCGGGTGGACACACGGTTTCGCGTGGCGCTGGCCGAGGGCGTGACCAGCTGGCAGATTGTCGAGGGGCTGAAGGCGGTCGACGTGATGACCGGCGACGTCGCTGTCGTGCCGCCCGAGGGCCGGCTGGCGCCGGACAGCTACGAGGTCGCGGTTGGCGACGACCGCGGCGATCTGTTGGCGCTGATGGAGGCGCGGCAGACCGACCGGCTGGAGACGGCGTGGGAGAACCGGGCCGACGGGTTGCCGATCGACACCCCGGAGGAGGCGCTGATTCTGGCCTCGATCGTCGAAAAGGAGACCGGGGTGCCGGAAGAGCGCGGTACGGTGGCGGCGGTGTTCGTGAACCGGCTGAACCAGGGCATGCGGCTGCAGACCGACCCGACCGTGATCTACGGCGTCACCAATGGGCGGGGCGTGTTGGGGCGCGGGCTGCGACAGAGCGAGTTGCGGCGCGAGACACCCTACAACACTTATGTGATCGACGGGCTGCCGCCGACGCCGATCGCCAATCCGGGTGTGGCGAGCCTGGAGGCGGCGGTGAACCCGGAGGACAGTGATTTTCTGTTTTTCGTGGCCGACGGGACTGGCGGGCATGCCTTTGCCACCACACTGGCCGAGCATAACGAGAATGTCGCCAGGTGGCGGGCGATCGAGGCGGAACGGGCCAATCAGTAACCGCGGCGGCACGTCGCCAGGCCCGGTCATTCGCTTGATTGGAAGGTGCAGTTGGCCGTCCAATGGGACAAACCGCCGACGCGGCAGCCAAATTTCGAAATGCCGATTTTCGTTGATTCCGACGCACCGAGGTTAACGGACCGTTAACAGGCCGAACCGTTAAGTCACTGTTAATACAAAATAACTTGACATTTGGGACGGTGTTTTGTAGAAAACGGGCAAGCTGGAAGAAATGGGTCGGCGGCCCGGGGCGCGTGCCTCGCGGCCGCCGTATCGTTTCTCTCGTGCGGAGACAGCATGAGAGGCAGGCTACATACAATGACTTTAATCAAGCCGATAGACGACGGAACCGCCGTGGACGAGAACCTCGCCGTGGCGGAACAACTCTTCAAGGAAGCCGGAGCGATCCTGGGGGATCTGCTTTTGCGTGCCAGACAGGACGACGAGGAAGCCATTTCGAGGCTGAAGACGGCAGTCAAGGAACTGTCGGACGGCTGGAAGATGGCGAGCATGGAGAGAAACCGTGTTGCCGAAGAACGAAAGACACAGCGAGGCATTGTCGGAGACTACGCCATCGACTTCGACGCCGCACGGGCTGAGATCGGGCGCCGGTTGGATCGCCTCCGCGCCGCAGGCGACGGTTGAGGCCTTCCTGGAGTCCTTGAGTGAGGGAGCGCTTTTGGCGCTCCCTTATCTTTTTGAGTTCTGGGCGCT
>JASJCA010000144.1 GCA_030066215.1 Rhodobacter sp. | reverse complement strand
ATTTTCTTTGGGTAACGGTGAATCACTCCACTCAAAATGATCAACGTCGATTGGCCGGATTGAGCCCGAAGTGTCCAAGGCTTGGCTCAGCATGATGATCCGCTGCGGCTGAGGCGCAAGGACGGTTCAGGCGGTGCGCTGCCTCTGCAGGTCGAGATCATCGACGACGGACCCGGCCTGCCGCCCGAGATCTCGGCGGACGTCTTCGAGCCCTTCGTGTCGGGCCGCGAGAACGGCACTGGCCTGGGGCTGGCGTTGGTCTCGAAGATCATTTCCGACCACGGCGGCTGGATTTCGGTCGATTCGGTGCCCGGACGCACCGTTTTCCGGATTTCGCTGCCGGTTGCGCCCAAGGAGGCGCGTGAGACGTGACAAAGGAGAGTTAGATGGACGGCACCGTACTTGTCGCCGACGACGACCGCACCATCCGCACGGTGCTGACCCAGGCGCTGACGCGGGCGGGCTGCAAGGTGCACGCGACCTCGTCGATGGTCACTCTGATGCGGTGGGTCGAAGAGGGCAAAGGCGATCTGGTGATCTCGGACGTGGTCATGCCTGACGGCAACGGGCTGGATGCGCTGCCAAAGATTGCAGAGGACCGCCCCGGTCTGCCGGTGATCGTGATCTCGGCGCAGAACACGATCATGACCGCGATCCAGGCCGCAGAGAAGGATGCCTACGACTATCTTCCGAAGCCGTTCGATCTGCCGGATTTGATGAAACGCGCGGCGCGCGCGCTGGAGGTCAAGCGTCGCGTGCCCACACCGCGGGCAGAGCCAGGCGACGGGCAGGACGATTTGCCTTTGGTGGGTCGTACCCCGGCGATGCAGGCGCTCTACCGGCTGGTCGCTCGGGTGATGAATACGGATCTGGCGGTGCTGATCACCGGCGAATCGGGCACCGGAAAATCGCTGATCGCCCGCGCCATCCACGACTTTTCTGACCGCCGCACGCTGCCCTTCGTCGTCGCCGGCGCCGCCGATCTGGCCGCAATGGACGGCCCGGCCACGATTCTCAGCCGCGCCAAGAATGGCTCGGTCCTGTTCGACGAGGTCGGCGACCTGGACGAAGAAGCACAGGCGCGAATCGTGCGCATGCTTGACAGCTTCACCGACAACGCGCCGCGGGTGATGGCCACCAGCCAGGCCGATCTGGCCCAGAAGATGGAGGCCGGCGCCTTCCGCCAGGATCTGTTCTATCGGCTCGGCGGGGTCACCCTGACGGTGCCCAGCTTGCGCGAGCGCGTCGACGATATCCCCTTGCTGGCCGACCACTTCCTGGCCCGCGCCGAGCGCGACGGGCTGCAGCTGCGTCGGTTCAACGAACCCGCGATGGAGCTGGTCCGCGCCTATTCCTGGCCCGGCAACGTGCGGCAGTTGGAAAACACCATCCGCCGCCTGGTCGTCACCTCGTCAGAGGACGAGATCACAAGGCCCGAGGTCGAGCTGGTGCTGGGCAATCAGCCGGCGATGGAGCCGCTGCGGGGTGGCGATGGCGACAAGCTCGGCGCCTCGGTGGGCAAGCACCTGCGGCGCTACTTCGATCTGCATGGCGGGGTGCTGCCGCCGCCCGGTCTCTACCAGCGAATCCTGCGCGAGGTGGAGCTGCCGCTGATCGAAATCGCACTGGACGCAACCGGCGGAAACCAGGCAAAATGCGCCGATTTGCTGGGCATCAACCGAAATACCCTTCGAAAAAAGATTACCGACCTCGATATCCACGTGACACGCCGCCGTAAGTTGATGTAAAAGGGCAACATAAGAGTGGCAAAGCCGCAGCAGCGGCGAAACGTGCCACCAGATGTGGCGGTACGGGGCAACAGGCGCCCCGAGATAAAGAGGTGGCTTACGTGCGCACAGCCGTACGAAGTCTCAGTTGGGAGGCTCTGAGCAGGCTCCGCAGGCAACGCAAGGTCCAGAACGCGGCCACGCTGGGGCTGGTGATTTTAGGGCCGATCCTGGCGATTGCGACCTTCCTGGTGCTGGGCCCGCTCGACCAGGGTGCTGCGGCGCTGTCGCTGCGGCTGGTGCTGCTCGCCGACCTGATCTACGTCCTCGTCGTCGCCGCCTTGGTGCTGCAACGGGTCGCTGCGATGATCGCCGCGCGGCGGGCGCAATCGGCCGGGTCGCGGCTGCACCTGCGGCTGACCGGCGTCTTCGCCATCGTCGCGCTCGCCCCCACCGTACTGGTCGCCGTCTTCGCCGCGATCACGGTGAATTTCGGCCTCGAGGGCTGGTTCTCCGAACGCGTGCGCACCGTGCTCGGCTCGTCGCTGGCCGCCGCCCAGGCCTATGAAGAGGAACACCGGCGCGACCTGCAATTCGACGCCGAAGCGCTGGCGCGTTTCCTCAACCGCGCCCGGCAGGCCACCTTCTTCGTCAGCGACGGCGAGTTGCGGCAGCTGCTCAATCAGGGCCAGGGCCAGATCCAGCGCGGCCTGCGCGAGGCCTACGTCATCGACGGCGGCGGCGAGATCCGCGCCCGGGGCGAACGGTCCTACCTGTTCGATTTCGAGCGTCCCACGGCAGAGCAGCTCGATGAGGCCCGCGGCGGCGAGACCGTGATCATCCAGGACTGGGACGTCAACGAGTTCCGTGCCCTGGTGGCGCTGAGCGACTACGTCGACCGGTTCCTCTACGTGTCGCGCAATGTCGACGGCGAGATCCTGAACCTGCTCGACGACACGCAGGAGACGGTGGCTCTCTACAACCAGCTCGAATCGGAGCGCGGGCGCATCCTGTTCGAATTCGGGCTTCTCTACCTGGGCTTCGCCGTGATCCTGATCTTGGCGGCGATTTGGCTGGGCCTGTGGTTCGCCGAGCGACTGTCGCGCCCCGTGGGCCGGCTCGCCGGAGCGGCGCAGCAGGTCGGCGCCGGCGACCTGGACGTGCAGCTGCGCGAAGAGCCGGGCGACGACGAAATCGCCATGCTGGGCCGGATCTTCAACCAGATGACCCGGCAACTGAAGGGCCAGCGCGATGCGCTTCTCGACAACAACGCCCAGATCGAACGGCGCCGGCGGCTCTTTGATTCGGTGCTGAGTTCGGTCACCGCGGGCGTGGTCGGGCTCGACGCCGCCGGCGAGATCACTTTCGTCAACCGCTCGGCGCGGCGGCTCTTGGGCCTGCCGGGCGATCTGCAGTCGGGGCCCCTGGGCGAGGCGGTGCCGGAATTCGACGCATTGTTCCGCAAGCTGAAGGCGGGGCGCGGCGAGGTGGCGCAGGAAGAGATCAAGATGACGCGCCAGGGCAAGCTGGAGAATCTGCTGGTGCGGATGGCGACGCGGCGATCCGAGGACGGCACGCTGGAAGGCTACGTGGTCGCCTTCGACGACGTCACCGACCTGGTCAGCGCGCAGCGTATGGCCGCCTGGGGCGATGTCGCGCGCCGCATCGCGCATGAGATCAAGAACCCGCTGACCCCGATCCAGCTGTCGGCCGAGCGGCTTAAGCGCAAGTACACGCCGCTGGTGGGCGACGCGGATGCGACGACGCTGGCGCAGATGACCGACGTGATCGTGCGCCAGACCACCGATCTGCGCCGCATCGTCGACGAGTTCTCGAAATTCGCCCGCATGCCCGAACCCGACCGCCGGCTGCAGGACCTCGCGGCACTGGTGCGCGACGCCGTTACCTTGCAGGAGGGCGCACAGCAGCCGGGCACCACCGTCGCCGCCGATCTGCCCGAGGCCGAGGTGATTGCCGATATCGATGCCACGATGATCAGCCAGGCCTTGACGAACCTGATCAAGAACGCCGGCGAAGCCATTGAAAGCCATCGGGAAAAGGCTGGTGAAACCAGCTATCCTGGCGCGGTCCGCGTGGCGATGACCATCGGCGATCAGGATGCTCTGATCGCCGTCTCGGACAATGGCATCGGGCTGCCCGCCGACCGCGCGCGGCTGTTCGAGCCGTATGTGACGACGCGCGAAAAGGGCACCGGGCTGGGCCTGCCGATCGTCAAGAAGATCATCGAGGAACACGGCGGCACGCTGACCTTGACCGATGCCGAACCGTTTGAAGAGGGCGCGCGCCGTGGGGCGCGGGCCGAGATCCGGCTGCCACTACCGCAGCACGCCACCGAAGCCCACACACAAGAACTGGCCGTATGAGGGAGTAGTCATGGGTGACATACTGATCGTGGACGACGAGCGGGACATCCGCGAATTGATATCCGACATTCTGAAGGACGAGGGCTACACCACACGGCTGGCGGCCAATTCCGACGAATGCATGGACCAGATCAACGCCGACCCGCCGGCGCTGATGATCCTCGACATCTGGCTCAAGGACAGCCGGATGGACGGCATCGACATCCTCAAGGCGACGAAGCGAGACAACCCGGGCATTCCGATCGTGATCATCTCGGGCCATGGCAACATCGAAATCGCCGTCGCCGCGATCAAGCAAGGCGCCTATGACTTCATCGAAAAGCCGTTCAACATCGACCAGTTGATGGTGGTGATCGGCCGCGCGATGGAAACCTCGCGCCTGCGCCGGGAAAACACCGAATTGCGTCGTCGCGACGAGGCGCCGGCCGAAATGGTTGGTGCAAGTTCGGCCTTCAAGGCATTGAAAAACAACCTCGACAAGGTGACGAAGTCGAACGGGCGGGTGATGTTGACCGGGCCGGCCGGCTGCGGCAAGGAAATCGCCGCACGTTATATCCACGCCCAATCGAACCGCGCCGCCGGGCCCTTTGTCAGCGTCAACTGCGCCTCGATCGAGCCCGAGCGGATGGAGGAGGTGTTGTTCGGCCGCGACGGTGTTGACCGCGGCGTCGAGCCCGGGCTGCTCGAACAGGCCCATGGCGGTGTGTTGTATTTCGACGAAGTCGCCGACATGCCGCTCGGCACGCAGTCCAAGATCCTGCGCGTGCTTGTCGAGCAGCAGTTTCAGCGTGTCGGCAGTTCCGACAAGGTGCGCGTCGACATGCGCGTAATTTCAAGTACGAACAAGGAATTGCAGGAAGAAATTGAAGCCGGCCGCTTTCGCCAGGAGCTGTATCACCGCCTCAACGTCGTGCCGATCCAGGTGCCCTCGCTCGAGGCGCGGCGCGAGGACATTCCGATGCTCGCCGAACACTTCATCGACGCCTTCAACAAGGCCCAGGGCCTGCCCCTGCGCAAGCTCGCCGACGAGGCTGTCGCCATGCTGCAAACGATGGTGTGGCAGGGCAATGTGCGGCAACTCAAGAACGTGATCGAGCGGGTGCTGATCCTGGGCGAAGGCAGCGGCCCGATTACAGCGACCGAACTGCCGCAATCCGAACCTGCCCAGCAAGACGACAGCCGTGTGGTGCTGTCGGGCAGCCTGGCGACGCTGCCGCTACGCGAGGCCCGCGAGCTATTCGAGCGCGAATATCTGCTGACGCAGATCAACCGCTTTGGCGGCAATATCAGCCGCACGGCAAGCTTCGTCGGCATGGAGCGCAGTGCGTTGCACCGCAAGCTGAAGTCGCTGGGCGTGGTGACGTCGAACAAATCCGGCAGCCGGGTCGCCCATGTCGAAGGCGAGGTGGCCAAGACCGCCTGAGGTCCGGAGCACGGGGCGGCGCCTGCCGCCTTTCTGGTCGGTCATCAGGCCGAAGGCAGCCCCTTCGGGCTCAATTGCGGTCGGCGTGTTCCAGTGCTGCGGCGAGGTGCTGCAATCCGTCCTGCAGCGAGGTCGTGCCGAGCCTCACCTCGGCGCCCCGCGCGCGCTTGTCGAACCGGGCACGGCGCAATTGGTCCATCCGTACCGGCACCTTGGCTCCGGTCGCCCGCAGAAGCCGTGCGCCGGCCAGGGCGGCGCCGACGGGAACCGGCAGGCTGAGGCAGCGCGCACCGGCCGCCTGCGCCACAGCGGCGTAGAGCTGCCTGTAGGTCACCTCATCTGGTCCGCCGGCGGCCATTGTTGCGCCGGAGCGTCCGGGCTCGAACAGCAGCTCGGCGCAAATCCTGGCGACGTCGCGGAAGAAGATCGGCTGCTGCAGGGCGGACGTTGCGGGGCGAAAGACCACGCGGCGCCGGCGCATGCTGCGCATCAGCCGCGACAGATTGCGGTCGCCGGCGTGCCCGTAGATCATCGTTGGCCGCAGCACACGCGCCTCGGGTGCGGCCTGGCGCAAGGTCTCCTCGGCCGCGGCCAGGTTGCGGTAGTTCGGAGTCTCCCGGTCGACGACGACGTTGTTGCTTGAGAAGAACACCGCCGGTTGCCCGGGGGCGAGAAACCGGCCGGCTGCAACCGTCTGGGTGAGTTTTGGCACAAAGACGGCGCCGTCAGCCGCTGCGAGTGATGATTTGAGCGCAACCTCGTCGCTCAGATCCAGTTGCATCGGCTCTGCGCCGGTCTCTGCGATCGCGGCAATGACCCCCAACCGATCGGAGCGGTAGGTCCCCATGACGCGGTGGCCGAGGCCCGCCAGCACCCTGGCGATCTCGCAGCCCAGGGCCGAGCCGCCGCCAATCACCAGGATGTGTTCCGCCATTGCCCGATCCGGCCGTGATACCCACAGCGCAGTTACCGCAACGCGCCTGGCTCGGCAAATCCGCGGCCACCGTGCTTGCCTGCGCCGGATTGACCGGCGCGCGCGGTTCTGGCAACGCTTGGGCCCGCGAAGGCGCGACGGGGAGGCGCATGAAAGTCATCATCTGCGGCGCAGGCCAGGTCGGCTGGCAGATCGCGCGGCACCTCTCGGGCGAAAAGAATGACGTCACCGTCGTCGACAACAACCCCGATCTGGTGCGCCGCGCGACCGATACACTGGACGTGCAAGGCGTCACCGGCTTTGCCAGCTACCCCGATGTGCTCGACCGCGCCGGCGCCCGCGACGCCGATATGGTGATCGCGGCGACTCATTCTGACGAGGTCAACATGGTCACCTGCCAGGTGGCGCATTCGGTCTTCGACGTCACCAAAAAGATCGCGCGGCTGCGCAGCCAGTCTTATCTCAACTCGCTTTACTCCGATCTTTACCGGCGCGATCACATGCCGATCGACGTGGTGATCAGCCCCGAGCGCGAGGTGGCCGACGCCGCGCTGAGGCGCCTCGCAGCGCCGGTCGCCTTCGACACCGAAAGCTTCCTCGACGGCCAGGCGGAGCTGATGGGCTTGATGCTGGACGAGGATTGTCCCGTCGTGAACACGCCGTTGCGCCAGCTTTCGGATCTGTTCTCGACCTTGCGGGCGGTGGTCGTCGGCGTGCGCCGCGGCGGCACGCTGTTTGCCCCGGAGGCCGGCGACCAGCTTTTTGTCGGTGACGAGATCTACGTTTTCGCTCATGCCGACGATGTCACCCGAGCGCTTGAGATCTTCGGCAAGATCAAGACCAAGCAGGAGCGCGTGGTGATCGTTGGCGGCGGCAATGTCGGGCTCGCCGTAGCCAAAGCGCTTGAGGACCGCGCCGACCGGGTTCGGGTCAAGGTGATCGAGCGGAACCGGGTTTGCGCGGAGCGCGCGGCGGACGCGCTGGAACGCACCATCGTGCTGAACGGCGATGGTCTTAATCGGGATCTGTTGATCGAGGCCAATATCGATCGCGCCGATGCGGTCCTGGCGGTGACCGATGACGACAAGGTCAACATCCTTGCGTCGGTGCGCGCCAAGGCGGCCGGCGCCAAGATGGCGATCTGTTTGATCAACGATCCCACGCTGACATCTTTGATGGGGCCGATGAACATCGACGCCTATATCAACCCGCGCACCACCACGGTCAGCTCGATCCTGCGCCACATCCGGCACGGCCGAGTCCGCGGCGTTTACTCTATCGGCGACGCTGAGGCCGAGATCATCGAGGCGCAAGTTTTGTCGACCTCGCCGATTACGGGGCAGCAAATCCGCGACATCGACTTCCCCGAAGGCGTGCTGGTCGGAGCGGTCAAGAAAGGCGACGAGGTGATCCGCCCCACCGGCCACACCCGGATCGAAGAAGGCGACGTGATCGCCATATTCGCCATGGCCGCGGATGTGCCCGAGGTGGAGCGCTTGCTGCAGGTGACCATAGATTTCTTCTAGCGCGCTGTCTGGCGCGGCCCACCGGTCACGCGCGGTGGACTTGCCTTGGGTCAAAGCCTTCGCCCAGTCCCGGGCAAGCCGGTGCGGTCACGAGGTCCCTGACACACTGCGTATCGTCGCGGCCGGATTCGGGCGCCCAGGCGCTTCATGGCGTTGCCGCGGATCCTTCGCTAAGACAGAGGTCTAATCGCGCCCGCGCAATCGGGCGCCATGCAAGAGCGAGATCCGACGCGTCCCCATGCTCGCACGCATTCTATCCCTTCCGCTGATCCTGATCCTGACGGGGATCGGAGCGTTGGCGATGTTCGTTCCGGCCGGGGTCGCCACGGCCACCCGCGATTGGGACACCGCGCGCGCGTTCTTCTACGGTGCCCTCATTTTTCTGACCTTTACCGCGATGATCGGCGTCGTGACCGCTGGCCATTCGCCGAAAAACCCGGCCCGCAGCCACCTACTGGCGCTGCTGGCTGCCTTCACGGCCTTGCCGCTGATGCTGGCCGTCCCGTTCTACGAATCCGTCGGAAACACCCGTTATCTGAATGCCTATTTCGAGATGGTCTCGAGCCTCACGACCACTGGCGCCACGGTCTTCGACGACCCCATGCGCCTGTCCGACGCGGAACACCTCTGGCGCGCGCTTGTCGGCTGGATGGGCGGGTTTCTGATCTGGGTCACCGCCATCGCTATCCTTGCGCCTTTGAACCTCGGCGGCTTCGAGGTCTTGAGCGGTGCGCGCAGCGTCGGCTCCGGGTCCGGAATCGACCAGATCACCCGCATCGCCGATCCGGCGTTGCGTTTGCAGCGCTACGCCGCGGCGCTATTGCCGATTTACGGCGCGTTGACCCTGGGGTTATGGGTCGGCCTTTTGATCCTGGGGGATTCGCCGCTAGTCGCCCTCTGCCATGCCATGTCGACCCTTGCGACCAGCGGTATTTCGCCAGTCGGCGGGACCACCGGATCGGAGTCCGGCGTGGGCGGCGAATTCCTGATCTTTCTGTTCTTCGCCTTCGCGCTGTCGCGCAAGACCTTTGCCCGCGACAACGCTGAATTCGGTCGGACCCGATTGGCCGGGGACCCCGAGATTCGGATGGGCGTGTTTTGCGCGGTCGCTGTTCCGGCGCTTTTGTTCCTGCGCCACTGGGCTGGTGCCTTGGAGGTCGATGCCGCGGAATCGTTTTGGCAGGGGATGCAGGCGCTTTGGGGAAGCATCTTCACTGTGTTGTCGTTCTTATCCACCACAGGGTTCGAAAGCGGTGATTGGGAGGCTGCCCGCAGCTGGTCCGGTCTGGCGACCCCGGGGCTGATCCTGATGGGGCTCGCCCTGATCGGCGGCGGCGTGGCCACCACCGCTGGCGGTGTGAAGTTGCTGCGCATCTACGCGCTTTACAAACATGGGGCGCGCGAACTCGAACGGCTGGTCCACCCGAACTCCGTCGGCGGCTCCGGGCAGACCGAGCGGTCGCTGCGCCGTCAGGGCGCATATGTCGCCTGGATCTTCTTCATGCTGTTTGCGATCTCCATTGCCGCGGTGATGCTGGCTTTGTCGCTTGCCGGCATCGGTTTTGACGACGCGGTCGTGCTGACCATCGCGGCCTTGTCGACTACGGGGCCGCTGGCCGGAGTTGCCGGCGACGGCCTGAGCTACGCCGCGCTTTCGGATCCCGCCAAACTGATCCTCGCCGCCTCGATGGTGCTCGGTCGGCTGGAAACGCTGGCCATCATCGCGCTCCTCAACCCAGAGTTCTGGCGCGGGTAATAATGGTCAATCAATACAACCGGAACGGGCCGATTTTGGGGCTGGAATCTTGGTTAAGGCCACTCCATACTCCGGCGCATATGCAAAGCGGGCGGTCCCGCGGGGCAGAGTGAATATACAAGGGCAAAAGACCAATGGCTGCCGACAAGCAGAATTTGCAAGATGCGTTTCTGAACCATGTGCGCAAGACCAAAGTCTCGGTCACGATCTTTCTCATCAATGGCGTCAAACTGCAGGGCGTGATCACCTGGTTCGACAATTTTTGTGTG
>JASJCA010000143.1 GCA_030066215.1 Rhodobacter sp. | reverse complement strand
ATGGCCGAGCAACAGTTGAACCGCTCGTAGATTTCCGATGCCTTGGTCAGACGTCGTGAATGTGTGCCATACCCGCTTGGGTCTAGCCCAATGGCCGCCATCCAGTCACAGACGAGCCGCGCGTACCGCCTGGTAGAGATATGTGGCGATGCATGGAAACGGCTAGGAAAAGGAACTGGCATCCCCGCATTTCAGGACGATCAACCCAAGCGGCGATCGTTTCCCGCGTGTTCTCAGACACTTCGAATTGCACCGGCCGGTTGGTCTTGCTCTGGACGATCGTGACGCGCTCGCGAACCCGGTTGCCGACGACAAGATCACTGACCTTCAGTTTGACGAGGTCACACCCGCGCAGCTTGCTGTCGATCGCGAGATTGAAGAGCGCCAGGTCGCGGGAGTTACCAGCCAGTTCCAAGCGGGCGCGAATGGCCCAAACCTGCTTGGGCAGCAGGGGGCGCTTCTGACCGATCAAGCGGCCATTGTTCCAGGCTATGCGCTTTGCCTTGGCGGCGGGAAGTTGGAATCTCGGCATAGTCGTGCCTCCATCCGTCCCTCCCGGCCCATGCGCCAACACCGCGTTGACCGTCGATTGTAGAACCCGTCCTCAACGACCGGTCTCAGAATCGGACCTGAGGCTTGACATGCTGCACCGCATCGGGCGGCTTGGAGCCCGAAGCGGACCCTCCGAAATCCCGCTGCGCGCGCTTGCAGCGATGTGCGCGCCTCTGAACTGCGGGAATCCAGCGCAGAAGTACGCAGAAGATAGCAGTCATTCATGCACGACTCGGCGGATCTCTCGCCGGCAAGGATCTTGGCGTGGAAACCCCATGCCTTATGTTTGGATTGCATAGACTTCGTATCTAGCGATCCTGCCGGAGTATTGAGTTGTTAGGTCGAGATTTTCGATTTCCACCTCTGTAGAGCGCCGTATAGGTCACTTCTTTTCCTTTGGAACCGAGCACTAGGTACAGGGATCGACAACGCGAAGACGTCTCCAACCTCGTCAGAGATAGCAAAACCCAAGGCGCAGATTCCCTCGGTGTGTTCATTCTCGTCTGTGGCGAGATCTCCCGCGCGGATTGCATCGATCTCATTAAGGAGCTCGCTGGTTCTTGTTTCCTGGCGACCGGAATTCTCCAACTCCGTAATGATCAGCCTCGCGGCTTGGTCGGGGTCAAGGAGCGATAGGGCCGCCTTGCCATTCGCTGTTGTCGTGAGCGGAAAGGTCTCGCCGATGCTCGACACGGTCCGCAATCGGTGACTGCCCACGACCTGATCGATGAAGAGCATTTTGCTGCCTTCGAGGACGGCAAGGTCGACGGTCTCTCCGGTCTCCTCGGAGAGGCTCTTCATGATGGGGCGCAGTCGGTCCCGCACATCCGTAACGCACGCCTGCGCAAGGCTCTGGATCTCTGGACCCAGCCTGATTCTTCCACGGCCTTTTTCGGTCGAGACAAACCCCTCTAACGACAAGGCCCCGACGATTCGTTGTACCGTAGAGCGGGGCAATTCGACTTGTGTTGCAATCTGCCCAAGGCTCATCCCGTTTGTGTCGTTACTGAGCACGCGGAGGATTTCGGCCGCGCGGGCGATAACCTGAACACCTTGATTTCTATGGTTTTCCTGCACTCGTGAGCTCTTTGTTGGTGCTTGGTTCCGTAAGCGGACTTGGCATAGAAGCCTAAATCGGATCGCGACGAAAATCAACTATTGACCGCGATACGGTACGCATGCACCATAATACGGGACGAATGGGCGGCACGCGTGGGAGGCGGCGATGACGGTCACGATCCGAGGGATTGAGTTTCAAGCGAACACCGACAACGACATGGGGCTGGAGTTCTACAATCTCAGCCACCGGTACGGCTTTCAATGCCCGAACTGGCCCTATTTCCGCGACGTTCAAATCGAGCGGATGCACTATATAGCCAAGTCCGGCGTGCTGAGCCAAACGCTCACGACGACAATGCACGTCACCACGCATATCGACGCCCCGGCGCACGTCGTCCAGGGCACGCCGTTCATCGACGAAGTGCCGCTGCCGCATTTCTTTGGCTCGGGCCTCGTGGTGTCGATCCCGAAGAAGATGTGGGAGCCGATCACCGGCGACGACCTCGAGGCCGCGTGCGGTCACGCGATCCGCCGCAACGACGTGCTGATCCTCAACACCGGCTGGCATCACCAATACGAGGACGGCGATTATTTCACGCATTGTCCGGGGCTTGTGCCCTCGGCGGGCGAGTGGATGGTCGAGAAGGGCATCAAGGTGGTGGGACATGACACCCAGGCCAACGACCACCCGCTGGCGACCGCGATCGGGCCGCACCGCAACGGGCCGCTGCACCCGCATCTGGCCGCGGAGTACAAGGAATGGTCCGGCGGGATCGCCTGGGACGAGGCCTTCCCCGAGTGGGAGCCGGTACACCGGATCCTGTTCAACAACGGCATCCTGGGCATCGAGAACGTGGGCGGCGACCTGGACGCGGTGACCGGCAAGCGCGTGACCTTCGCGTTCTTCCCCTGGAACTGGGACAGGGGCGACGGCTGCATCATCCGCCTGGTTGCGATGGTCGACAAGGGCCAGCAGTACCGCATCGAGGCCGGCGAGGACTTCTGATCGAGGCGGAAAACCGGCGTCGGCAAAACGTCGGTATTCTGTCGGTATCGCGTCGGTGCGGGAATTGGGAGGACCGGAATGCTGATCAAGCGTTTCAAAGACGCCGAGACCTACGAGGCCCCGAACCATTGGGGCGTCACCGGGCTGCGGCTGCAGGGGTTCGAGGATGGCGGGCCGGAAAACCAGTGGGTCGGGTTCTCGCAGTTTCTGCCGGGCGGCGGGGCCGGGCCGGATTCGACGCCGTTCGAGAAGGTCTATGTGGTGCTGGAGGGTGAGATGACCGTCGAGTGGGACGGGCAGTCAGAGCTGCTTGGTCCGATGGACAGCTGCACCGTGCCGCCGGGCCAGATGCGGCGGATCGAGAACAAATCGAACCACGTCTGCAAGTTGCTGGTGGTGATCCCCTATCCCGAAGGAGGGCGTCCGACATGAGCCTGTCCGATCCGCTGTCCTATTTCAACGTCTCCGGCAAGGTCGCGCTGATCACCGGCGCCTCGGGCGCGTTCGGCGCGGTGGCCGCCGAGTGCCTGTCGGGCGCGGGCTGCAAGGTGGTGCTGGCGGCGGGCAATGCCGAGGCCATGGCCGACGTCGCGGGGCGCTGCAAGGGCAAGACCGCGCAAATCAATGCGAGGCCTGACAGCGAAGCCGCGTGTGCTGACATGGTGGCAAAGACCGTTGAGGCGTTCGGGCGGCTGGACATCCTCGTGGTGGCGTCGGGAATGAACAAGGTCGCCAAGATCGACGAAATGGAACCCGGGACCTTCGATGCTGTGATGGACGCCAATGTCACGCAAAGCTGGCTGATGGCGCGGGCCGCGACCAAGCGGATGACGCGCCAAGGCGACGGCGGCAAGATCGTGCTGATGTCCTCGGCGCGCGGGCTCTTGGGGCATCCCGCAGGCTATACCGCCTATTGTGCCTCGAAGGCGGCGGTGGACGGGATCACCAAAGCGCTTGGGTGCGAGCTTGGGCCGACGGGGATCACGGTGAACGCGATCGCGCCGACGGTGTTCCGCTCGCCACTGACGGCCTGGATGTTCGGCGACGACGACAACGCCAAGGCGGTGCGCAGCGGGTTCCTGGCACGGGTGCCGAAGGGGCGGTTGGGCGAGCCGGAGGACCTCGCGGGGCCGCTTCTTTTCCTGGCCTCGAGAGCGTCCGATTTCTACACAGGACATGTCCTTTACGCCGACGGGGGATATACCGCGGGATGAGCATGCGGTCCGAAGGTTGGGACGGTTTTTCTGCGAAAAATCGTGGCGGTGGATGAGGCGGGTCGCGGTCATCGGCGGTGGGCTTATGGGCCACGGCATCGCGCTGACCTTTGCGCGGGCGGGGCACGACGTGGCGGTGCAGGACCCGGTGCCGCAGATGCTTCAGAGCGTACCGGCCCGAGTGGCGGAGAGTCTGGCGCTGCTTGGGGCCGATCGGGCCGAGATCGACGCGGCTCTGGCGCGGATCACGCTCTGCCCCACTCTCCCAAAGGCCGTGTCGCAGGCGGATGTGGTATTCGAGGCCGCGCCGGAGAAGTTGGAGCTGAAGCAAGCGATTTTTGCCGAGATTGAGGCGCATGCGCCGACGGAGGTGATTCTGGCCTCGAACACCTCGGTCATTCAAATCTCCAGGATCATGTGCGGGCTGGCCTCGCGCCACCGCGGGCTCGGCACCCATTGGTGGAACCCGCCGCATATGATCCCGCTGGTGGAGGTCGTAAAGACGGAATGGACCGATCCCGCGGTGGCACAGGACATGGTCGACCTGCTGGAAAGCGCCGGCAAGACCCCGGTGATGGTCGAAAAAGACGTGCCCGGCTTCATCGGCAACCGGCTGCAGCACGCGCTTTGGCGCGAGGCGGTCAGCCTCGTGGAGAACGGGATTTGCACGGCCGAGGCGGTGGATGACGTGGTCAAGGCCAGTTTTGGGCGCCGGCTGGCGGTGCTGGGACCGCTAGAGAATGCCGACTTCGTGGGGATCGAGCTGATTCAGGACATCCACCGGCAGGTGCTTTTCGACCTCGACGCCCGGCCCGGGCCGTCGCCCTATCTGCAGGCGCTCCGCGACCAGGGCCGCACCGGAATGGCGGCGGGGGCGGGATTTAGGCGTTGGGAAAAAGGCGATCTCGCTGCTACCAAGGAGAGGGTCGCGGATCACCTGAGAAAACTAGAGGCAATCTTGCCCGGCGGGTCCAGACAAAAGGGAGGAGAGACATGACAACGACGACAAGACGCCATGTGCTGGCAGGGCTGGCCGCCTGGGTTGCCGCCCCGGCGATCCTGCGCAGCACGCGCGCCTATGCGCAGAACCCGACGATCAAGGTGGGGTTCGTGACGCCGTCGACCGGGCCGCTCGCCGGGTTTGCCGAGGCGGATGACCATATCCTCGAAGGCCTGCGCGCCCATTTCGCGGGCGGCGTGATGAACAACGGCAAGTCCTACAATATCGATATCATCAAAAAGGATAGCCAGTCGAACCCGAACCGCGCGGCGGAAGTCGCCGCCGACCTGATCCTGGGCGATGAGGTCGACATCATCACCGCGGCGGCAACGCCGGACACGACCAACCCAGTGGCCGATCAGGCCGAGATCAACGAGGTGCCCTGCATCACCACCGACGCGCCCTGGCAGCCCTATTTCTTCGGCCGCGGCGGCAATCCGGCGGAAGGGTTCCAGTACACCTATCACTTTTTCTGGGGCCTCGAAGACGTCATCGCCAACTTCACGGGGCTTTGGGACGACAGCGGTGTGACCAAAAAGGTCGGTGGGTTGTTCCCGAATGACGCGGACGGCAATGCGTGGGGCGATCCGAACCTCGGCCTGCCGCCGGCCTTGGCTGCTGCGGGGTACGAGTTGACCGACCCGGGCCGGTTCCAGCCGCTGAACGACGACTTCTCGAACTTCATCTCTGCTTTCAAGGATGCAGGCTGCGAGATCGTGACCGGCGTAATGATCCCGCCCGATTTCGGCACGTTTTGGAGCCAGGCGGCGCAGCAAGGCTTCAACCCGAAGGTCGCGACCATTGGCAAGGCGCTCTTGTTCCCGTCGGCGATCGAGGCGCTGGGACCGCGTGGCGTCGGACTGACGACCGAGATCTGGTGGTCGCCGAACCATCCGTTCGTGTCGTCGCTGACGGGTATTTCGGCGGGCGATCTGGCGGTCGGCTATTCCAGCGCCACCGGACGGCCCTGGACCCAGCCCATCGGGTTCAAGCACGCTCTGTTTGAAGTGGTCGCAGACGTGGTCTCGCGCTCGGAAGATCTCGACGACTACGAGGCCAACACCGCCGCGATCAAATCGACCAACATCTCGACCATCGTCGGCGATGTGAACTGGTCCACCGGGCCGGTGCCGAACGTGTCGAAGACGCCGCTGGTCTCCGGCCAGTGGCAGGACAACGGCGACGGCGCCGAACTGGTGATCACCAACAACAAGCACGCCCCGCAAATCCCGGTTGGCGGCGAGTTGCAGTTGCTTGGCTAAGGCAAACCGGTCTTGTCCGCCATCCTGTCGATTGCCGGCCTGCGGAAAAGCTTTGATGCCGTCGTCGTTGCCGACGACACCACCTTCGATGTGACCGAAGGCGAGGCGTTGGGCGTTCTGGGGCCGAACGGGGCGGGCAAGACCTCGCTCTTCAACCTGATCACTGGGGCCTTGCGGCCGGACGCGGGCCGCATCGCCTTTGCCGGGCAGGACATCACCACCCATTCCGCCGCGGCGCGGTGCAAGGAAGGGATCGCTCGGTCGTTCCAGATCCCGCAGCCTTTCGGCGGCATGACCGTCTTCGAGAATGCGCTGGTGGGGGCCACGCAAGGCGCGGGGCTGCACGGCCGTGAGGCCGAGGCACATGCCGTCGATGTGCTGGAAGAAACCGGGCTGATGCCCAAGGCAAACACTCGCGCCGGCGCGCTGTCGCTCTTGGAACGCAAGCGGCTGGAACTAGCGCGAGCGATGGCGGCGAAGCCGAAGCTGTTGCTCTTGGACGAGATCGCCGGCGGGCTGACCGATGCGGAATGCGTGGCGCTGATTGACACGATCAAGCGCATCCATGCAGGCGGCACGACGATCATATGGATCGAGCATGTGCTGCACGCGCTGTTGGTCGTGGTTGAGCGGGTCATCGTGATAGATTTCGGCAGGCAGATCGCAGAGGGCGATCCGGCGCAAATCATGGAAACACCTGAAGTCAAAGAGATTTATCTGGGGATCGACGCCGATGCCTGATCTGTTGACCCTACACGCGTTGGACGCGCATTACGGCGACTTCCAGGCGCTGTTCGGCATCGACATGACGCTGGCAGACGGTGAGGTGATCGCGATCATCGGTGCGAACGGAGCTGGCAAGACGACGATGCTGCGGTCAATCTCGGGGCTGTTGCGTAACCGGGCCGACCAGATCGTCTATCGCGGGCAGCCGATTGGCGCGCTGCGCGCCGACCGGGTTGCACATTTGGGCATCGCGCTGGTTCCAGAGGGGCGGCAGCTTTTTCCTTCGCTTTCGGTGGAGGAAAACCTTCTGCTCGGCGGCAAAGTTGGGCGCCCGGGACCCTGGTCGATGGAGAAGGTTTTTGGGCTGTTCCCGATCCTGGAAGAGCGCAGGCGCCAGGCCTCGACGTCGCTGTCCGGCGGGCAACAACAGATGGTCGCCATCGGACGGGCGCTGATGGCGAACCCGGATTTTGTGATGTTCGACGAGGTCAGCCTTGGGCTGGCCCCCGTCGTCATCAAGTCGATCTACGACGCCCTTCCAGACATCGTCGGTGAGGGCATGACGGCGATGATCGTCGAACAGGACATCTCTAAGGCGTTGTCGGTTTCGAGCCGGGTCTATTGCCTGCAAGAGGGCCGCGTGTCGCTCGAAGGTCGCACCAAGGACGTGACCCACGACCAAATCACGCAGGCCTATTTCGGAGTGGCGGCATGATCGAATGGGTTGGGGTAATCGTGCAGGGTACGCTCTTAGGCGGGCTCTATGCGCTTTTCGCGGCGGGGCTGTCACTGATTTTCGGCGTCATGCGGCTGGTGAACATCGCACATGGCGACTTGATCGTGCTGGCGGCCTATCTGGGGCTGTCGACGACGATGATGCTGGACGTGCATCCCTTCGTGGCCCTGATCGTGGTGATGCCGCTGATGGCGGGGATTGGGTATGCCCTGCAGCGCGGCGTGCTGAACCAGACGCTGGGGCCGGACATCCTGCCGCCCTTGCTCGTCACCTTCGGGCTGTCGGTGATCCTGCAGAACGCGCTATTGGAGGGCTACACCGCCGACCCGCAGAAACTGAACGGCGGGGCTATCGAGACGGCGAGCCTGTCGGCCGGCGGCTTGGCCGTGGGCGTGCTGCCGCTTCTGACCTTCGTTGTTGCCGTGGCGATGATCGCCTGTCTGCAGTGGATCTTCTACAAGACGAGCCTGGGCCGCGGGTTCCGGGCCGTCAGCGACAACCAGGACATCGCCCAGATCATGGGGCTGAACAAGGCACATGTCTTCGGTCTGGCCATGGCGTTGGCGCTCGCCGTAACGGCGATTGCGGGGATCCTTCTGGGCATGCGCACCAGTTTTGACCCGGCCATTGGCGGCGGGCGGCTGATCTTCGGCTTCGAGGCGGTGATCATCGGCGGGCTCGGCAGTCTTTGGGGCACGCTGGCCGGAGGCGTGATCCTGGGCGTGGCGCAGACCATCGGAGCCAAGATCGACCCGGGCTGGCAATTGTTGGCGGGCCATATCGCGTTTCTCGTCGTGCTGGCGGTACGTCCGAACGGGCTGTTCCCGAGGGTGGAGCATTGAGCGCGCCGACCGTTACGCGCGCGACGCGGGCCTCGAGTGTGGCGACGGTTATCGCTCTGATC
Organism: Rhodobacter sp.; assembly: GCA_030066215.1. Taxonomy (GTDB): domain Bacteria; phylum Pseudomonadota; class Alphaproteobacteria; order Rhodobacterales; family Rhodobacteraceae; genus JASJCA01. The sequence continues at coordinate 1,562 of JASJCA010000143.1, read as the reverse complement.
GCGCTAGTGTTGTTGGCCGCCGCGCCTTGGTGGGCCGGGCGCGCGGATATGCGTCTGATGGGCGAGATCTTACTCTATCTTTCGCTCGCGTGCCTGTGGAACCTGATGGCGGGTTATGCCGGGCTGGTGTCGGTCGGCCAGCAGGCCTTCGTGGGCTTCGGCGGCTACATGCTCTTCGCGCTGACGATTTTTGGCGGGCTGCATCCGATTGCGGCGATCATCGCGGCGGGAGGGCTGGCGGCCATCGTATCGATCCCCATCGCCACGCTGATCTTCCGGCTGAAGGGCGCCTATTTCGCCATTGGCACCTGGGTCATCGCCGAAGTGTTCCGCCTGAGCTTCGCGCAAGTTTCAGCCCTCGGAGGCGGATCGGGCTCGTCCTTGCCGGTGGGCATCGTCAAGTCGCTGGCGGCGTCGCGGTCTGGCCGTGAGGCGCTCAGCTACTGGCTGGCGCTCGGCGCGGCGGTCGTGGTGATTTCGGCGGTTTACCTATTCTTGCGCTCGCGTCGGGGGCTGGCTTTGACTGCGATCCGAGACAGTGAGGTGGCGGCGAGCGGACTCGGCATCGACATCTGGCGCACCAAGCTGGAAGTATACGTCGTCACCTCGGCCTTCACAGCGATTATCGGCGGTCTAATATTTCTGCAAAAACTTCGCATTTCGCCCGATGCGGCGTTCAGCGTGAACGATTGGACGGCCTTTGTGATCTTCATTGTAGTGATCGGCGGGATCGGGACGCTGGAAGGTCCGATCATCGGTACCCTTTTGTTCTTTGCCCTACGCGAGACGCTGGCGGATTTCGGGACGATCTACCTGATGGTGCTGGGCCTCGTCGCGATCGTCGTCATGCTGAAGGCGCCTAAGGGCGTCTGGGGCCTGATCCGCGACCGGTTCGACCTGGAGCTTTTCCCGCTCAGCTACCGCGTGCGCACCGCGACCGACAAAGGAGCCTGATCCATGGCCCGCCAGCACAAGACAATCATCACTTGCGCCGTGACCGGGGCGATCCATACGCCGACCATGTCGGACGCCCTGCCTTACACCTACGACCAGATCGCGACCCAGGCGGTGGACGCGGCGGAGGCCGGCGCATCGATCCTGCACTTGCACGCGCGCAACCCCGAGACCGGCGCGCCGTCGGTCGATCCGGCCGATTTCCATCCGTTTCTGCCGCGGATCAAGCAAGCGACGGATGCGGTGGTGAATATCTCGACCGGCGGCTCTCTGACGCTATCGATCCAGGACCGTATTAAGCCCGCGGCGACGTTTTCCGCCGAGATGTGTTCGATGAACATGGGTTCGATGAACTTCTCGTTCCATCCGCTGGCCAAGCGGTACGACGGCTGGAAGTTCGATTGGGAGAAGGACTACGTCGCCGGGTCCGACGGCAACATTTTCCGCAACACCTTCCGCGATATCAAAGAGGCCGCGACGACGCTCGCGCCGCATGACATCAAGTTCGAGCATGAATGCTACGATGTGGGCCACCTCTACAATCTGAAATTCTGCATGGATATCGGCCTCTTCAAAGCGCCGGTTTTCGTGCAGTTCGTGATGGGCAT
>JASJCA010000145.1 GCA_030066215.1 Rhodobacter sp. | reverse complement strand
TGTGAACGATGCAAATGTGAGTTAGATTTCTCTAATAGTTATAAATGGTGTGTCCATCATAAAGACCACAACCGTCATAATAATGAGTTAGAGAATTTAGAATTGCTTTGTAAACGCTGCCACCAACTTGAGCACAAATGTTGGGAAAACTTACCAAACTAACTAAGGTATAGTCTACGCCTCATGGACAACTTGAGGAATAACGGTTAATTTATGGCGCTGGAGTTGGACGAACAGCTAAAACCATATCTACTAACTTCGATTATGATCCTGAAGCAGCTTTAAATAAATCCAGAAAGGCTGTGAAAGGGTTTAAAGGAGAGAAAAAACGAGATTATTTCGATAAATCTCAAGGCTTGGTTAGTTTACCATCTGATCCATTGTTAGGGGGCATTGCTTCAGATGTTTTCAACAAAATGAATCAAATGATTCTATCAAATCCCCCAAGGGGTTTGTTCTTTGACAATCAATGGGCTAAAGCATTATGGCCAAAATATTCTGGCAATACTGGAAGCCCTCCACAATTGAATTACTGTATTCAAGCATCTTGTAGTACTTACGGGTTTCTCAGTGCTTGGGTTATATCAGTTCTCGATGAGATTGAGAGAAATAGTATTAATGCTAGGTTCTCGATCTCAATCCACGATTTATTTTAAACTTGGTTGTGGTTAAATCCCTTGAAAACGGGGGACGTCCTATTTAGTGATATGTTACACTGTGATTACTGTTATTAAAGGATAATCCCGTGCTAAGACCAGTTAATTTCTACCTAAATGCAATATTTGGAGATGGTACAATCTCAAAATATTATTCTAACGGTAAAGCTCAATGTAATTTTTCTAACACTAATGAAGAAATAATTCGATTTAAGGCTAAAATGATTAATTCAAAATACTATAAAAGGCAACAAAGTGAGAAAGCATATGGTAAAAAACCTATCTATGTGACTCAAAAGTCTTTGCCTATTATAGATATGCCAAAAATTGAATTGATAAGGAGAATTGGATTGGAAGATTTTTTCCTATGGCTTTGTGATGATGGTTCAATACATAAAAGATCAGGTTTTATGAATTTATGCTCTCATTCTTTATCATTAGCGGAAAATATTGAGTTAAGTTGGCATCTTTGGCATTATTTAGGCATTGAAACAAGAGTATTACCTGAGCGGAAAAAAGATGAAAGAGTTTTCTTTTATCAATATATTCCAAGAGCGCAGGTAGAGAGTTATATACCAGAAATGGAAAAATGGCTCTACGAAAATGAATTAACTTCGTTACTCTATAAAATTGGTAAAGTGTATCGACTAGATGAGAATCGTAGGGCTAAGCAGTCCGAAGCGGGGGACACTAGAAATAGTGAAGATATAGTCAATTCTCATAAGTAATTATGAGCAGTTCATGAGAGAACGGTTACTGATTAGCGACCAGTAACGAATATAAAGGAAATTTGGTTTTTATGTAAAGAGGAGGATGCGGAAAAACTTGCATATTGGATAATGATTTGTTACGCTAGAACTTGGGCATTGCTTCACCATAATCTAAATATTCCTGATTTACCTGTGGTCAGAGCTTTCCCTAGTTCCATATCTATCGATAAAATTCTTCGCAAATCTCACGATGCTTCAACTAAAACTCCAACGTTCCCTCAATATCCTCCAGGAAGGGAGGTAAAAATTTATGATTACGCAAAAACCCCCGTGTTTAAGTAAGGTTTTGGAGGCTGCCTACGGTCTCTATGGGAAATTACCTTGTCATCATTCGGTTAGCGATGACAACGAAATAATACTTCAAATGGCTAATGTCTTTGGTCGATATACATTACATTGGACCATTCCCCCCGATGTTTTGAAAAAACCATTTGATGAGTTAGAACAGTGGATGATTTATAATGCCAAGGAGGTACAATTTTGAATAATGCAATAGTCGTCGTAGGTTTAATGTGCATTGTGGGCGGCATATTTCTGACAAAAATACAAATGGAAAATACTATTGACAATAGTAGCCCACCTTGTTATAATGTTAAATAGTACTGAAAATTAAAATATGAACAAGAAGATATTACTGGTATCGTACATTAATAGTTGGCGAGGGGTGTGGAATTGGGAAACTCTTAAGCTTTGGCAAACCAAAAAAGATTTAGCCAGATTTTATGAGCGTCCTGTAGATCTTTTAACAGCGGCTGAAATGGCAGATCTGAATTATATTTTAGCTAATTATGATACCATCATTCTGTACGCATTGGATGATCTAAGCTACACTGCAAACCCATATCGGTTAATTCTTCTTGATATTTTAAAACGCTTTGTAGGCTTAAAAAGATGCCTAAATATGGCTGAACTACCTGACCAAGGACATTCTGTGGAAGATCAGAGAATTCTGCAAGACTACTTCTATAACCCAATAGATGAAGATTTTTTTAATTTTACTTCTCGCGGGAACCATATTGTCTTTGGTTCGGAGGTTGCCTTAAATTTGTGGGATGAAGGGACTTTTATTAAAGTTCAAGATTCTTTTGATTTCCGTAGCTATAAATTGTATGATACGGCTACTGTATTTTTTCAAGCCTATGGGTATGATACCTATACTGAGATGTTTCAACTATTGGAAAACTTAAGAAATAGGATCTTACAAATTCACGCTAAGGAAAAAATATTGATGCTGCCTTTAGATTATGGTTTGTATCAAGACGATTTTATTTCCACAATGATTAGTTGGGGCGATAAATTTTCAAACATAGCGATCCATGAAGCTCAAGATCTCATAGGAAATAACCTTTGGAGATACTCTTTATGGGATTATAAAAATGACATTAAAAGGGAGACAACAAATTATGTTCCGTTTACTTGAGATACTTCATTGGAATTTATTAGCAATTAACCACAATACTGAAGAATATTTTCAAGACATTTTAGCAGGTAAATTCGTAGTTGATGGGTTCTGGGTTGAATGGGATAATAATGATCCTAAATTCCCATGCTTTATAGTTTCTCTATACGAGCCTGGAATGCCTTTAGAGATTACAAAATTATCAACGGAAGAACAAATAGACTTATTTATCAAAGAATTTGCGGAGGCAGGGATAGATCTTGTTGGACCAGAAACTAAGTAATTTCACTGAAGATAAATTAGGAGCTTTAATCTTAAAGTATGAAGGGGCAGAGTATTGCTACCCTCCGAGTTCCATCAGAAAAATGTGGAGAAATTGGTTAAGAAATGATAAAGAAAAGAGAGATTTTTCAATTGTTTTTGAAGAAAAATATCAAAGCAAATACAGAAAGGCAAAACGAACTGAAAAAAGTTTCGTCCCTTACCAGGTCGGATATATCCGCATTGATAAGATTGAACCCTCTTACACGGTTCATTTAATTGGGGAACCGGAATATAAAGTATTTTGGGATAAGACCATAGTTAAAGATATAGATGCCGCTATGGAAACTAGTTTGAGAAAATTTTGTAAAACTCAAAGCGTTAGGTTGCTAAAATCGGGGACTCGTGATACCTTAGTAATAGAAACAGTGTTTAATGCATAACACATCCTATAAAAGGTAACAATATGAGATTAAAAAATTGGGAAACTCCTAGAAAATCAGGAGTTAGAAACGATAAAGGTAAGGGCGGCTCTGCCCGTGCCCGTCAAATTAAGAAGAAAAATAAACAATTGAGAAAAAAATTAAAAAATGATGTTTGAAGAGCTTTATGAGTTTGCCAAAGATGAGATCCCAATTTTGGTGGTGGATCTCCGCGTCTCACTATTTAGTCTTCTTTATAGAGCCAAGAGATATGAAATCAATTGGTCAATGGAAGACTTGATGCATTTTTGGCAGCAAAAGCTCCATTACCCATTGATTAATTTCCCTAAACAAGAATTTCAATTAGTGATAGTTGACGATACAAAATACAGCGATGGGACTTATTGGCGTACACGTTATTTGAAGAATTTACCAAAAGATTTTCCAATATACAAGGGAAACCGTAAGCCAGAAGAAAGACCTGAACTTTATTATAAGTTACATGAAGCTGGGGTTAAATATGCGAAAACTAACAAAATTCATTATCTCGCAAAACGCGGGTTTGAGGCAGACGACTTTGCAGGAGCCATATGCCAAGAAGTGCTTAAGAATGAAGGTATTGGCCGCCCTGTTATACTTTATACTGTTGACTCTGATTGGGGTCAACTTGTTAGCGATAAGTATCGTATTCTGTTCTATTACTCAAACTTGCCAGTATGGAAACACAAACTCAGAGACGAGAAGATCATTAGACAGTGGTTTCTTGAACGACAGTCCACGGAATTACACAGTGTACGAGATATAGTTCAGGCTAAAGTAGATTTCGGTGATAAATCTGACAATTTAGAAGTTGGGAGCCCTGCTGGAGTAATTGATCTACTTAATCCGACAATAAATTTACCTAAAAAATATCATTTAGAAATTCAAAAGATTTTAACAACACCTTGCCGAAATTCGTTGCCAAGAAAATATGTAATGTCTACCATTCACCTAAATAAGAAAATCTATGACTTCATTAAGTGCAGCAAAAGTAAGGCAATATTGTAAAGGAAAAGATTTTGTAGCGATCGATGATATAATTCGATATCAGAAAATAATTCCCAAATCCGTTTACCGAAAAACAGTAGCCGAGATGCTTACTAGTATTGGTTATACCTACGTCGGTCGCAAACGTGTTGGGGGGCGAATAAAACATTGTTGGAGAAAACAAAATGATAAATCCAAATTGGAATTGGAAGTATTGCGCTTGGAACGGTTGGATCAAAGACAATCCCGCGACATAAAAACTACTAAAGAACTATTAAATTTAGGATTTACTCGGGAACAAGCACTTGGCTATCTAAGAATGTTATATAATTCAGATATGGAACAGGCAGATATAGTTGCCGATGAAGAGAGAGAGGCTCAAATATTTGCTCGCAAAGTTGAGGAAATAATAAATGCCACTTTTAAAGTCTCCCAAATGATCCATGCATGTTGCTTTGTTTTTTATGTTGAGAAATATTTCCCAGGCTTGATGTCTGAGAATATGTACCAAAACATGTTACGTCAAGTTTACAGCGTGTTAGGCTATAGTCGAGATGACGACGAGCGGATTTTGGAGTGGTTAGCACTCAAAGAAATACCTCACTTTCTGGACACCTTATCAAAAATACCTGACGAGGCAGATTATGGAGAATTCAAAAAATTCATGGTTGAAGCTTTTTTAACTTCTGAGACAGTTGACATTTTATTCCCCAATGGAGTAGATTATTTAGAGTTGGCAGCAATATGCTACTTAGCTCGCAGCATTAATCAAGGTAAAGAACACAAACAACCATATGGGCTGACTGATGTCCAATATGAAAGATCAGTCAAACATTTACAAAAAATAAAGAGAAACTATGAACGACAGCAAATATAAAGGTTCTCCCACTTACCATTACATTCAAGCGAAACAATTAGTAATGGAAAAAATGGGGTTGAATCTAGAAATAGACCCATTTGCAGGGGAAGAATTCTGTTTCCATAATATGTACTTAGCAAAACCGCCTCAAGAAGAGGCGGGCTTAACTTATCCAGATGGGTTTAAATGGTGGAAATTTATTTCTCGGGAAGAGTTGCCTGAAGTAGAATTTCTGTTAGGAAAGTTTTTAGCAGGTTGTTCAGATGATCACGAATTGCAAACTGTGGAGCCGCTGTTCCCTATCTTCGATATTGATTTACCCCCAAAACAAATCAAACGTCTTCAAACAATTATTAAACGTATGTTACGCCTTAATCCCCACATGGAAAATTCACGGGGAATTTGTATCATACCTGAAGAGGATAGCGATTTGTGGGAAAATTACGTCACATCTCCAGATTTACCCAAAGCATTTTTACCCCCTAAGTCATGGTTTAGTCCTGAATTACAAGAGTTAGATGAAACAGATATCTTGACTATATTTCAAAAACCAGAAAGAACTATTTATACTTTAACCATAGGTAGGGCTTTAGTTGGACCATCGGGGGTTACCCATGCCAAAACAGATCTCCTAATAAATCACACATGGAGAACTGCGCCAGTCGTCACAGGGATGCCAGGGATCGGTAAATCAACCATAACTAAGTCTTTGGCAGAGGCATTAGAGACAGTAGGGTATAAAGTGGCATCGTTTACTACTCTTAACAAACAGTTTGGTCTTTCAGATATTATTACTGCTGACTTGGCATACGCTGACGACCTTAATAATAAAACATTCCAAGACTATATTGAATCCCCAGTTATTAAACAAGCGATCACTGGCGGTAAATTAAGAACTGAGAAGAAATTCTTGGATGAAGTTCAAACCATGCCTAGCGCTGCATTTCTTTGCAATATTAATGATTTTGATATTAACGTTACCTATAAAACTGATGATGGTGTTTTGGATAGGTTAAAAATTCTTAATTGCACCATGCCTTCTCAGTTTAATTCAAGGAAGAAAAAACTCAAAGGAATTAGTAGATTTTCCCCATGTCTACATCCAGTGCCCCATCTAAAATGGTTGTGTCAGGAATTAGGATGTTCTCAGAATGCTTTAATGTTGAGATTTGCTCGCATTTGTGTCGATAAATTTTTGGCTCATTTGGAAGATGGATCTTTGGAAGACGTTGTAAATCAGGCAACTTGTGATCTTGATGTTCAACTCCATAAACATTACGATAAAGTGCTAGCAATGGTGTTCCAACTTTGCTATATTTTACGTCGCGACAAAGAATATAATGCTGATTTACCAGACTTTAAACCTTTACTCTTAAGTAGTTCAATTAGAGCTACCCAATATGTAGTTTTGGATGATATGGCTTTCTGGGTCAGAGAGGAAATAAAAAATGATTGGAAGGAAAAATCACGCCCTAGTTATCACCCTTGGACTGGCATCAAGCTTTTAGAGGTGATTAGTTTAGATAATGCTGTCAAAGATTACGACGCCAACGCTGTAGCTTATGCTGACAAAGACATAAAACAATGTGTTGAAACTATTTTTAAAGCATTACGCCTAAATCAGGGTTATAATGTTCCAGCAAACTTATCTCAAGTCACCAGAGCATGGGAGGGAAGCAAACGTCAGTATAATTCTTTACTTTCTCTGGCAGAAAGGGTTAGAAAAAATGTGGACAAAACTGTATTAGATTCTCTACAATCAGGATGTAAGGCTGAAACAGAATACATTAGAGATGAGTCTTATAATCGCCAAAGACATGCAGATGAATTGAGAAAACGTGGTAAAGGAGGTTTAGCTAAAACTTTAAGTGGTAAGCCAAAAACCAATAAAAACAAACCAAAACCTTGGACAGTAAAGACAAATGCAAAATATTAGACTATGTCTCCATCCAACAAAATTAACCACAAAGCAGGAAGCCAATGCAAAGGTTGGCAAAATAACCAAAGAATTAGCACACTATGATTGTGAAATATCTTTTGAAGACTTTATCGAGGCGGTAGGTCAAGGACAAACTTGGTCAGGAGGGATCTTCTCTCCCTTGGTTAAAAAATCAGCCAACTGGGTTTGCCAACAATGTTTCGCCATAGATGTAGATAACAACGATGGTGATAATATTACACCAGCGGAGCTTATTGACCATTATGCGGGTCTTAATTATAAACCTAATGGTTTTTACTATTCTTTAAGTTCAAGCCGTAAAAAACTTAAATTTAGGCTGATCTGGATATTAGAAAAAACAATATCTGATTCAGAGAAGGCCAAATTCTTTAAGCAATGGTTAATTGTTAACTCTCTTGGTTACGCTGATAGCTGCACCATTAATTTAGATCGACTTTATTTTGGGGGAAAAAATTCTGAAATAATACATGAAGCCCCTATTAAATTGGCTAAAATACCACAGGAGGAAATTCGTAAGAAAAAATCGCTTTACAAACCTGCCAAAGTAGCAAATACCATTCTCAATCCAAATGAAATGATGGCAACGTTAGCCGCGTGTCGAATCTATATTGCTGATCCTTCTAAAAAATACTTGACTCGCTATAAAACAGTTTTTAACTGTGCAGTTCAAATATATGTGGCTACTAATACGGCATGGGACGAAGACCGAATTTACGGGTGGATCGTTAGCAGAATGGAAGATAACCCTAAAGTTTGGGCAGATTACCATCATGATCTAGATGACGTTTATGAATGGGTGAGTAGAGCCTGCGATTGGGCTCTTGAGAATTGTTTTTAGGAGGAAACTATGGCTCGCCTAATGCCAGATTACATGATCAATCTTTTACGAGATTTCCGTAAACAAACTCCTTATGGTTGGGTGGGCAATGATGGTTATATCGCCTTTCTAGAACAATTCCCTAAATTGGAAAAAATAATCAGGGACAATGAGCAAATAATTCGAGAAGCTTTGGGCATGGATGCTGAAGATTTTATGAGAGAATTGTCAAAAAAACGCCCTGCTACAAACTTTAACCCTAAAAATAAACTAGGGAAAAAGAGACCATATTGGACTAGACCTCAAATTGAAAGACTAAAACGCGTTTCTGGATTATAATATGCTATACTAATTAGTAGTATTAGTAAGGAGTGCGAAATGTTCGTAACCAGTAAAAATTATGTTCAAGATTTAGAGTTAGCAATTCGCGAATTGCGATTAAAAGGTCGTCCAACGGATTGTTTGGAAGACAAGGTCCGTCAGTTGCGGGCTAGAGAGCCTAATCTTAAAACCCGAATAGATTTACACGATATATTTCTCAAAGAGGCTGAAAAACCCATTTATTACCTGTATTGTTCTCGTTTTGAGATTTGGTGCATACAGAATTATGGTAGAGTACCTGATCATGGGACTTCAAAATGGAGAAAATTAGAGAAGGAATATGAACTCGAAGCTAAATTCTAGTATAAAATACGATCTTGACATTTTCTATGGTCGAAGACATCCTAGACCTCCTGCAACCGATGAATTGGCTCTTTGTGCCGAGCTTTCAAGGGCTTTAGGGGGCAGAACAGAGGTTATAACTCCCGTTGGTCGCATAGATTTACTTCGAGATGACTTAATTATTGAAACTAAAATCAAAAAATACTGGAAACAAGCGATCGGACAGCTTTATTGTTATGATCTCTACTATGAGAGGCCAAATAAAGGTATTGGAATTATTGGTGAAATGCCAAAACACTGTCCTGAAGTGTGTCAAAAACTTAATTTAATCTTACTCAACTATAGTTTTAACGAATACCGATGGAGACTAGCATAGAATTGCATTTAAAACTCGATTTCACAGCTTTACACGGGAAAAATTTACAAAAAATATGGCTCCAAGAGGCTGTTTCAGAGGAAATTTACCGCTGTTTGAGCGAAAATATTAACGATTTTTGGGATTGGAAAGAATATGGAGTCGAAATTGATCCAGAAAATATCTCAGTCATTCCCGCAGCCCCCCCATAAGGGAAACTTAGAGTTTCCCAAATTAGAGCCTGTCAAAATTATATGCCCTGAATGCGGGGGCGATGGTTTTGATGAAGATTACGGAGAATGTTTGAATTGCTATGGGTGGGGATATTGGTATAGTTTAGTAGAGGTTTATAAATAGGCGTAGCTATTTTTAATTCCTATGCCGCAACCTAAAGAATCGCATAATGTAAAAAGAATGTTCAATAATCTCTGGAGACGGGCTAAATCGTCCGTACTTAGAGATCCTGAATCTTCAGTTATTTCCCTCAATCGGGGGAGTTATAGAGTTGATATTAGAGATGCTTTTCTTATTTCTCAGGAAGGCGGTGACTCAAGAGGATTAGAACTTTATTACAACCTAATTACAGACCCAACTGTTTTCGTTGCTAATGAGCGTTTAACAACGCTTGTCTACAACATGGAACGAAAATTAAAACCAGGTGGCGATTCAGAAAAGGATAAACAATGTTATGATTTTGTCAAGGAGCAATTAAAATTAAGAAGACATGCTCTGAGAAAAGCTATCGATAACGCTGTATTAGCTCACATTTTAGGAGTAACTTGGAG
>JASJCA010000055.1 GCA_030066215.1 Rhodobacter sp. | reverse complement strand
CCCAGGCCCTTTTGGAACGCCACCGCTCCCATCGCGGCCGCAGCCATCATCTGCGCCCGCGCCTCGATATCCGCGCCGTCGAGGCTCAAGCCACCTTCAGGAAAGATCGCCTGCGTCACGCCGCCCCGCGTCGCCAGCTGCACGTAGCGCGCCAGCACCCGGCGGTAGAGCGTATTGCGCGACTTGCGCCGGATGAAGAAGGCGCCCATCGCGCGAATGAGCCGCGACAGGGGCCAGACCCGCGCCCATTCGCCGACCGCGTAGGACAACGCCGAGCGCTGCGCGACCAAATAGGTCACCAGGACGTAATCCATGTTCGAGCGGTGGTTCATCACGAAGATCACCGTCGCCTCGCTGTCGATTGCGCGCAGCGCGGCGTCGTTCGAGTCGTCCAGGTGCACCTGATAAAGCGCCCGGCTGAGCCACCGCGCAAACCGCAGCGCTGGACCGAAATAGGCGCTGGCGCTGAAGGCGGGCACGATCTCGCGCGCATAGCCCTTTGCCTCCTCGAAAGCCACGTTCTCCGGAATGCCCTCCAGCCGCGCATGTTCGGTCACCGCCTCGGCGACCTTGGGGTCGTAAAGCAGCCGCTGGATCATGTCGTGGCGGCGGGCGAGCTTGAACGGCTGGATTGGCCGTTCGAGCCGCGCGTTGAGCCGCGCCACGACGCGCTCCATCCGGCGCCGGAAGAACCAGCGCGCCGTGGGACCCAGGATACGTTCCAGCGCCGTCACCGCCGCGAACAGCAGGATCAGGATCAGCACCCAAAGCGGGACGGCGATGGTCTCGAACATGGGGCAGACGGTGGCAGGAAACCTGAACCCGGTAAATCCCGTCATGCCGCAGCGCGGCACTTGCGGCTCGGATACCCCTCCCCATCTCTCCTACATGGAATTCCAGATCGCCCCCGGCTTCGCAGAGGATCAACGCGCAGACGCCGCCCGCCTGTTCTGGCACGCCTTCCAGGGCAAGCTCGGCCTGCTGATGCGGCCCGAAGCGAAGGCTCTCGCCTTCTTCACCGCCACCCTCGATCCGGCCTTCGCGATCAGCGCCACCGCCCTGGATGGTACCCTTCTCGGCCTCGCGGGCTTCAAGACCGCCGATGGCGCTTTCGCCGGCGGCAACTTCCGAGACCTCGCCCGCGTCTACGGCACGCCCGGCGCCCTCTGGCGCGCCCCGCTCCTGGCGCTGCTCGAGCGCACGCTTGCCCCCGACACCCTTCTGATGGATGGCATATTCGTTGCCGAGACCGCCCGCGGCCAAGGCATCGGCACCGCCCTCCTCGACGCCATCAAGGCCAAAGCCCAAGCCCGCGGCCTCGCCCATGTCCGCCTCGACGTCATCGACACCAACCCCCGCGCCCGCGCCCTTTACGAACGCCAGGGCTTCGTCGCCGGCCACACCGAACACCTCGGCCCTCTGCGGCATCTCTTCGGGTTCCGCACAGTCACCACAATGATCTGGGCCGCCCCACCCGCCTGACGCCGCCTCTCTTGACCCCTGTCAAGGCTGCGCAGCACCGCGAAGCGGCTTGGCCTTGACAGGGACCGAGAGAGGCAAATGCTTGAGCATGACCGGCCCAGCCGGTCTTCTCAGCAGGCAAGACCAATAGCTGCTTCACGCGGGACACCAGCTCAGCTGGGCACAATCCAAGCAGAGGGCGGCGGGGCCCCGCGAAGCCGAAGGCGTCAGCGGGGAGAAACCAGCGCGGCCGCAGGCCGCTCGATTGGACAAACCGGCACCCGGCCGCTACGCTGCAGCGCAGCACATTGACACCGCCATAATCTTTCCCGTATCAACGCCGGAACGCAAGATTATTGCCCAAGCGACTCGCCAAAGGCCCGCCATGACCGAGACCACCCGTGACCGCCCCTGGCTCTTCCGCACCTACGCGGGTCATTCCACAGCGCAGGCCTCCAACAAACTCTACCGCGGCAACCTCGCCAAGGGCCAGACCGGTCTCTCCGTCGCCTTCGACCTGCCCACGCAGACCGGCTACGACTCCGATCACGAGCTGGCGAAGGGCGAAGTCGGCAAGGTCGGCGTCCCCGTCGCCCACCTCGGCGACATGCGCACCCTCTTCGACCAAATCCCGCTCGACCGGATGAATACCTCGATGACGATCAACGCGACCGCCCCCTGGCTGCTCGCGCTCTACATCGCCGTCGCCGAGGAACAGGGCGCCGACATCTCCGCCCTGCAGGGCACCGTGCAGAACGATATCATCAAGGAATACCTCAGCCGCGGCACCTATATCTGCCCACCGAAACCGTCGCTGAGAATGATCACCGACGTCGCCGCCTACACCCGCGAGCACCTTCCGAAATGGAACCCGATGAACGTCTGCAGCTACCACCTGCAAGAGGCCGGCGCGACCCCCGAACAGGAACTCGCCTTCGCCCTCGCCACCGCGACTGCGGTCCTGGATGACCTCCAAGGCAAGGTGCCAGACGAACACTTCCCCGAAATGGCCGGCCGCATCTCCTTCTTCGTGAACGCCGGCATCCGCTTCGTCACCGAGATGTGCAAGATGCGCGCCTTCGTCGAGCTCTGGGACGAAATCACGGCCACCCGCTACACCGTCACCAACCCCAAATACCGCCGCTTCCGCTACGGCGTCCAGGTCAACTCCCTCGGCCTCACCGAGCAGCAGCCCGAAAACAACGTCTACCGCATCCTGATCGAGATGCTCGCCGTCACGCTTTCCAAAAACGCCCGCGCCCGCGCCGTGCAGCTCCCCGCCTGGAACGAGGCCCTCGGCCTGCCCCGCCCCTGGGACCAGCAATGGTCGCTGCGCATGCAGCAGATCCTCGCCCTCGAAACCGACCTGCTGGAATACCCCGACCTCTTCGACGGCAACCCCGCCGTCACTGCCAAGGTCGACCAACTCAAACAAGGCGCCCGCGCCGAGCTGCAGCAAATCGACGCCATGGGCGGCGCCGTCGAGGCCATCGACTACATGAAGCGCCAGCTCGTCGAGGCCAACGCCGCCCGCATCGCCAAGATCGAGACCCAGGAAACCACCGTCATCGGCGTCAACACATACACCACCGGCGAGCCGTCGCCGCTCACCTCCGGCCCCGAGGCCATCATGGTCGCCGACCCCGCGGCCGAGGCCGACCAGATCGCCCGCCTGCAAGCCTGGAGAGGGGGGCGCGACGAGGGGGCCATCGAGGCCGCCCTCGCCGCGCTGCGCGACGCCGCGCAATCAGGGGCCAACATCATGCCGCCGTCGATTCTGGCTGCAAAGGCAGGCGTGACCACCGGCGAATGGGGCGAAACCATCCGCCAGGCCTTCGGCCAATACCGCGCCCCCACCGGCGTCTCCCGCAGCCCCTCGAACCGCACCGAGGGCCTCGACGAGATTCGCAGCGCCGTCGACGCCGTCTCCGACCGCCTCGGCCGCCGCCTGAAATTCCTCGTCGGCAAGCCCGGCCTCGACGGCCACTCCAACGGCGCCGAGCAGATTGCCGCCCGCGCCCGCGACTGCGGGATGGAGATCGCCTATGAAGGCATCCGCCTGACGCCTGCCGAGATCGCCGCCGCCTGCGAGTCTGAGGCGCCCCACGTCCTCGGCCTCTCGATCCTCTCAGGCTCCCACGTGCCGCTGATCGAAGACCTCATGGCCCGCCTCTACACCGCCGGCCTCGGCCACATCCCCGTCGTCGCCGGCGGCATCATCCCCGAGGCCGACGCTCAACGCCTCCGCGCCATGGGCGTCGCCAAGGTCTATACGCCTAAGGACTTCGAGCTCACCCGGATCATGTTCGACATCGTCGAGTTGGCCGACCCGCAAGCCGTCGCGGCGGAGTGAAAACCCCAAGAACCCTAGTGCCCAATTGATCTGCAAGATTCCCAGCGCGTTTTCCTGACGCGATTGTCAGACGAACCGGGCCTTAGTTCCGCCCAGATTACCCTTGATAACGTGACACAGAATGGCCATGAAAATGTCGATATGGCCAACTGACAACGCCGTTGGCCAGTGAGCTAGCCGTCAACTTGGGGGCGATATGCGAAGGTTCTTGGATATAATCCGCGAGGCGGAGCTTGATTTTGGTGAAAGAGCGAGCGGCAAAGGACTGGGCGCATTACTACTCGCAATCATTGTATTGACTTCCATCTTTTGGTTGCCAAGCGCTCTCGAAACCGTGCTAGTGGCTTTCTGAAGTCTAAAATAGACTTGGTGGCGGATCAAAAAATCGGCCGATACCTAACTTCGCCATCCTTCTCACTGCGGATCGAAACATCCCCGCCCTTTTCCGCCTCTTCAATCAACGCTTCATAGAGTTGCAGCGCACGCCGAATGACTTCGGCGTGCGAGGACGCCTCGATCTTGCCGCGCAGGGTCACCAGCCGGTTGTACGATTGTTCCGGCATCTCAAATTGAACCCGAGTTGTCGTTTTCGCCACCTGGCTTCGATCCTCTAAAGTAGTAGCCGGTGATCGCCGATAGCGGCACCGCCACCACCGCCCAGACCTTGAGCACAGCCGTGCCATCGCCCGAGCGAATTCCGAAATAGGCCGCAATTGCCAGTGCCGCCAAACAAGCAAACACGATCACGACCGCAAGTCCTGTGCGCGTCCGCTCTTGCAGGTACGAACGCTTGACCTCAATCAGTTCGAACTCACGACCGACCTGGAGGTTCTTGTAGTCCTTCCCCATACCCGACGATCCCGCGGCTTGGGACTGAACGGATAGAATCGGAAGGGCGGTTCAGCCCCAGAGCCATTGTCGGATGATGGATGGTCCATTTCATCAATCAGCGCTCCAATTACGTCGACGGGGTTTGAGACGCCGTTCCCTTAACGTCTCGTCGACTACCTTCCGATACTTGGAATCGTGCACTGGTCGCCTACTCGGCTCCCCAGCCCCGTTGCTCCAAGCGGCCGATGCGCCGGTTTAAGGTCATGGCGCGGGGACCCCGGGAAATAACAAAATTGAATGATGTCTATCAAATCAGACTAGGAAAGTTTCTTTAGCCTTTCTTCGATCTATATCATTTTTTGATATGATATGCAACAGAGATCTTCCGGCAAGCGTAGGGTGGGCAGTCCTGCCCACCATCCCACCTCACCTAACCAACCGAAGATCCGGACTCACCTCACGCCACCGAATGCATCGCCGCCATGTCGCGGAGCATGTTCCGCTCCAGTTCCATTTCCTCGAGGCGTTCCTTCACGATGTCACCGATCGAGATCACCCCGGCGATCCCGCCCGCCTCGCAGACCGGCGTGTGCCGCACCCGCGCCGCGGTCATCTTTTTGGCCACCGACGCGATCGTGTCGTCGGGCGAGCAGGTCTCGGGGTTGGCGTCCATGAAATCCGAGGTCGGCCGCTGCAGCGCCCCAGGCCCGTAATCGACCACCGCCCCCACGATCCCGCGTTCCGAAATCACGCCCAAAAGCTTGCCGCCTTCCTCGCACACCACCAGCGCGCCGACGCCCTCCAGCTTCATCTTCGCCGCCGCGAATTCCAGCGCCTCGCCCGGTGCGACGACCACGATGTCATGCCCCTTCCGCTTCAATATCTCCCTGACGAACATTTTTGCCTCCCTTCTGCAGCCAATCGGCCGAAACTCGCCCGGCCTCCCGGGGCTTGGGCCGCGTGACAGTGGGAAGTTGAGGCCAAGCCCCAATGAATACCATCCTAGCACAAGTCAGTGCAGGGCGGCAGTCCTGCCCCCCACCCACTCGGCCTCGCCAATCCCCAAAATCCCGTGACCAGCCCGCACGCCCTGTTAACCGGCCTTCCCGCCGGACTCGCGCACCGACGAAATACCGACGTTTTACAGACAGGCCAAAATCGCTGAATTTCAGCCCGTTAACCCCGATTCTCGCGGCAGGACGCGATTGAGACACTCCGACGCCCGAATTTCGGTAGTCTGACCCCAAAAAGGGGGCCCGACATGAGCATCCACATCGGCGCAAACCCCGGCGAGATTGCCGACACCGTCCTGCTGCCGGGGGACCCGCGCCGGGCGAAATGGGCGGCGGAGAGCTTTCTGGACTCACCCAAATTGGTCAACGAAGTCAGGGGCATGCTGGGCTACACCGGCACCTGGAACGGCCACAAGGTGACGATCCACGGCTCTGGCATGGGCATGCCGAGCCTGTCGATCTACGTCAACGAGCTGATCCGCGACTACGGCGTGAAGACCTTGATTCGCATCGGCTCCACCGGCGCGATGCAAGTGGCGGTCAAGGTCCGGGACGTCGTGATCGCGATGACCGCCTCCACCATATCCACACCCTCCAGCACCATCTTCCAGGAACTGCACTACGCCCCTTGTGCCGACTGGCCCCTGCTGCGCGCCGCGGTGCAAGCCACTGAAACCAAGGGGCTTTCCGCCCATGTCGGCGGCATCTACTCCTCCGACACCTTCTACGACGAGCGCCCCGACCTGAACGAGCAAATGACCCGCCACGGCATCCTCGCCGTCGAGATGGAAACCGCAGAACTCTACACCCTCGCCGCCCGCCACGGCGCCCGAGCGCTGTCTGTCCTGACCGTCTCGGACCACCTGATCACCGGCGAGGCGCTGCCCGCCGAGGACCGGGAAAAATCCTTCGGCGACATGGTGTTGATCGCGCTGGAGGCCGCCTTCGCCTAATCCCGGTGCCGCCGCGAATAGCCGTTTATTTGTGGCTCTGACCAGCCTTCGGGCGGTGCCACAGGCGCAAAGACCTCCACCAACAACGGATAGCACGCCGCCACGTCGCTGGAATGCGTGGTCGAGCAATCGCCGCCCGGGCAGGCGCTCAGTGCCCCGAGCAGGTCGATTTCGGCAAAGAATTCAATGAAGTCGCCGGGCCGCACCGGCGACGCCTTCATGAAATACTGGCCCGTGTCGCGGGTGAAGCCGGTGCACATGAAGACGTTCAGGACGTCATGCACGTACTGTTCGGCCTCGGTCACTGCTAACCCGGTCTCGGCAGCCAACGCCCGGATCAGGTTGGAATGGCAGCAATGGTGATAATCGCCGCCCGACAACAACTGGTGAGTATAGGGGTCGCACCGTGTGCCGATGACGTCGTGGATACGCCCGCCGAACGCGTCGACGCCGTACCAATCGAGCGTGTCCTCAATAACGGTCGCCATCGGGCGCAGATACGGCAGGCACGACCACAACCGGTCGCCGATACCCACATGCGTCCCGTGCAAGGCCCTGGTTTTGCCCGAAAAAAACCGTTCCGACAGGTCGGTGCCGGACCACAGGTTCAGGTCGCCGACTTGCGGGCCATCGACGCTGGTGATGCGAATGAACTGCCCCGCCGCAGCGCGGAAACAGCCGCCCTCGCGCGGCGCGACGGTGATCTCGTCGACCTTCACCGCCCCGCCGCGCGCGGCGCGATATGCATCCAGATCGGGCGGTGCCAGCGTATCCGGCGGGTAGACGATCACCGGCTCGGCGGCGCGGCGGGCGGCAGCATCGTTGGGGGCGTGGGTCACGGGGCAGGGGTCCTGTGGCAGGGGTCGAGGCCACCCTAGCCCAACCCGCTTGGGCTGCAATATCTATGGCCGGACTCAGTTGCGCTAGGCACGGTCGAGCACTTCGACCGACAGGACCGTCGGTAGATGCCGCGCGACCTCCGACCAGCGCTCACCGGCATCGGCGCTGGCGAAGATCGAGCCGGTGTTGGTGCCGAAATAGACCCCCGCCGGATCGCGCCGGTCGGTGGCCATGGCCTGGCGCAGCACGGTGAAATAGCAGTTCTCGCCGGGCAGCCCGTCGCGCTTGGCTTGCCAGCTTTCGCCGGCGTCCGTCGTCTTCCAGACCGCCGCGGCAGCGTCTGGCGGAAACCGGCCCTGCGCGTCGCCGTTCAGCGGCACGACCCATACCGTGTCGGGATCGCTTGGGTGCACGGCGATGGGAAAGCCGAAGGTCGAGGGCAGGCCGGCATTGATGTCGTCCCAGCTGCGCCCGCCGTCGCCGGACCGCCAGACGCCGTGGTGGTTCTGCTGGTAGAGCAGGTCGCCCGCGCCGCCGGCGCGCACGATGTTGTGCACGCAATGCCCGGTCTGGCCGTCGCGCGGCGCGGCGGGGTGGTCGTGGTGGCCGCAGGCCTCGGCATTCGACAGCCGGTTGCGCCGGTCCCAGGTGGCGCCGCCATCCTCGGTGGCGAAGACCCCGGCGGCGGAAATCCCAACCCAGAGTTTAGCCGCATCGTCGGGGTCCGCGACGATGGTGTGCAGGACGAGCCCCGCCCCACCGGGGTTCCAGCTATCGCGCGAGGGGTGGTCGGCGAGCCCCTCGACCCGGCGCCATTCGGTCCCACCGTCGCCGCTGGCATAGAGGTTCGCAGGCTTTGAGCCGGCATAAAGCGTGCCGTTCGACAGCCCCAGCGACCAGACCGCCTCGACCTCGCCGTCGAACGGCGGGTCCGAGGGCTGCCAGCCGAACATCTTGGCGGTCTCGGGATCGCTCTCGGCCCATTGATCGAACTCGCCCTTGGAGAATTTCGACAGTTCCCAGGACTCGCCGCCATCCTCGCTCCGCCACACCCCGCTGCCGGACCACGCCCCGCCGCCCGCCGCCCAAATCGCGCCGGTCTCGGGGTCGCCCACGACGTGGTTGATCGCCCAGCCCTCGCAATGCGGCCCCGAAACGGCCCACGCGTCGCGATCGTCGGAGGTCAATACGAAGGCACCCTTGGTGGTGCCGATCAACAAAGCGTGGGTCATGGCCGGCCTCGGATTTGGCGTACCATACCATACCGATGGCAGTGCGAAAAACCGCCTCTGCACGGCTCTCATTCTTCTTGCGAAGGGACTTTGGGCTCGCCTAGTCTTCGTCGTTGCAATCGAATTCGGATTGGGGTGACGAAATGCCCATTAGCGAAGAGGAAATCGCCGGGCTCAGGGCCCGGCTGCGCTTTGAGCTTCAAGACGACCTGATGACGTGGTTTCGCGCCAGGTTTTGGGTCGCGGCCACCGTCATTGCCGTTGTCGGCTTCTTTGGCATCCGTGGGGTCGTCCAGCAGGTCTTCGAAGGAGACCTGAAATTGGCCAGAGAGCAGACAACGAGCATCACGGTTGATGCCGTCGCCGCCACGACCTTGGCGGAGACTGCCGCGCAGCGCGCCTCTTCAGCGGCTGACGAGGTCGAGGCGGAGATCGCAGTGCTCAGGAATGAGATCGAGGACTTGCGCAAGTTGACGATCCGCCAGTCTGAGCAACTCGAACGGTTCAAAGGCCGGGCCGAATCCGTCGAACTGATCTTCCAAGACATCGAAGTACGGATCGAGGCGGTGAGATCTGGTGCTCAGAATTTGACCACCGGGTCGATTGATGCCGTGTTGGCGAGAGTAGCCGCAGTCGAGACCGCGATTGCGAAACTCGCCGAAGAAGGCGGAACGACAGAGATTGTACGGGTGTTGTCCGATGCGCGCGAGGAAGCCTCGCAAGTATCGGAAGAGCAACTCGAGCAAGTCAGACTTCGCAGCCAATTTCAGATCTACCCCTGGCTGTGGGACGCTCCCCCGGAAATGCGCGACAAACTGCTGGCGATCATTGAGGACAACCGGTTCCCAATCACGAACAAAAAACTGATGTTTGACCCGAAGTACGAGTTCAGCGCATTTGCCGAGTCTGCAGACCCTTCCGATCTCGAGAATTTGCGTCCCGGAACCGTCGTGTTCGGAGTGTCCAACACGCCCGATGAGGGTTTGACCGAGTGGCTGCAGGACCTGATCACTGTCGTGGTCGCGGGCGGAGGGTTTAGCGTCGAGGTAGTCGAGCGCCCGTCAACCGTCGATTACGGGGTGATTATGGGTTTCAAGCCGCTTTGAGCGTTGCCCGCGCGGGCCTCACACCACCCGGTCGACGAGCATCTTCTTGATATGCGCGATGGCCTTGGCGGGGTTCAGGCCCTTGGGGCAGGTCTTGGCGCAGTTCATGATGGTGTGACAGCGGTAGAGCTTGAAGGGGTCTTCAAGGTCGTCGAGCCGCTCTCCCGTTGCCTCATCGCGTGAATCGACGATCCAGCGATAGGCGTGCAGCAATGCGGCGGGGCCGAGGTACTTGTCGCCGTTCCACCAGTAGCTCGGGCACGAGGTCGAGCAGGACGCGCACATCACGCATTCATAGAGGCCGTCGAGCTTTTTGCGGTCCTCGATCGACTGGCGCCATTCGGTCTGCGGCCGGTTGGTCCTGGTCTCGAGCCAGGGCATGATCGAGGCGTGCTGGGCATAAAAATGCGTCAAGTCGGGGATCAAGTCCTTGACCACCGGCATGTGCGGCAGGGGGTAGATCTTCACATCGCCCTTGATCTCGTCCATGCCGTAGATGCAAGCAAGCGTGTTGATCCCGTCGATGTTCATCGCGCAGGACCCGCAGATGCCCTCGCGGCAGGACCGGCGGAAGGTCAGCGTCGGGTCGATCTCGTTCTTGATCTTGATCAGCGCGTCCAGGACCATCGGCCCGCAGGTGTCCATATCGACAAAATAGGTGTCTACGCTGGGGTTCTGGCCGTCGTCGGGGTTCCAGCGATAGATCTGAAACTTGCGCACATTCGTGGCGCCTTCGGGCTTGGGCCAGGTCTTACCGGTGTGGATCTTCGAGTTCTTCGGAAGCGTGAATTGAACCATGTCGTGACCTGTCTCGACGTCTATCAGAGTGAGCGTTCTATGGTGATACCGGCCGTGGCCGGCGGCGGCCGACCCGCCAGGCGCCGTGCGATGCAGTCGGCGAGGAAGTCTTCCTCTGTCTGCGGGCGCAAGATCCGGTCGGTGAGGGTGATTTCGGCACTGCCCGCGGGACCGCCGCTGCCGACGCCTATCGCGATCCGGCCCTGCACGCCGTCGGCCAGCCCAGCCTCGTCCCGGCACAGCCGCTCGGCCCGTTCCGGCGTCATCGGCGCCGGCGCGCAGGCGGCGAGGAGGGCGATCATTGACATCGCGCGCGTCAATACACCCGTGCCTTCGGTGCGATGCGTTTGAGATCGATGCCGCCCTCGTTATGACCCAGTAGCGGGTTGAGATGGACCGGGCGGTAATCGAGGTCGACCTTGCCGTTGACCCAGGCCAGGGTGTGGACCCGCCAGGTCTCGTCGTCGCGGTCGGGGTAGTCCTCGTGCGCATGGGCACCGCGGCTTTCCTTGCGGGCCTCAGCGCCGACGATGGTGGCCAGCGCATTGGGCATCAGGTTGGTGAGCTCCAGCGTCTCCATGAGGTCGGAGTTCCACACCAGCGACCGGTCGGTCACCGCGACGTCGTCGAGCTTGCCGGCCACGGCGTACATCTTCTCGACCCCCTCGGCGAGGGTCTTGTCTGTGCGGAACACGGCGGCGTCTTCTTGCATGGTCTTCTGCATCTCGAGCCGCAGGTCGGCGGTCGGCACCGCGCCCTTGGCGTGGCGCAGCCCGTCGAACCGGTCGAGCGCCTTGTCGACGGAGGCCTGGTTCAGCCGCGGGCTCGGCGCCGCGGGGTCGACCACCTCGCCCGCCTTGATCGCCGCGGCGCGGCCGAAGACGACGAGGTCGATCAGCGAGTTCGAGCCCAGCCGGTTGGCGCCGTGCACGCTGGCGCAGCCGGCCTCGCCCACCGCCATCAGCCCCGGCGCGATGGCGTCGGGGTCGGCCTTGGTGGGGTTCAAGACCTCACCCCAGTAATTCGTCGGAATGCCGCCCATGTTGTAATGCACCGTCGGCAGAACCGGGATCGGTTCCTTGGTCAGGTCGACGCCGGCGAAGATGCGTGCGGATTCCGAGATGCCGGGCAGGCGTTCGGCCAGCGTCTCGGGCGGCAGGTGGTTGAGGTGCAGGTGGATGTGGTCGCCGTTCTCGCCGACACCGCGGCCCTCGCGGATTTCCATCGTCATGCAGCGCGAGACCACGTCGCGCGAGGCCAGATCCTTGTAGGTCGGCGCATAGCGCTCCATGAACCGCTCGCCCTCGGAATTGGTCAGATAGCCGCCCTCGCCGCGCGCGCCCTCGGTGATCAGACAGCCCGAGCCGTAGATGCCGGTGGGGTGGAACTGCACGAACTCCATGTCCTGCAAGGGCAGCCCGGCGCGCGCCACCATGCCGCCGCCGTCGCCGGTGCAGGTATGGGCTGAGGTGGCGCTGAAATAGGCCCGGCCGTAGCCGCCGGTGGCCAGCACCGTCATCTTGGCGTTGAAGACGTGGATCGTGCCGTCTTCCAGCTTCCAGGCCACCACGCCCTGGCACTGGCCGTCCTCGGACATGATCAGATCGATGGCGAAGTACTCGATGAAGAACTCGGCGTCGTTCTTCAGGGACTGGCCGTAGAGCGTGTGCAGAATGGCGTGGCCGGTGCGGTCGGCGGCGGCGCAGGTGCGCTGGACCGGCGGGCCCTCGCCGAACTCCGTGGTGTGCCCGCCGAAGGGACGCTGATAGATCTTGCCCTCTTCCGTGCGGCTGAACGGCACGCCGTAGTGTTCCAGCTCATAGACCGCCTTCGGCGCCTCGCGGGCCAGGTACTCCATCGCGTCGGTGTCGCCCAACCAGTCCGAGCCCTTGACGGTGTCGTACATGTGCCACTGCCAGTGGTCGGGGCCCATGTTGCCTAGGCTCGCCGCGATGCCGCCCTGGGCGGCGACGGTGTGCGACCGGGTCGGGAACACCTTGCTGATGCAGGCGGTCCGCAGCCCCTGTTCGGCCATGCCCAGGGTCGCGCGCAGGCCAGAGCCCCCCGCGCCCACCACCACGACGTCATAGGTATGCGTCTCGTAGTCGTACGCTGCCATCGCCAGCCCCTTTTAAAGCGCGATCTTCGCCAGGGCGAAGAGCCCGGCGGCCATCAGGAAGTAGGTGAATGTGATCACAAAGATCAGCAGGATCTTACGGGTCACGCCGCGCGAATAGTCCTCGATCGCGATCTGCGCGCCGCGGCGGAAGTGGTTGAGCCCCACCACCAGCACCAGCCCGGTCAGGATTGCCGGCAGCGGCCGCGCGAAGGTCGCCAGTACCTCGTCATGGCTGCCGCCGAGCGTGCTGCCGAAGATGTAGAGGAACGTCGGCACCATCACCGCCAGGCCCACGGCGCTGACGGTCATGTACCAGTGATGCTCGGTCCCGGTGCCGGAGGCGCCGCGCCCCTCGGCGCGCTTGCGGGCGGTCAGATAGCGCATTTCGGCCTCCCTCAGATCACCAGCAGGGTTAGCGCGGTCAGAACGACCGAGCCGATCACGCAGACCCAGCCCAGCATCTCGGCGGTTTCGACCTCGAGCCCGTGGCCGGCGTCGAAATAAAGGTGCCGCAGCCCCGCCAGATAGTGGTACCAGACCGCCAGAAGCGAGGCGGTGAAGACCAGATCGCCGAACCACGAGGTGGCCACCGCATTGACCGTGGCGAAATACTCCGGCCCGGTCGCCGCGGCCACCAACCACCAGACCATCAGCACGACGCCGACGATCAGCCCGTTGCCGGTGATCCGGGTCAGGATCGACGAGATCGAGGTCATCTGCGGCCGGTAGACCTGCAGATGCGGCGACAGCGGCCGTTCGACGGGCTTTACCTCTGCCATGGGGGATCCTCTTCTGACGCGCGGCGGTTCCTTCCCTTTGGTGATAGCAAGTTTTCGCGCGGAGTCACGTGTCGCAAGTGCCTCATTCCCGTGGTGTTTTGGCACATCACGCAGGTTTTTCCTCTTCGTGATCACGCACTGGATTTATGTGATCACACATTCCGCGCCGCCCCGATGCCACGGTTAGTTCGGCGCGATGTCGGCGAGGTATTCGGCGAATTCGGTGCACATGATGATCTCGCGCGATTTCGGGTCGTAAAAGGCGTTTACCGTGCCGCAGGCCTCGACCCGGACCAAGAGCCGCTTGGGCAGCGACATGTCGGCATTCATCGTCTCGACCTCGGCGCCGATCACGTCGGCCGAGAACTTGCCGAAGACGCCGACGCGGTGGTCGGCCAGGAACCGAATGCTGCGGCCGGCGCCGTTGTCCATCAGCTCCTGGATCACCGGGCCCCAGCTGTCGCTGGCCAGCTCGAACTCTTCCTCGCAAGTGACCTGCCGCGCGTCCGGCAACTCGAGCTCGTCGGCGATATCCTCGCGCGCCTCCGGGTTGGCGCCGTAGAACAGGCAGACGAAGGTGTAATAGCGCTGCAGATCGGGGCCATGCACGTCCCAATAGGCGACCTCGACGCCCTCGGCGGCGCGCAGCTTAGCGTCGCCCAGAAAGCCCTGAGCGGTAGCATAGGCGATCTCGACGGCGGTGTCTTCCTCGTAGAGCGCGTCGATCAGAACCGCGCTCAGCACGTCCGCCGCATCCTCTTCCTGGCCGAAGATCGGCAGCTTCATGATGTCGATCAGGGCATGGCCCAGCTCGTGGTAGAAGATCGCCAGCAGGTTTGCGGCGACAAAGTCGCGCGCCCGGTCGTCCATCGCCGGGGCCGGGGCGGGCACAGCGAGGCACAGGGCGACAAGCAGGGCAGCCAGGCGCATCATGGCCAGGATGATAACGGCAGAGCGGCCTGGGCGGTCAACCCTCGTCGCCCGCCGCGCGGCAATGCGGTGCCGCGCAGGCAAGCTGCTGCACCACCTCGCGGATCAGCTTTTCGCGAATCCGGTCGGGATAATCGGTGAAGCTCGCGGCGGTGGCGACGAAGGCGCCGTCGCCCGTGATCACGTTTTCCCAGAAATACGCCGTCAGATCGTCGACCGAGGCCTCGATCGCCAGGGCGTTGACGGTGATGCCTCGGGCGCGCAGCGCGGCGCGTTGGTCCTGGGGCGACACGCCCTCGTTCGAAACCCCGTCGCCCGAGACGTCGATCACCCGGCGGGCGCAGTCGGGCGCGGTGTCGAACTGGCGGCGCGCGAAGACTAGCGCCTCGCCGATCGCGGTCGAAAAGTTGCGCCACTTGCGACCCGTCGATTCGACGGCCACCGCCAGGTCCGCGACATCGTCGAAATTGCGCATGCGGGTCCAGGGGATCGACAGGGTTTGCCGCGTGCTGCCGGTCCATTGCACCAGCGCCACCGCCGCCTCGGCCCGCACCAGCGCCTCGGACACCAGGCCGTCGCGCAGCGCCTCGGCCAGCCCGCGCATCTGCAACTCGTATTCGCCGGGATCGACCGAGCCCGAGACGTCGACCGCCAACAAAAGCGCCAGGCCGCAGGCCTTGGCCCGGACCGGGATCGACAGCAGGACGGCAAGAAGGGCCAGGCGCATGGGCGAAGACTACGGCATTCCCGCGGGCCGGGACATCACATTGGCATCAGCGCCCAGTAATCGAGATCAAGCAGCACGCCCGGCAGGTATTTGCCGTCGCTGTCGCGCAGCGCGAAGGGCTCGCCGGTCGTCGCCACCAACCGCAGCCGCAGCGCGCCGACCCCCGGCGCCTCGGTCTCGGCCTTGTCCAGAACCTCGGACCAGGCCCGCACGGTGTCGCCGGCAAAGCAGGGATTGGCATGCGCCCCGGCGTTCAGTCCGACGATTATCTGCGCGTTGGCCAGCCCGTTGTACGACAGCGCCCGGGCCAGCGAGATCACGTGCCCGCCATAGATCAGCCGCTTGCCGTCGGGCCGCGCGGTGGCGTCGAAATGCACCTTGGCGGTGTTCTGCCACAGCCGGGTGGCCAGCATGTGCTCGGCCTCTTCCACGGTCACGCCGTCGACATGGTCGATCCGTTCGCCGATCTCGTAATCGCCCCAGCGATAGGGCTCGCCCGCCAGCCCGAAATCGTAACGCAGAAAGTCCAACCCCTCGGGCACCGCCAGCGTCTCGGGCGGAACGACCTCGGCGAGATCGGGGATCACCGTCTCGGGTGCCGGCGCCCCGAGGTCGCGTTTGCGCACCATCACCCAGCGGACGTAGTCCAGGACGGGCTCGTCCCATTGGTTGAGGCCCAAGGTCCGCACCCAGACCACGCCGGACTTGCCGTTCGAGTTCTGCTTGACCCCGATCACCCGGCTTTCCGACCGCAGGGTGTCGCCGGGATAGACCGGCTTCAGCCAGCGCCCCTCGGCATAGCCCAGGTTCGCCACCGCGTTCAGCGAGATATCGGGCACGGTCTTGCCGAAGACCAGGTGGAACGCCGCCAGATCGTCGATCGGCGATTTGTCGAGCCCGCAGCGCTCGGCGAAGTCGTCCGAGGAATAGATCGCGTGCCGCGCCGGGTAGAGCGCGTGATAAAGCGCGCGTTCGCCGCCCGAGACAGTGCGCGGCACCGCATGGGCGATCACGTCGCCGACCGCGTAGTCCTCGAAGAACCGCCCGGGATTGGTCTTGACCATGTCAGAGGTCCGCAAGCTTGAGGTCCGGCGCATAGTCGCCCTCGACCTCCTTCACCACCGCCTGGGCGCAGCGCATCACCCCGTTCGCCGCGTCGTAGGCATAGGCCGGATTGCCGTGAAGCCGCCAGCCCTGCGCCAGAGCCGCCGTAACCTTGTGGCAGAACGCGGCGGTGTCCTCTTCGGTCAAGAGCCTGTAGGCCATCATCGCGCTCACCCGAAGACCGGATAGCCGAGCCAATAATGCACCGCGCTGGTAAGCGCGAACAGCACGACGGTGACCACGACCAATGTGATTTCCTTCTTCGCCGGGGCCTGCGGCGGCGGGGTCCAGGGCCCCTCGGCCCGGTTGATCACCGCTATCTCCACCAGAGCCCAGGCCAGCAGCCCGCCGAACAGGATGAACGAGGGCACGTCGCCGTTGACCAGAAGGTGCGAGGCGGCCCAGATCGAAAATCCGGTGAGCTGCGGGTGTCGCAGCTTGGTGCCCAGCCAGACCTTGGCACCCTTCGCCGCCGAGGCGCCGAAGCAGTAGAAGGCCAAGAGCATCAAGAGGTTGTTGATCCCAACCAATGCCGAATTGCGGCCCCAGAAAAACGCGCCTTCCGCCTGCCGGTAGCCGATCACCATCAGCACCAGCGCGCCCAGAACGAGCACCGAGACCAGCCCCTTGCCGGCCTCGCCCATCGGGTCGCGCAGGCCCGGCGCGATGCGTTTGAAGAGATGCGCCGCCCACCACAGGGCCACGCCGAGGACCAGCCAGATCATGTCGCCAACTCCAATGCCGCGATTGCCGCCGCCTTGGCCAGCGTGGCCCGCGCAGTGGCGACATGCAAGTTCTCGACGATCCGGCCGTCGAGCACGGCGACGCCCTGGCCCTCGGCCTCCGCGGCCTCGAACGCCTCGATTTGCCGCCGCGCCAGATCGACCTCGCCCTCGGACGGCGCGAAGACCGCGTTGGCGATCGCCACTTGGGCGGGGTGGATCAGCGTCTTGCCGTCAAAGCCCAGATCGCGGCCCTGTTCGCATTCCGCGCGCAGGCCCTCGTCGTCCTTGAACGCGTTATAGACCCCGTCGACGCAGGCAACGCCTTGCGCCCGCGCCGCCAACAGCATCCACTGCAGGCTGGTCATCAGCGGCAGCCGGTCGGGTCGGACGCGGCAGTTCAGCTCTTTCGCCAGATCGTTGGTGCCGGCGACGAGCCCCGCGACCCGGGGATGCGCCGCAATCTCCATCGCGTTGACGATGCCCCGCGGCGTCTCGATCATCGCCCAAACCGGTAGGCCATCGGGCAGCAGATCGGTCAGCGGCTTGATGTCGAGCGCGTTGTCCACCTTCGGCAAAAGGATCGCGTCCGCGCCCACATCGGCCATCGCCCGCGCGTCCTCTGCCCCCCATTCGGTGTCGAGCCCGTTGATCCGCACGATCTTCGCCCGCCCGCCATAGCCGCCCGCCTGCAGCGTTTCCGCCAGCATTGCCCTCGCGTTGGCCTTTTCGTCGGCTGCGACGGCGTCTTCGAGATCGAAGATGATCGCGTCGACGGGCAGATCTTTCGCTTTCTCCAAGGCCCGCTCCTTCGAACCCGGAATGTACAGAACCGACCGGTAGGGGCGTGTCGCGTGATCCATGATTCTCACCATTTTCTCCGATGGCGCGGACACCATCACAGCGCCCGGAGGAACTGCAAGCGGAACATTGCCGCACAGAAATAATATATTACTTTCAACGGGGTAACTCTTTGGAAACCGCTCCGAGCGCCGGATTAACCAAATCTCCAATTCTGAACGGCAGTGTTGGGGCATCGTCGGACGAGGGGAGAGCCGCTCGGATGGCCGCCTGAGAAGCAAGGCAAAAGACAGTCCGGCGAGGAGATGAAGAAGGGCAGCGCCCGCCCGCCGGTACCCCGGATGGCCCGGTCGGGACCCGCCCACAGAGTTGAAGGAAAGACCTGATGAAACGGCAGTTTCTTGCACTCTCTCTGGGCGTCGGCGCGATGATCCTGGCAACCCAGCACGCATTCGCCCAGCAATCCCGCAACTGCGCCGACCGCGCCCGCGTGGTGGAACGTCTGGCCTCGGGCTACGGCGAGACCCGCCAGTCGATTGGCCTTGGCGCCAACAACTCGGTGATCGAGGTCTTCGCCTCGCTCGAAACCGGCACCTGGACCATCACGGTGACTTCGCCGCAGGGCCTGACCTGCCTGGTTGCCTCTGGGCAGGCCTTCGAAAACACCGAAGAAGAGCTGACGCCGACCGGCATGGCTCTGTGACCGGACTTCCGGTTCCGGCGGGCCAAGCCGCCGCTGCCGCGGCCTGCGCTTGCTCGCAGGTCCCGACAGCCGCGATCCCGCACGGGGCCGGACGCAAAATCGAGCTCTCCCCGACAGAGCCGATCGGGCGCCGCGTCGCGTCGCTGCGCGCGGGTCGCAAGGCCAGGGGCCGAGGCACCCGATGTTAGACCCGGGACAGTGACCTAGCCTAGCGCATCGAAGATCAGCTTGGCCCCAGTTACGGTCAGGAAGATATAGACCAGCCGGAAAAACAGCCGCTCGGGCACGATGCGGTGGAACCAGACGCCCAAATAGACACCAAGGAAGGCGAAAGGCGCCAGGTAGAGATCGGCGATCAGGGTTTGCCGGTCGAAGATGCCCAAGGCCAGATACGGCACGAACTTCACCACATTGATCGCCCAAAACACGATCACGGTCGTTGCCTGGTAGGTGCGTTTGTCGATCGGCTTCGATAGCAGGTAGATTGCCGCTAGCGGCCCGCCGGCATGGCTGATGAAGCTGGTGAAGCCGCCGATGACGCCCAGCCCCAACCCCGC
This sequence comes from Rhodobacter sp., assembly GCA_030066215.1. Classification (GTDB taxonomy): domain Bacteria; phylum Pseudomonadota; class Alphaproteobacteria; order Rhodobacterales; family Rhodobacteraceae; genus JASJCA01. Next base: position 2,176 of record JASJCA010000055.1, on the reverse strand, counting down.
CTTGTCCGAGATCGGCCGCGCCGCCGGTCGGATCCAGCCGCGCCCACGCCCAATCTGGAAGCTGACAAAGCCCAGGGCGATGACCCCGATCAAAAGCCGGAACACGTCCGGATCGGCGATGCCATAAAGCAGCGCGCCGAACGCCACGCCCGGCACCCCGCCCAGGATCAGCACCCAGGCCGCGCGCGGGTCCCATTGCCGCCAATAGGGCCTCAGCGCACTGACATCCATCAGCATCAGCAAGGGCAGCATCACCCCGATCGCCGGCCCGGGTTCCAGAATCAGCGCCAGAAGCGGCGTCGCCGCAAAGGCCGCGCCGGACCCGAAGCCGCCCTTGGAGATCCCGGCGAAGATCACCGCGGGGATCGCCAGGGCGAAAAAGACCAGGTTCAGTTCCATCGGCCGATCCCGCGAAGACTCGCCCGATCATAACCCTTTAGCCCGGTCTGCGGGCAACGGTATTCCACGGCATACCGAAAATGCCGCAGCGCCCCAGCCTTGCACGCCCAGCCCCTTCGCACTACCCATCGCGGCAAACCAACCGGACCGGAGACATCACCCATGGCCAGACCGAAAATCGCCCTGATCGGCGCGGGACAGATCGGCGGCACGCTTGCGCATCTCGCCGCGATGAAGGAGCTGGGCGACGTCGTCCTGTTCGACATCGCCGAAGGCACGCCCGAAGGCAAGGCGCTCGACATCGCCGAATCCGGACCCTCGGAAGGCTTCGACGCCGCGCTCAGCGGCACCCAGGACTACGCCGACATCGCCGGTGCCGACGTCTGCATCGTCACCGCTGGCGTACCGCGCAAGCCGGGCATGAGCCGCGACGATCTGTTAGGCATCAACCTGAAGGTCATGAAGGCCGTGGGCGAGGGCATCGCGGCCCATGCGCCGAACGCCTTCGTGATCTGCATCACCAACCCGCTCGACGCCATGGTCTGGGCCCTGCGCGAGTTTTCCGGGCTGCCGCACAACATGGTCTGTGGCATGGCCGGCGTGCTGGACAGCGCGCGCTTCCGGCACTTCCTGAGCCTGGAATTCGAGGTCTCGATGCGCGATGTCACCGCCTTCGTGCTCGGCGGCCACGGCGACACTATGGTGCCGCTGGCGCGCTATTCCACCGTCGCTGGCATCCCGCTGCCCGACCTCGTCGCGATGGGCTGGACCACCCAGGAAAGGCTCGACGCGATCATCCAGCGCACCCGCGACGGCGGCGCCGAGATCGTCGGCCTTCTGAAGACCGGCAGTGCGTTCTACGCCCCCGCCACCAGCGCCATCGAGATGGCCGAGGCCTATCTGAAGGACCAAAAGCGCCTGCTGCCCTGTGCCGCCTATTGCGACGGCGTGCTGGGCCTGAAGGGCATGTATGTCGGCGTGCCGACGATCATCGGCGCCGGCGGCATCGAGCGCATCGTCGACATCAAGCTGAACAAGGACGAGCAGGCGATGTTCGACAACTCGATCAAGGCGGTGAAGGGCCTGGTCGAGGCCTGCAAGGGCATCGACTCCAGCCTCGCCTGACCGGCGGCGGTTCGTTATCTGCACGCCGGACTGGGGGCGGGGGTTTGCTTGTCGATGGGCCGCGTGTCGCGAATTTGGGCGGAAGATAACGCCTGAGCCGTCGCGAGGAGCCGTGCCTGTCGCCTACCCGCGGGGTGGCGATCCAACCTCTGAACGGGTGTGCTTTATGGTCGTCGAGTCCGTAGGACTTCGAGCTATGCGCAAGTCTCGACCAATCGCCACCCCTCCGGGGCGGGTTGGCGATGGGCACGGCGGGGCTGCGCCCCTTGATTCCGTGCCCGGGTCCACATCCCCACCACACCAAGCACCGCCCGACCGCTCCCGCCCCCGCGGCCTTTTGCTTTGGCATTGTGCCGCGGTGCGCTAGGCTGGCGCCCATGTTGAGACATGCCATTGCCGCCCTCGTCCTCGCCGCCCTGCCCGCCAGCGCCCAGGACACCGAGCTTTCGACCCGCATCGCCCAGGATGGCCTCGCCGCAACCGAGGCGCATCTCGCCGGCCTGGCCGCGCCCGAACCCGGCGACCACTTCGCCCTCGGCGCGGTCAGGCCGGCGAGATGCGCCTCGGTTGCGGCGAGGCCATCCTGGGCGATGCGGGTCGAAAGCTCGGTGTCCTGGGCGCTGGCGGGCAGGGCGGCGAGGACGAGGGCGGC
>JASJCA010000060.1 GCA_030066215.1 Rhodobacter sp. | reverse complement strand
TCTCAAACCCACGGTGATCACGCTGGTCTACGGCCTGGGCTTCGGCATGGTGCTGGTTTTGGTGGTGGTGCCGGCGGTCATGGCGATGCAGCAAGACCTACGGCGGCAATGCGCGGCCGAGCGCCGCCCATTGCCGCCGTAGGTCTTGCTGCATCGCCATGACCGCCGGCACCACCACCAAAACCAGCACCATGCCGAAGCCCAGGCCGTAGACCAGCGTGATCACCGTGGGTTTGAGAAACTGCGCCTGCTGGGATTGCTCGTAAAGCAAGGGCGCTAGGCCCAAAACCGTGGTCAGCGTGGTCAGCAGCACCGCCCGGAACCGGTCGCAGGCGCCGTCGACGATCGCCGGGATCAGCCCGCGCTCTTCGGCGTATTCGTCCACCGTGGTCACCAGCACGATCGAATCGTTGATGATGATCCCGGTCATGCCGATCAGACCGACCACCGAGAACATCGACAGCGGCACATCCCATTGCAGATGGCCGTAGAACGCGCCGACCAGGCCGAACGGGATCACCGCCATCACCACCACCGGCCGGGTCCAGCTGGAGAAGATCCAAGCAAGGCACAGATAAATCCCCAGAAGGCACAGGATGAACCCGGTGCGGGCGTCGTTGAGGAACTCCGATTCCTGCTCGGCCAGCCCCGAGAGCTGGGTCGCGATGCCGTATTTGGCCTCCAGATCGGGCAGGATCCGGGTTTTCAGCTCTTCCGAGATCAGATTTGCGCGTTCGGGGTCGTCCTCGCTGATGTCTCCGTTGACCGAGACCAGCCGCAGCCCGTTCTCGCGCCGCACCGTCGAGAACCCGCTGCGGCTTTCCACTGTGACGATGTCGGCGAGCGCCACATATTGCCCGGCCTCGGTGCGCATCCGCGTGCGGTCGAGGAAATCGGCGGTCAGCTCGCCCACGGGCAGCTCGACCCGGATCGAAGCGGTGCGCGGACCCTCGGGGTAGGTCGCAGCCTCGATCCCGTTCAGCCGGTCGCGCAGCACCCGCCCGAGACCGTCGATGGTAAAGCCGAGAGCCGCGCCCTGCGGGGTCAGATCGAGGATCAGCTCTTCCTTGTCATAGGCCAGGCTGTCCTCCAGCGCCGAAACCTCGGGGAACTGCGACATCGTGGTCTTCAGCTCTTCGGCGGCGGCCTTCAGCGTCTCGGCCTCGGCGCCGTAAAGCTGCACGTCGAGCGCGTCGCCCCCCGGCCCCGACCCCCAGCGGCGGAAGCTGATGGTCTCGGCCATCGGGTGGCGGTTCACCTCGTCCTGCAGCTCGCTGACGAAGCGGCGCGAGGAATAGCCGGGCCGCAGGTCGGCATCGATCAGCTCGACCGCGAGCGAACCAAGTTGGAAGGTCTCCTTGGTCTCGACCCCGCTCAAGCCTCGGCCGGTGTTGCCGCCGATCTCGGCCACCACGTAGTCGAGAATCTGCACCTCGTGTTCGTCCGCATAGCGCTTGGCCACCGCCTCGGCCGCGCGCTGCATCTCGCGCATCATCGCCAGCGTATCCTCGCGCGTGGCCCCCGGCGCCATGGCGAAGTTGCCCGAGACCGAGCCGCGTTCCGGCGCGTTGAAGAACCGCCACTGCAGATCGCCTTTGATGAACAACGACACCTGACCCGCCAGCAGCACCACGGCGGCGGCGAAGACCGGATAGCGGGCCCAGACGACAAGGCGGATCATGCGGCGGAAAAGATGCTCGCGGACCCAGCGGAAGCCGGCATTCACGACCCGGCTCGGCCAGTCGTACCAGTGCTCCTTCGCGGAATGGGCGATCGAATGCGCCATGTGGTGCGGCAGGATCAGGAAGCATTCGATCAGCGAGGCGGCCAGCACCACGATCACGGTGAACGGGATGTCGGCGATCAGATCGCCGAACCGGCCGCCGATCGCGACCAGGCCGAAGAACGCGATGATCGTGGTCAGCGTGGCCGAGAACACCGGCGGAAACATGCGCCGCGCGGCGGTCTCGGCGGCCTGGAACGGGTCCTCCGCCTTGCGCCGGGCGCGGTGATCGGCATGCTCGCCCACGACGATGGCGTCGTCGACCACGATCCCGAGCGTGATGATCAGCGCAAACAGCGAAATCATGTTTAAGGTCAGCCCGAACAGATACATCATCGCGATGGCGGCGGTCATCGCCACGGGGATGCCGGCGGCGACCCAGAACGCGGTGCGGGCGTTGAGGAACAAAAACAACAGCGTGACGACCAGGGCGAGGCCCACCAGCCCGTTGTCCAACAGGATGTTGAGCCGCCCGGTGATCGCCTCGGCCCGGGTGCGGATCAGGTCGATCCGGACGCCCTCGGGCAGGGTCAGTTCAAGCGTTTCGGCGACGTCTTCGACCTGGCGCTGGATCTCGATCGCATCGCCCCGGTCCGAGCGGTCGACGCGGATCGAGATCGCCGGGTCCTCGCCCACGAAATAGGCGCGCTCGCGGTCGACGCCGCTGACGAAGACCTGGGCGACGTCGCCGATGGTCAGCTTCGACCCATCGGGGTTCGAGCGCAGAACGATGCCGGCGATCTGGTCGGCCTGGGTTTTGGAGGTGCCGGTGCGGACCCGGGCATTGGCGCCGGTGACGTCGCCGGCGGGGCTGGCCTCGGCCTCGCCGGCGATGGCGTCGGCGATCTCGCGCATCGAGATGTCGTGGCGGATGAGCGCCAGGGTCGGCACCTCGACCACGGTTTCCGGCGCGGCAACGCCGCGGATCGTGGTGCGGGTGACGCCGGCGGCGAAGAGCCGGGTAACAAGCTCGTCGGCGAACCGGCCCAGCTGGTCGACGCCGACCGGCCCGGTGATCACCACATCGGTGACCCGGTCGCGCCAGGCGCCGCGGCGCACGGTGGGATCCTCGGCGTCCTGCGGCAGGTCGGTGACGGTGTCGACCGCGGCCTGCACGTCGTCGGCGGCGCGGGCCATGTCCCAGCCCGGCTCGAAATCGAGCGTCACCCGGGCCGAGCCCTCGCGCGAGCTCGCCTCAGAGCTTTCCACCCCCTCGACGGCCAGCAGCACCGGCTCCAGCACCTGAACGATGCCGTTGTCGACGTCCTCGGCTCCGGCGCCGTCCCAGGCCACCGAGACGGTCACGTTCTCGATGATCACATCGGGAAAGAACTGCGCCCGCATCCGCGGGAAGGCGGCGATGCCGGCGGCGATCAGGATCACCAACAGCAGGTTGGCGGCGGTGCGGTGGCGGGTGAAGTAGCTCAGGATCCCGCCGACCCGGGGGAACCGCTCAGCCATCGGACCGGCCCCGCGCCTGGGCGGGGCCAAAATTCTTGGAAGAATTTTGCCAAGACTTTTCGAAAAGTCTTGGTCCCGCGGGATTGCCGATGTGGCGCTGTCGAGGCATCGGCCTCACCCGCCCATCCGCGCTTCGATCCGGGCGACCATCTTGGCCGGCACCCTGGGCTGGCCGAGTTGCCCCAGCACGCGCTCCTTGGCCTCTTTCGGCATGAACGCGTTGCCCTCGATGAAAGCCACCAGCCTGGCGCGGCGTTCGTCGCTCAGCTCCACCATCTCGGGCTCGGCCGGCGCCTCGGGCACGCCGCCGGCACCGGGCAGGATCGGCCGCACCTTGATGCCGGCGCCCAGAAGCGGCGTGCGTTCGGCCACGACCAGGCGGCCGCGCAGGCCGCGGGCGCGCACGATCACGTCGTCGCCCTGGCGCCGCAGCAGCGCGACCTCGGCCACCTCCAACCGGTCCTCTTCGCCCACCACCAGCACGGTGCCGGCGGCGTCGACGGCTGCGGCCGGCAGCACCATCACGAAGCGCATTTCCGGTTCTGCGATGCGCACGGTCACAAAATCGCCGGGCCGAAAGCCCTTGGCGCCGTCGAGCCGGGCGAAGATCAGCCGTCCGGTCTGTCCCTCGCCCACATCGGCGCTTTCGCGGCTGATGGTGCCCTTGGCCGCCAGATCGACGCCCAGCACGTCCAGCGTTACGTCGACCTCGGCCGGCAGCAGCCCGCCGCCGTCGCCCAGCAGCCGGGCATATTCGCCGGTCGAGACCCGGAACGCGACCTCCAGCATCGCGGCATCGACGATCCGCGCCACCCGCTCGTTGGCCTGCACCAGCCCGCCCTCGACCACCGACACGTCGCTGAGCGTGCCGGCGAATTCGGCGGTGACTTCGGTTTCGGCCAGATCGCGCTCCGCCTCGGCCAGCGCAATCTTGCGGCGTTCGCCCGCGGTCAGCGCCTGGTCGACGGCGGCCTCGGCCTGGGCCAGCGCCTGACGGCGATTCAGCTCGGCCTGCCGCGCGCTCGCCTCGGCCAGCTCGGCGGTTTCGACCGCCGCGGCAGAGCCGACGCCGCGGTCCTGCAGGCTTTGCTGGCGCACCAGCGCCCGGGTGCGCAGCGCCAGTTGCTCTTGCGCCGAGCCGACGTCGTCCTGCGCCAGCTCCAGCGCCCGGCGCGCCTCGCGCAGCTCGCGTTCGGCCTCGGTCAGATCGGTGCGCGCCACATCGAGCGCCGCCTGCGCGTCCAAAGGATCGACCCGCAAGAGCAGATCGCCCGCCGCCACCCGTCCGCCGTCCTCGAAGCCCTCGGCCAGTTCGACCACCGTGCCCGAGGCCTGCGCGCGCACCTCCAGCGTGCGGCGGCTGCGCACCTCGCCGAAGCTGGTCATCACCGGGGTCACTGCGCCGGGCTCGAACGGCACCACGTTGACCGCGAACACCCGCTCGCGCGCCGGCCGCGGGCGGTCTTCCTGCGCCCAGCGTTCCTGCAGCGCGCCATAGACCGTCTGCCCGGCATAGGTCAACAGGCCCACCGTCAGCGACAGCAGGAACAATCCGACAAGGCTACGGCGCAGAAAGCGCATGTTTGGCGGGCCTTTACGTTAAGGCGTGGCTCGGCGCATAACATAGCGCCGACGGCGATCCGGTCCAAGCCACGCGGATGTCACGTCTGCCTGATACGCGCGCGCCGCCTACTTCCGTCGCCGATGCTCGTCCAATCGCGGAAAAATCTCGACAAAGTTGCAAGGCCGGTGACGATAGTCGAATTGCCAGCGCAAAATCTCGTCCCAAGCGTCCTTGCAGGCCCCGGGCGAGCCCGGCAGGGCGAACAGATAGGTGCCGCCCGCAACGCCGCCGGTGGCCCGCGACTGCACCGCGCTGGTGCCGATCTTCTGCATGCTGACCATGGTGAAGACCGTGCCGAAGGCGTCGATCTCCTTCTCGTAGACGTCGCGATGCGCCTCGACGGTGACGTCGCGCCCGGTCAGCCCGGTGCCGCCGGTCGAGATCACCACGTCGATTTCGGGGTCGGCGCACCAGGCGCGCAACTGCGCGGCGATCTCGGCGCGCTCGTCGGGCAGGATCTTGCGGTCGGCCAGCCGGTGCCCGGCGGCCTCGATCCGGTCCACCAGGGTCCGGCCGGATTTGTCGTCGTCCAGATCGCGGGTGTCCGACACCGTCAGAACGGCGATCCGGACCGGGATGAAGTCCTTGGTTTCGTCGATCCGGCTCATGTGCGCTCCATCACCGCCAGTCTCAGCGCCAGAGCGGCGAAGACCCCGGCGCTGACATAGCTAATCGCGCGCGAAAACCGCGGCGAGCGGGCGATTTGCCGCCCCAGCCCGCCGGCGAAGACGCCGACCGTGCCGTTTATGACGAAGCCGCCGAGCGCCAGCACCGCGCCGTAGATCAGGAACTGCGCCAGGACCGGGCCGCGCGTGGGGTCGACGAATTGCGGGATGAAGGCCAGCACGAACAGGATGACCTTGGGGTTGGTGAGGTTGACGACCAGCGCCTCGCGAAACGCCCGCGGGCCGCCCGCTTGGCCGGCACCCACAGGCCCGGCACGCAGGGTCTGCACCGCCAGCCACAACAGGTAGGCCACGCCGGCCCAGCGGATCGCGTCGAGGGCCCAGGGCGCGGCGGCAACGGCGGCGCCGAGCCCAAGCCCGGCGACCGTGACGTGCACCATCGCGCCGGCTGAGATCCCCGCACTCGCGGCCCAGGCGGCGCGCGGCCCGGCGCGCAGACCCTGACCGAGGCAGAACATCATGTCGGCGCCGGGCGTGAGGTTCAGCGCCAGCGAGGCCGGGACGAAGGCCAGCAGGATCAGCGGATCGACCGGGATCACGGGGTCACCTCGAACCAGTTTTCGGTGGGGCCGAGATTGACCACGCACGTGCGCCCAATCGTGCCCTCGCGGCCCCAGCTGTCGTGGATATGTCCGCAGAGTGCGAGCTGCGGCTGCAGGCGCTCGATGGCGTCGCGCACGGCGGTGGACCCCACCGACATCCCGCCCGAGGTGACGTCGGCGACGCCCTTGGGCGGGGAATGCGTGATCAGGATGTCGGCCTCTGCGCATTGCGATAGCAGGGCGGTGGCCTCGCGTTCGCTCAAATCGCAGGACCAGGCGCCGAACGGTGTGGTGGGCACGCCGTAGCCGAGGCCGAACAATTTCACGCCGTCGACCGTGGTGCCTGTTCCGTGCAGGACCTGGGTGCCTTCATGAGCGGCGTCCCGTAATTCCTCATGGCTTTCGGCGTTGCCGGGCACCACAACGAAGGGCTTGGCGATGCCGCCGAGGAGGTTCATCGCGCCGATCAGATCTTGCCGCATGTTGCAGAAATCGCCGGCGCCGATGACCAAATCGGCCTCCGCGCTGGCCGCCACAAGCGCCTCGGCGCGGCGGCGGGAATGGTGCAGGTCGGAAAAGGCGAGGATGCGCATGGGTCAAAGGCCCCGCAATCGCGCTTGCAGCATCAGCAGGTCGTGCCACGCCTCGCGTTTCGCGTGCGGGTTGCGCAGCAGATAGGCGGGGTGGAACATCGGCAAAGCCGGGCGACCGAGCACGTCCTGCCAATTGCCGCGCAGCCGGGTGATGCCCTTGCGGCCCAGCATCGCCAGGCACGAGACATTGCCCATCAAGACCAGCACATCCGGCGCGGCAAGCTCCACATGGCGTTGCACGAAAGGCAGCATCATCGCGATCTCTTCCGGCTTCGGGTCGCGGTTCTGCGGCGGGCGCCAGGGCAGGATATTGGTGATGTAGACGGCATGTTCTGCGCCCGGCGTGGTGCGGGCGAGGCCGATGCAGTCGAGCATCCGGTCCAGTAGCTGGCCGGCCCGGCCGACGAAGGGCTTGCCCTGCAGGTCCTCGTCGCGGCCAGGAGCCTCGCCGATCACCATGACCCGCGCCGCTGGGTTGCCGTCGGCGAAAACGAGACTGCGCGCGCCGCGCTTGAGGTCGCAGAATTCGTAAGCAGCAAGGGCGCCTTGCAGGGCGTCGAGGTTGGTGGCCGCGGCGGCGGCGGATTTCGCGGCCGCGACCGGGTCATGGGCTGCCACCGGCGTTGTCTCCGGCTCGGGCGCAGGCGCGGGTTTGGGTTTCGGCGGCGCGGCGTCCAGCTCATAGCGATTGATCGGCGTCTCGCCGATCGCCTCGTCGACGCCCAATTCGACCTGCCATTCCAGCAGCGCCTTGGCCTCGTGATATCCGATCGGCGAATCCATCGCCTTCAATCTACCCGCTCCCGCCGGCGTGTCACAGAGACAGCGCGCCGCCCGACAAGTCGGAAAGATGGCCGCCGAAGGCGGGGCCGTGGAAATCGGCAATCCAACGTTCGCACTTGCCGCGAACTCGCGGACCGATACCGATGAACTGCCAACCCAACGCCCCGGTCGCCGCCATGTCCCACTCGCCGTCGCCGACATAAACCACCGGACCTGGGCCGCCGATGCCGGCGAGACAGGCCCGCATGATCTCGATCCGCTCGTGCGCAATGTCGGAACTAAAAAGCGCCGCCCGGTCGAATGCGATGCCGGCATGCGCCAGCTTAGCCGCGGCGGTCACCGCCCAGCCGCCGGTCGCGAAGCCGATCCCGACCCCGGCCTGCGCGGCAAGGCGCCCCAGCATGGCACCAGCACCGGGAAGCTCTTGGCAGTCCTCCGGATGCGCCGAAAGATGCGCCGTAACATGTTCCGCGAAACAGGTCCGCACCTCGACTGCGCTGCCCTGTGGCAAGCTGTTATCGGCGCAAATCTCGCGCAAGATGCCCGCGTCGGTGACATGGACATAGTCGTTCCAATCGGGGCGCACGCGGACCTCGCCCAAGACGTCGCGCACCGCGGCGATGAAGCACGCGGTATCCAGCCGGTAGCTTTGCACCAGTGTGCCGTCGACGTCGAAAATGATGTTCATTCGCACTCTCCACAGCGGCATTCAGCAGACCGACGCCGCGCCGTCCAGCGGCAAAGTCGGCGCCTTGCCGCCCGGTGCCGCGCCGCCTATAAGGCGCGCAACCGGCACCGAGGCGCAATGAGTTTCCGCCACAGGCATCTTCTGGGCATCGAGGACCTGGCCCCCCAGGACATCACCGCGATTCTCGACCTCGCCGACCAATATGTCGACCTGAACCGCCGCCAGATAAAGCACGCCGACACGCTAGCCGGTCTCACCCAGATCAACATGTTCTTCGAGGCCTCGACCCGCACCCAGGCGTCGTTCGAGATCGCCGGCAAGCGCCTCGGCGCCGACGTGATGAACATGGCGATGCAGCATACCTCGCTGAAAAAGGGCGAGACGCTGATCGACACCGCACTGACGCTGAACGCCATGCATCCCGACCTGCTGGTCGTGCGCCACCCGATGTCGGGCGCGGTCAACCTTCTGGCGGAAAAGGTGAATTGCGCGGTGCTGAACGCCGGCGACGGGCGCCACGAGCACCCCACCCAGGCGCTTCTCGACGCGCTGACGATCCGCCGCGCCAAGGGCCGGCTGCACCGGCTGACCGTGGCGATCTGCGGCGACATCGCGCATTCCCGCGTGGCGCGGTCGAACATCCTGCTGCTGGGCAAGATGGAAAGCCGCCTGCGCCTGATCGGCCCGCCGACGCTGATCCCGGCCGGCGCCGCCGAGTGGGGCGTCGAGGTCTATGACGACATGGGCCAGGGCCTCGCAGACGCCGACGTGGTGATGATGCTGCGGCTGCAAAAGGAGCGTATGGATGGCGGCTTCATCCCCAGCGAACGCGAATACTACCACCGCTTCGGGCTCGACGCCGAGGCGCTCGGCCACGCCAAACCCGACGCCATCGTCATGCATCCCGGGCCGATGAACCGCGGGGTCGAGATCGACGGCACTATCGCCGACGACATCAACCGCTCGGTGATCCAGGACCAGGTCGAGATGGGGGTCGCCGTGCGTATGGCGGCGATGGACCTTCTGGCGCGCAATCTCAAGGCCAGGCCGGAGGGCGTCTATGCCTGACGGCGCACACCTGACCCCCTCAGCGCCGCTGCAGGACGGCGAGGCGATCTTCGAAAGCTTTCGCCCCGACCGCGGCGCCTATCTGCGCGACAACGCCTGGCTCGCCGCCATCGCCATGGCCGTCGGCATGGCCGTGCTCTGGGCCGTCGGCAACCCGCATGTCTGGACCGGCGCGATCGGCGGGCTGGCGGCGATCGTGCTGCGCGGCTGGTACATGGCGTCCGAGGAACTCGCGGTCCGCTGGGACCTCACCGACCGCCGGCTGATGGGCCCTCAGGAGCGCATCGCGAAACTCACCGAGATCGCCAAGGTCAACCGGTTCTTCGGCGTGGTCCAGGTGGTGACGACCGGCGGCGCCAAGCACCTGATCAAATACCAGGCCGACGCCACCGCCACGCAGCGCCGCCTGCAACGCGCCGCCGGCCTGCCGGAGGGGCCATGACAGACCCCACCGAGGTCCCCGCCGGCGAACGCGAGGTGGTGCGAGTCTACGCGCTGGACCTCGAGCCGGCCGCGGCGGCGGCCTACAAGGCGCCGCCCGAGGGCGACGCCGCCGACTGGCCGTTGCGCCAGGCGCTCGGCGCCACCGCGCTCGACCCCTCCCAGGTCGAGCTTTTCGCCGCCGCCGATCTGAAGGGCGTCGGGCTGCCCGGCTACCTGATCGACGGGCTCGGCATCGCGGCGCCCGACATCGACCCGGACCGCGCCGCGCTCGAGGCCGAAACCGGGCATATCGTCGTGGTGCTCAGCGCCGCGTTCCAGGGTACCGCGCAGACGCTGACTCCGACACCGCCGCTGCGCCCGCTCGGCACCTACCGCATGGCCGAGGCCGAACGCCCACGCGCGCCCATGCCGGTGCCGGGTGACGAAGCACCCGAGATGACGCCTGGCGCCGCCCCGGCCCCCGGCCCGCCGCCGCGCGGCACCTCGCTGATCGTCCTTCTCGGCATCCTGCTCGGCGCCGTCGCGCTCTTGGCGCTGGTGTTCTACTTCCGCTCGCAACCCTATTGAGGCCCGATGCAAGAGCCCAAGGATCCAAAGATGTCCGGCCGCGTCGCAATGGTGGCGCTTCTGGTGATGTTCGCGTTGGTCGGTGTTATGGTCTGGGTGGCGGGATAGCCGGAGGGGGGCCGCGAGATGACCGTACCTGCGGGGTGGGAAGGCATCCTCGACGACGGCGAGTCGATCCTGTGGCAGGGCCGCCCCGGCACCCGCGTGGTCTGGCGCGTGGCGCATACCGCAAGCCTGCTCTTCGGCCTCGCCTTCGCCGGTTTCGCACTGTTTTGGATGATCATGGCGTCGCAAGCCGGCGGCGGGTTCTGGATGTTCGGCCTGATCCACTTCTTCGTCGGGCTCGGCGTCGCCTTCGGCCCGCCCTACTGGTCCGCCTGGCGCCGGCGCCACACCTGGTACACGCTGACCGACCGCCGCGCCTTCATCGCCACCGACCTGCCGCTGCAGGGCCGCAAGCTGAAGAGCTATCCCATCGACGCCAAGACCCCGCTCGACTTCCAGGACGGCGAGAAGCCGTCGATCTACTTCGCCCACACCTACCGCCGCACCAAGAACGGCTCGACCCGGGTGCCGATCGGGTTCGAGCGGCTGGTCGACGGCGAGGCGGTCTACAAGCTGTTCCGCGACGTGCAAAGGAAGGCCGGATGACGCCCCAGGCCGACTGGTCCGGCGTCCTGCGCGACGGCGAGACCGTTCTGTGGCAGGGCCGCCCCGCCCCGACGCTGCGGTTCCGGATCAAAAGCCCGGTGCAGGCGTTCCAGGCGGTGTTCTTCGCCGGCTTCGGGGTGGCCTGGATCGCCATGACCCGGCCTGTGCCGGTGCCGGTCTGGCCGTTCGGGCTGATCTTTCTGGGGCTCGGGCTCTACCAGGCGGTCGGCGTTCAGGTCTGGGACGCCTATCTGCGCCGCCACACCCGCTATGCGCTGACCGACCGCCGCGCGGTCATCGCCACGCGGCCGCCCTGGGGCGACCGGCGGCTCAGCGACTACGCCATCGCCGGCGACACCGTGCTCGACTTCGACGGCGCCGATCCCGGCACGATCTGGTTCGCCCACCGCACCCGCAACTTCGGCCGCTCCGGCGAAGAGCGCCTGTCGGTCGGTTTCGAATTGATCCCCGAGGCGCGCAAGGTCTATGGCCTGATGCGGGACGTGCAAAGGGGGTCGGGATGAGCCTGCTGATCGCCGAGGCGCTGCTGATCGACCCTGAGGCGGGGACCGAAATGCCGGGCGCCGTTAAGATTTCAGCAGGGAAGATTGACGCAGTCTTAACGCAACCTTCTGAAATCGAAGCGGAAATGTTTCGCGCGCGAAACATTCTGCGCTGTAGCAACAAGGTTCTGGCGCCGGGGATCGTCGATCTCGGCGTCAAGGTCTGCGAGCCCGGCGAGCGGCACAAAGAGAGCTTCCGCTCGGCAGGGCGCGCGGCGGCAGCGGGCGGCGTGACAACGATGGTCACCCGGCCCGACACCACGCCGGCGATCGACACGCCCGAGCAGCTGGAATTCGTCGCCCGCCGCGCGGCGCAGGACGCCCCGGTCGCGATCCGCCCGATGGCGGCGCTGACCAAGGGCCGGCAGGGCCGCGAGATGGTCGAGATCGGCTTTTTGCGCGACGCCGGCGCCGTGGCCTTCACCGACTGCGACAGCGTGGTGGCCGATACCCGCGTTTTCGCTCGGGCGCTGACCTATGCCCGCTCGCTCGGCGCGTTGGTGGTGGCGCATCCCCAGGATCCCGGGCTCAGCGCGGGGGCGGCGGCGACTTCGGGCAAGTTCGCCTCGCTGCGCGGTCTGCCTGCGGTGCCGCCGATGGCCGAACGCCTGGGCCTCGACCGCGACCTCGCCCTGGTCGAGATGACCGGTGCGCGCTACCACGCCGACAATCTGTCCTGCGCCGCGGCGCTGCCGGCACTCGAACGCGCCAAGGCCGCCGGGCTCGACGTCACCGCCGGCGCCAACATCCACCATCTGACGCTGAACGAGCTCGACGTCGGCGACTACCGCACCTTTTTCAAGATCAAGCCGCCGTTGCGCAGCGAAACCGACCGGCTGGCGCTGGTCGAGGCGGTGGCCTCGGGGCTGATCGACGTGATCGGCTCGATGCACACGCCGCAGGACGAGGAATCCAAGCGCCGGCCATTCGAAGAGGCCGCCTCGGGCGCCGTCGGCCTGGAAACCCTGCTGCCCGCCGCGCTGCGCCTGGTGCATGCGGGCCAGCTGACGCTGCCGCAGCTCTTCCGCGCGCTGTCGCTCAACCCGGCGAGGCGTCTGGGCCTGCCCGGCGGACGTCTGGCCCCGGGGGCGCCGGCGGACCTTGTGCTGTTCGACCTCGACGCGCCCTTCGTGCTGGACCGTTTCACCCTGCAGTCGAAGTCCAAGAACACGCCGTTCGACGGCGCCCGGATGCAGGGCCGGGTGCTGAAGACTTGGGTCGCGGGGCAAGAGGTCTATGCCCGGGACTGACCCGGCCGGCCGCCGCGCGCTGGACATCGTGCGGGTCGGCGCGGATAGTTCCGGCCAGACGACGGAGCCCGGATGGACTTGATCCCGACCCTTGCCACCGCGGTCCTGGCCTATCTCTTGGGCTCGGTGCCGTTCGGCATCCTGATGGCGCGGATCTTCGGGCTGGGCGATCTGCGCCAGATCGGGTCGGGCAATATCGGCGCGACCAACGTGTTGCGCACCGGCAACAAGGCGGCGGCGCTGCTGACGCTTTTGGGCGACGCGGGCAAGGGCGCGGTGGCGGTACTGCTGGCGCGCTGGCTGGTCGGCGAGGGCGCGGCCGGCATCGCCGGCCTGTTCGCGATGCTCGGCCACCTCTATTCGGTCTTCCTGGGGTTCAAGGGCGGCAAGGGCGTTGCGACCTTCATGGGCACGCTGCTGGCGCTGAGCTTGCCGGTGGGTGCTGCGGCCGGCGCGACCTGGCTGGTGGTGGCCGCGCTGTTCCGCTTCAGCTCGCTCTCGGCGCTTGCGGCCGCTGTACTCGCCCCTGTCTACACATTTGTATTCTATCACTGGCACGGGGCGGTTCTGGTGGCTGTTCTCGGCCTGCTGATCGTCGGGAAGCATCGTGAGAACATCCGCCGCCTGCGCGAGGGCACCGAGTCGCGGATCGGGCAGAAGACCTGAGCACGCCTAGGCCATGGTCTTGGGATGAAGGGTATCTGGTCCTGTGCAAGCGGTGACGAATGTTCTGCGGAGCCGTGCCCATCGTCGACCCGCCGGGTGGCGAACCGACGTTTGAACGGCAGTGCTTTATGGGTGTCGAGTCCGTAGGAGATCACGCGTGGCGCTGACGTCGACCAATCGCCACCCCTCCGGGGCGGGGCGGCGATGGGCACGGCGGGGCTGCGCCCCTTGAGTCCGTGCCCGGGGCAGGGGTTCAACGGTAACTCTAGACTGCTTCCGTCCAGTCCATCCGATCCGTCGGCAACTCACTTCAGTACGAATACTCGGCGTAGATCCGGCTGAGATCGCCCTGCCAGTCGCCGCGGTAGCGGTCGAGCAGTTCGTCGGCCGGGGACTGGCCGCTTTCGATGCTTTCCTCCAGCGCGTGCAGGAAGTGACGTTCGTCGGGCACCATGCCGCCAAGGCCCGGGCGGGCGCGGGCGCGCAGGCCGTCCTTGGCGATGGCGACCACCTCTCGGGCCAGATCGAGCATCTTGATGCCGGCGGCCTCGGCGGCAAGCCCATCGACCGAGGCGGCGACGCGTAGCGCCTCGCGGGTCTCGGCGTCCCAGCCCTTGACCAGGTCCCAGGCGGCGTCGAGCGCGGTCTGGTCATAGCACAGCCCGACCCACAGCGCCGGCAGGGCGCAGAGCCGCCGCCATGGGCCACCATCGGCGCCGCGCATCTCGATGAACCGCTTGATCCGCGCCTCGGGGAACAATGTGGTCAGGTGGTCGGCCCAGTCCGACATCAGCGGCGTCTCGCCGGGCAGCGCCGGCAGCTTACCGGCCAAAAAGTCGCGGAACGACTGGCCGAGCGCGTCGATATAGACCCCGTCGCGGTAGACGAAATACATCGGCACGTCGAGCGCGTAGTCGACCCAAGCCTCGAAGCCAAAGCCGTCCTGAAACACGAACGGCAACGTGCCGGTGCGGTCGGGGTCGAGATCACGCCAGATCCGGCTGCGCCAGGACTTGTGGCCGTTCACCCGGCCCTCGAAGAACGGCGAGTTCGAAAACAGCGCGGTGGCCACCGGCTGCAGCGCCAGGGCGACGCGCAGCTTCTGCACCATGTCGGCCTCGGAGGCGAAGTCGAGGTTCACCTGCACCGTGCAGGTGCGGCGCATCATCTGGGTGCCGAGCGCGCCGACCTTCTGCATATAGCCGTCCATCAGCTTGTAGCGGCCCTTGGGCATCAGCGGCATCTCGTCGTGGGTCCACTCTGGCGCCGCGCCGAGGCCGATGAAGCCCGCACCGATACCATCGGCGATCTCCTTGACCTCGCGCAGGTGCTCGTTCACCTCGTCGCAGGTCTGGTGGATCGTCTCCAGCGGCGCGCCGGAGAGCTCCAGCTGGCCGCCGGGTTCGAGGCTGATATTGGCGCCGTCCTTGACCAGGCCGATGATGTCGTCGCCTTCGTAGAGCGGGTCCCAGCCGAAGCGGTGGCGCAGCCCTTCCAGCATCGCGCGGATCGAGCGCGGGCCGTCATAGGGTAGCGGTTTCAGGCTGTCGCGGCAGTAGCCGAATTTCTCGTGCTCTGTGCCGATGCGCCAGTCCTCGCGCGGCTTACAGCCGGCTTCGAGATATTCCGCAAGCTGCGCATACCGCTCGATCGGGCCGCCGCCGGATTGGGGGATGGACATGGGCGCGCGCCTCGTTCTGCCGGCCTCGGTTCGAGCGGCAGAACTGAGCGCAATTCAGGATGAAGTCAATGCAGCTGGCGTTGGCTGCTGTGCCAGATGCTTACCCGTTCGGCGGGATTGCTGCGCAGTTGGGTCAGCATATTCTCGGTCTTGATGCCCTGCAGCGCGGCGAAGACGTCAAAGAGCTGCTCGGCATTCTCGGCGTTAGTGGGGATGTGCAAGGGCTGGCCGCCGGCCTCGGTCAGGATCCACTCGGCGGGTTTCGAACGCGGTTCGAGCTCGACGCTGGCGAGCGCGTCGATCGACACCGATCCGCCATCGAGCGGACCGTAATAGGTGACCATGCGCTCGTCGACATGCACCACGCCCGGGCCGCCGGCGCCGACCCGGAAGCGGGTGCGCTGGATCCCGGCGAAGATGATCAGCGCGCCGACAATGGCCAGCGAAGTGCCGACTGCGGCCAGCACGCCCTGCTGGGTGACGGCCCAGATCATACCGCAGCCGGCCATGAAGACGCCGAACAGCGCCTCGCGCCAGCGCCAGATCTTCTGTTTCACCTCGGGGCGGACAAAGCTCATGTTTTCGAACCCAATGCTACCAGCAGGACGACGGCTTGCGCCGCCGGTACGGGATTCATCGCTACGCAGCGAAATGGGCCGATATATGGCGGGAAAAGGCCCCTTTGTTGCCATAATCCGCCATTTCGGAAACAGAATTCCGCCTCTCCGGGGTTTGTCGCCGCCTGTCTGGCAATCGGCCCGGTCACGGCCAGTCTCCCAAGGTGGACTGCCACAGCGCCAGGGCGGCGACGGCGGCGGTGTCGGCACGCAGAACCCGGGGCCCCAGGCTGATCTTGTGGGTAAAAGGCAGTGCGGTGAGGCGGGCGCGTTCGGCGTCGCTGAAGCCGCCCTCGGGGCCGATCAGGATGGCCCAGGGTCCGGGTGGGGCGCCGTCGAGCGTCTCGCGCGCGCCGGCCAGCGCCTCGTCGCAGAACAGCAGCCGGCGGCCGGTCGGCCAGGCGTCGAGCAAGGCGTCGAGCCGCTGCAGCTCGGCCACCTCTGGCACAAAGGTGCCGCCGCATTGCTCGGCGGCCTCAATGGCGTGGGCCTGCAGCCGGTCGCGACGGATCCGCTCGGCATTGGTGTGGGCGGTCGCCACCGGCAGGATCCGGGCGGCGCCGAGCTCGGCGGCCTTTTCGACAATGAAATCGGTGCGCGCCTTCTTGATCGGCGCGAACAGGAGCCAGAGGTCCGGCGGCGGCTGCAGCGGGCGCGTGCGCTCGTCGGCCTTCAGCAGCCCGTCGCGCTTGCCGGCCCGCACGACCTCGGCGGAAAACTCGCCGTCGCGGCCGTTGAAGATCGCCAGCCGGTCGCCGGTGCCGAGCCGCATCACGCCGAAAAGGTAATGCGCTTGGTCGCGCGACAGCGGGACGGATTGCCCCGGCCCGAGCGGGTGATCTACATAGAGCCTGACTTTCGACGCCGCCATCCCGAGGACGATACGCCGCCCATGCGCCAAGCGCCAGAGACCGAAGGGACCGACCGCGAGGGCCGGGACGCCCAGGGCCCCAAGTCTGACGGCCCCGAGACCCAGGGCCAAGTCCACGACGCCGTGCGCGGCAACTGGGTCGACCGGCTGGCGCCGGCCTGGGCCCGGCCCTACCTGCGGCTGAGCCGGGCCGACCGGCCGATCGGCACCTGGCTGTTGCTGTTGCCCTGCTGGTGGGGGCTGCTCTTGGCCGCCCTGGCCGAGGGGCGGTTCGGTGCCGAAGAAGCCTGGATCGGGCTCGGCTGCGCGCTCGGCGCCTGGCTGATGCGCGGGGCGGGCTGCACCTGGAACGACATCACCGACCGCGACTTCGACGGGCGCGTGGCGCGCACCGCCTCGCGGCCGATCCCGTCGGGCCAGGTGTCGTTGCGTAGCGCCGCGACCTGGATGGGCCTGCAGGCGTTGGTGGCCTTCGGCATCCTTCTGACCTTCAACGGCACTGCGATCCTGATGGGCATCGCCTCGCTGGCGCTGGTGTGCCTTTACCCTTTCGCCAAGCGCTTCACCTGGTGGCCGCAGGTGTTTCTGGGGCTGGCGTTCAACTGGGGCGCGCTACTGGCCTGGGCGGCGGTGACCGGATCGCTGAGCCTCGCCCCGGTGCTGCTATATTGCGCCGGCATCGCCTGGACGCTATTCTACGACACGATCTATGCGCATCAGGACAAGGAGGACGACGCGCTGATCGGGGTGAAGTCCACCGCGCGGCTCTTTGCCGAAAACACCCCGCATTACTTGCGCCTCTTCATGGCGGTGTCGGTGCTGCTGCTGGCGGCGGCGGTGATCGCTGCGCTGGTTCCGCAAGCCAACCTTCTGGTTCTGACCCTGGCGCTCGGCGGGCCTTGGGCGTTCGGCTGGCACATGGTCTGGCAGATGCGACGGCTCGACATCGACGACCCCGACACCTGCATGCGGCTCTTTCGGTCGAACCGCGATGCCGGGCTGATCCCGGTGCTGTTTCTCGCCGTTGCGCTGTTGGCGTGATTGCAGCCGGGCGCCGGAGCGCCTAAACACGCCCGAAACGCCGCCCTGCCAGGACGATCCCGCCCTAGTTCATGCGCCTATCCGCCTATCTTCCCGCAGCCCTGGCCTTCGTCGCCGCCGCTTTGGCGTCGATCGCAGCGGCGCTGTTGACGGTGGCCACGATCGAGCAGACGTCGCTGACGGGCGTGCGGCGGGCGTTGCAGACCGACGGGCACGACTGGGCCGCGGTGTCGGTCAACGGCCTGCAGGTCGAGCTGCGCGGCACCGCGCCGGACGAGGCCACCCGCTTCCGGGCGCTGAGCCTCGCCGGCCAGGTCGTCGACGCCACGCGGGTGATCGACGCGATGATGGTCGACCCGGGCGAGGCGGTGGCGCCGCCGCGGTTTTCGATCGAGATCCTGCGCAACGATGCCGGCATCTCGCTGATCGGGCTGGTGCCGGGGGCGATGGACCGCGCCGCCGTAGTCTCGTCCATCGCCGAGCTTTCGGGCGGGGCCGAGGTCACCGACCTGCTCGAGGCTGCCGAGCACCCGGTGCCGGCGGGCTGGGCAGAAGCCTTGGGCTATGCGATGGACGCCCTGGGGCAATTGCCGCGGTCGAAGATATCGGTGGCCGCCGACCGGGTCGAGATCACCGCGATCACCGACAGTGGCGACCAGAAGCGCGAGCTGGAACGCTCGCTGACTGCGGCGGCGCCGTCGGGCGTGGCGCTGACGCTAGAGATCTCGGCGCCGCGGCCGGTGATCACGCCGTTCACGCTGCGGTTCCTGATCGATGCCGGCGGCGGGCGGTTCGACGCCTGTTCGGCCCATACCGAGGCCGGCCGCGCGCGGATCCTGACGGCGGCGACGGCGGCCGGGCTGCGCGGCACGGCGGACTGCACGCTGGGCCTGGGCGTGCCGAGCCCGCGCTGGCCCGACGCGGTGACCGCGGGCATCGCGGCTTTGGCCGATCTGGGCGGCGGGTCGCTGACCTTCTCGGATGCGGACGTGTCGCTGGTGGCGCTCGACACAACCGACCAAGCGGTGTTCGACCGGGTGGTGGGCGAGCTCGAGGCCGCGTTGCCGGACGTGTTTTCGCTGCATTCGGTGCTGCCCGAGCCGGTGCAGGTCGTGGGCACCGGCGAAGACAGCGCCGGGCCGCCGGAATTCGTCGCCACGCTCAGCCCAGAGGGGTTGTTGCAGCTGCGCGGGCGGATCACGGACGGCCGCCTGCGCAGCGCGGTCGAGGGCTTTGCCCGCGCCCGGTTCGGGACCGCGGAGGTGCGCGGCGCGATGCGACTCGATGAGGGCCTGCCCCAGGGCTGGGCGACGCGGGTCTTCGCCGCGGTCGAGGCGCTGTCGCTCTTGGGCAACGGCAGCGTGGTGGTGCAGCCCGATTTCCTCGAAATCCGCGGCGCGACCGGCAATTCGGACGCCCGGGCAGAGATTTCGCGGATCCTGTCGGCGCAGCTCGGCGGGGCCGAGAATTTCGCCATTGACGTGGCCTATAAAGAAGCGCTCGACCCGGTGGCCGGTCTGCCGACGCCGGAGGAATGCGTCGCGGCGATCGGCGCGATCCTGACCGCGCGCAAGATCAGCTTTGCGCCGGGATCGGCCGAGATCGCCCCCGAGGCGCGCGGAACCGTCGACCGGATCGCCGAGGTGATGCAGGATTGCACTGCGGTGCCGATGGAGATCGCCGGACATACCGACAGCCAGGGGCGCGAATCGATGAACCTCAACCTGTCGCAGGAGCGTGCGCAGGCGGTGCTGGTGGCGCTGCAGGCGCGGCGCGTGCTGACCGGCAACCTGACCGCCCAGGGTTATGGTGAGGCGGTGCCGATCGCCGATAACGGCACCGAAGAGGGGCGTGAAGCGAACCGGCGGATCGAGTTCACCCTGCGCCTGCGCGGCGAGGCGGCGGCGCCGGACGAGGGTGAGGATGCCGAGACGGAGGCGCCCGCCGAGGGGGCCGAGGCCGATGCAGAGACCGAAACGGAAGGGGCCGATGAGTAGAACCGAGTTCATAGCCGTCACCGCGATCATCCTGTTCGTGGCCTTCATCCTCGGCTGGTTCGCGCACTGGCTGGTGCACCGCTTCGCCCGGGTGTCGCAATCCGAGATGGGCGAACTCGACAAGATGGCCCAGGCGCTGCACGAGGCCGAGGAACAGCGCGATCAGACGGTCGCCTATTTCCAGCAGCGCGAGGCCGAGATGACCAACCAACAAGCCCAGACCGAGGCCGAGCTGCGCGCCGCCATGGACGGTCTGCGCGACGCCCGCCAGGAGGCCGAGGAGCTGCGGGCCTATATCGAGCGGGTGAGCCAGGGGACTTGATCCGGCGGTGGGCGCGCGGCGCACGCCGGTCCGGCCCATCCTCGCCCGCGACGAAGGGGTGAGCGGCGTCCCGGAAACGGTCCGGTGGACCGTTCAGCCGCGAACGGGCGGAGCCCCGGAGCAATGGCTGGCGATCACCCAAATTCACCTGTGTGGTGTGCGTTTGCGGTGTCAGGACATGCTGCTGAGAGTATCGAGTATGTTGTCCTGACGGTGGGCGTGGGATGGAAACGCAAGCGGGATTGAGGCTGTCGGGACCTCCGGGCCGAGATGGGCGTAGTGCAGACGTCGGTCACCCACCTGGCGCGGAGTCAAGGCGCGTAGCGCCGCCGCGCCATCGCCGACCCGCCCCCGAGGGGCGGCGATTGGTCGACACCATCGCATCGCGCGCGGTCCTACGGAATTTACAGCCATAAAGCGCACCTGAACATACGTTGGATCGCCGCCCCGCGGGTCGTCGATGGCGCGGCTCCCATTTGCTGGGAGTTGGTCAGTTCAGCCAAGCGCGGCCGAGAGTGGTTCGTTGGATCGTTGTTCCGATCAGTGTCCAGGCGGCCGAACCAGCGGCCGCGCTACCAGCGGCTCAGCGCGTCTTCGTCCGCGTCCTTGGCGGCGACCCATGCGGCACCGTCCGCGGTCACCTCGCGCTTCCAGAACGGGGCGCGGGATTTGAGGTAGTCCATCAGGAACTCGGCTGCGGCGAAGGCGTCGGCGCGGTGGCCGGCGGCGGTGGCGACCATCATGATCCGCTCGCCCGGCGCCAGTCGGCCGTAGCGGTGGATCACCAGGCTGGCCTTCAGGTCCCAGCGGCGCACCGCCTCGGCCTCGATCGCGGCGATCGCCTTTTCGGTCATGCCCGGATAGTGCTCGATCTCCATGTGCCGCAGCCCGCCGTCGTCGCGCACCAGCCCGGTGAAGCTGACCTGGGCGCCCACATCTGTCCGGTCGCCCGCGAACCGCGCCAACTCGGTGCCCGGATCGAATGGCGCCGCCTGCACCCGGACCGCCATGTCAGCCCCCGGTCATCGGCGGGAAGAACGCCACCTCGCGCACGCCGGCCAGCGGTGCGTCGAATTCGGCGAGCTCTTGATCGAGCGCCACGCGTAGCGCCGAGATGTCGGCGAAGGCGGCGGCATAGCGGGCCTCGCGCGCAACCAGCTCTTCGACCAGATCGGCCACCGTCGCGGCCTCGGTCTCAACCCGCTCTTTCGGCAGGCCGATGCGCTCGCGCACCCAGGCGAAGTATAACACGTCGATCATTCCGCCTCCTGCCGGTAGAGATAGGGCCGCGATTTGAGGTAGTAGTCGAGCCCGGTCCACAAGGTCAGGATCGCCGCGACCCACAACAGTACGGTGCCGCCCCACCACGACCACTGCGCCGCGAAGGCGTTCCAGCGCAAGCCCACCGTGTCGGGCAACTCGCCAGCCATGATCTGCATTACGATCATTTCGTCCATGCCGACGGTGCGCTCGATCAGTTCATGTTCGAAAATGCCGGTGGCGAAGAGCACCGTCAGCGCGACCATCTGCGCGAAGGTCTTGTATTTGGCCAGATTGGTGACTTTCAGGTGCCCCATCCTGGCGCCGAGGTACTCGCGCATGCCGGAGACGAAGATCTCGCGGAAGATGATCATGGTGGCGGGCAGCAGGATCCAGGGGTTCATGCCGGAGAACCCGGTGATGACCAAAAGCGCGATCACCACCATGGCCTTGTCGGCGATCGGGTCCATCATCGCCCCGAAGGCGCTTTCCTGCTTCCAGGCGCGGGCGAGGTAGCCGTCGATATAGTCGGTGGCCGAGGCGGTCACGAACAGCAGCATCGCGAACCAGTCCGCCCAGGGCCGGGCGAAGTAGAGGAACATCACTGCCACGCCGGGCGCCGCGATCAGCCGCAGAAGCGTCAGGATGTTGGGGATGGTCCACTGCATGGCAGTCATGTAGCTTCATGAAAACGAAGATGCCAGGATCACCGGGCGATCGCGCCCGAAAAGTGCTTTGAGACAGTGATTGGCAGGTGAAGATGAAAACCCCCTCGCGAACCGAAGCAATGTTTGGTGCCGGCGGTGCGATTCTCGCGGCGATCATTGGCGGTCTCATCGCCCTGATCCCGTTCTTCTTCGGGCCCGACGATCCGGATCTGGACATCCAGCAATTGGTTCGCGAAGGGCTCGCCAAGGCGGATCAGCAAAACTCGATCCCTGAAAAACTCAGGCAGATCGAGGGGGTCATTACGCTCCTGGAACTGGAGACGCCGGTGGCCCTGCTGCGGACCGTGACGGAGCGGCGAGATCGGCTGCTACGGCAGCAGGAAGACGAGAAACTAGCCCTGGCGGCCATCGCCAAGGCCGAAGCGGAGGCAGCAGCGGCGGAAGCGGCGCGCTTGGCAGCGCGCGCGGCGGCGCAGGCCGAGGAGGAAGCGCGGCAGGCCGAGCTGAAGCGTCAGGCAGAGGCCGAAGCCGCGCGCCTTGCCGAGGAGAGGAAACGTGCCGAGGAAGCCGCACGGGAAGCCGAGAGACTGGCCGAGGCCGCGGCCGCCGAAGAGCGCAGGAAAAGCCTGTTGCTGATCGAACGCGGACTTTCGGATGACCGCGTGTGTTTTGACGCCGCGTGCGCCAGCTTCATCCTACGATGATCGTGACGGCCGTCAGCCGCGGTCGTGGAAGAAGGCGTAGATGGTTTCGGCCAGGCTGTCGGAGATGCCGTCGACGGCCTTGAGATCGGCGAGGTTGGCGCGGCTGACGGCCTTGGCGCTGCCGAAATGGGTCAGAAGCGCACGCTTGCGCGTGGCGCCGACACCGGGGACGTCGTCGAGCGGCGTGGCGCCGACGGCCTTGGCGCGCTTTTGCCGATGCGCGCCGATGGCGAAGCGGTGCGCTTCGTCGCGCAGGCGTTGGATGAAATACAAGATCGGGTCGTTGTGCCTAAGCGCCATCGGCCGGGCGCCGGTGCGGTGGAACTCTTCCTTGCCGGCATCGCGGTCGACGCCCTTGGCGACGCCGACCATCGCGATGTCTTCGACGCCGAGCTCGGCCATGATCTCGTGCACAGCGCTCACCTGGCCCGCGCCGCCGTCGATCAGCAGAAGATCGGGCCAGGCGCCGTTCTCGCGGTCTGGGTCCTCTTTCAGCAGCCGCTTGAAGCGCCGGGTCAGAACCTCCTTCATCATGCCGAAGTCGTCGCCGGGGGTCAGGTCTTCGCCCTTGATGTTGAACTTGCGGTACTGCGCCTTCATCAGCCCCTCGGGGCCGGCGACGATCATCGCGCCGACCGCATGCGCGCCCTGGATGTGCGAGTTGTCGTAGACCTCGATGCGTTGCGGCGGGCCGTCGAGCCCGAAGGCCTCGGCCACGCCTTTGAGCAGCTTCGCCTGGGTCGCGGTCTCTGACATCTTGCGCGCCAGGCTCTCGCGGGCGTTGCGCAGGGCGCCGGCCACCAGTTCGGCCTTTTCGCCGCGCTGCGGCACCAGGATCTCGATTTTGCGGCCGGCCTTGTCGCTCAGCGCCTCGGCCATCAGGTCGGGGTCTTCGATGCCGTGGCTCAGGATCAGCTGCCGCGGCGGCTCTTTGCTGTCGTAGAACTGGCCGACGAAGGCCTGCAGCACCTCGGCCGGGCTTTCGGTGCCGCCGAGCCGGGGGTAATAATCGCGGTTGCCCCAGTTCTGGTGCGCGCGGATGAAGAACACCTGCACACAGGCCTGGCCGGCATCGAGATGCAGCGCGACGATGTCGGCTTCGGCCACGCCCTTGGGGTTGATGCCCTGGGCCGACTGCACCTGAGTCAGGGCGCGGATCCGGTCGCGCAGCGCCGCGGCGCGTTCGAATTCCAGCGCCTGGCTGGCCGCTTCCATCTGGCGGGCCAGCTGCGCCTGCACCTTGGTGGTTTTACCCTGCAGGAAGCGTTCGGCATCGCCCACCAGCGCGGCATAGTCGGCCTCGGCGATATAACCCACGCAGGGCGCGCTGCAGCGCTTGATCTGATACAGCAGGCAGGGCCGGGTACGGCTGTCGAAGGTGGCGTCCGAGCAATTGCGCAACAGAAACACCTTCTGCAGCTGGTTGAGCGTCCGGTTCACCGCGCCGGCGCTGGCGAAGGGGCCGTAATAGGCGCCCTTCTCGCGCTTGGCGCCGCGGTGCTTCTTGATCTGCGGAAAACCGTGTTCGCGGCTGACCAGAATGTTGGGGAACGACTTGTCGTCTCTGAGCAGCACGTTGTAGCGCGGCTTGAGCTGCTTGATCAGGTTCTGTTCCAGCAGCAGCGCCTCGGTTTCGGTGCGCGTGGTCAAAAACATCATCGCCGCGGTGTCGTGGATCATCCGGGCGATGCGCGGCGAATGGCCGGCGGGCCGGGCGTAGCTCGAGACCCGCGCCTTGAGGTTGCGCGCCTTGCCGACATAGAGCACGGCGTTCTTGGCATCGAGCATCCGGTAGACGCCCGGGCCGGTGCCGAGGGTCTTGAGATAGCCGGCGATGCAAGCATGGCCCGTCGGGCGCTTGTCGGCGTCTGGAGGCGCGGTGTCGGTCATGTCGCGGTTTTCGTGATTCCCGAGCCTGCCTGCAAAGAATTGTGCCCTAGCGCAAGGAAAAACAAATCCACGATTCCTGTGGAAAAGTCTGGTGGTAATGTTCGCTCACGGCAGATTTCTCGTTGTATTCGGCCCGCTTCGATGTATTGCCTAATTTTTAGGCACTATCTCAAGCTATTGAAAACAAACACGATTTTTCGTCATTCTGCGTAAACGCCTGATTTTCTTAATAGAATCTTAACAGGAATGTGAAGGCCCTGTGACCGGTGCAAAAGTCAAGTGTATATACAGATTTACAGCCCCCTGTTAGCGCTATTCAACACCCAGCACATCCGGCGTCTCCCAGGCCAGATGCTGGCCTCCATCGATGCACAGAAGCTGGCCTGTGACCGCCGGTGCGTGCAGGAAATAGAGCAGCGCGGCGGTGATGTCCGACGGGTGCGCGCCGCGCTTCAGAACGGTCGCCGCGCGCTGGTCGGCGAAGTGCTGGGCGCTTTGCCGCGCGCCCTGCATCGTCGGACCGGGGCCGATTGCGTTGACCCGAACCCGCGGCGCCAGGCCCTGGGCGGCGGTCCGGGTGAATGCCCACAGCCCCATCTTGGCAATCGTGTAGGTGGTGAATTCGGGCGACAGCTTGCGCACCCGCTGGTCGATCATGTTGACCACCAGCGCCTCGGCCAACGGCTCGCCGTTTTCGTCCACCGAGGCCTCGGGCGCCTGCGCCGCCAGCGCCTGGGTCAGGAAGAACGGCGCCCGCAGATTGGACCCGATATGCCGATCCCAGCTGTCGCGTGTGGCCGTGGCGATGTCGTCATGCTCGAAGATCGAGGCGTTGTTGACCAGCACCGTGACCGGCCCGCCGAGCGCCTCAGCCGCGCGTGGCAGCAGCGCCTCGGTGGCGTCCTGGTCCAGAAGATCGGCCCGCAGCGCCACCGCGCGTTGCCCCAGGGCCTCGATCTCGGCCACCGTGGCGGCGGCGGCCTCTGCCGAGCCGGCGTAATGCACCGCGACATCGAACCCCTCGCCCGCGAGTGCCAGCGCCATGGCGCGGCCCAGACGCTTGGCGCCGCCGGTCACCAATGCGTGCTTGATCTGCATCTCGGCTCTCCGCCTCAGGTTAGGACGACGATCACATAGACCGCGTAGAGCGCGGTCAAGACCGCCCCGAACGTCCGTTTCATGTCGATATGGTAGAGCACGAAGGGCAACAGGATCAGCGAGGCGCCCAGCATCACCCAGAAATCGAAGCGCAGGAATGCCGGATCGACCTCAATCTCGCCGAACAGCGACGCGACTCCGATGATGGCCAGCAGGTTGAACATGTTCGATCCGATGACGTTGCCGAGCGCCACGTCGGCCTGACGCCGGAACGCCGCCATCATCGTCGTGGCCAGTTCCGGCAAGGATGTG
Organism: Rhodobacter sp.; assembly: GCA_030066215.1. Lineage (GTDB taxonomy): Bacteria > Pseudomonadota > Alphaproteobacteria > Rhodobacterales > Rhodobacteraceae > JASJCA01. The sequence goes on along the minus strand of JASJCA010000060.1, from coordinate 31,095 downwards.
CCCACCGCAATCAAGGTCAGGCCGATCGCCGTCTCGCTGACGCCCCAGACCCGGGCGATGTTCACCCCGCTGTCGACCAGCAGATCGGCCCCCAGCGGCAGGCCAATCAGTCCCAGCACCATGAACATGCCGATCCGCCACCAGGGCAGTGACGGGTCCGCGCCTTCCAGGTCATCGAGCTCGTCCTCGACCGCGCTTCCCGCCTTGCGATGCTTGTGCGCCTCGTAGGCCTGGTCGGCGAAGATCGCCGCCAGCGCGGCCAGCAGCAGAACCCCGTGCACCCAGGTGATCGGCCCCCAAAACGCCAGCGCGATGAACCACATCGACCCGGCCAGCATGAAGACGAAGGAGCGCCGTGTATCGTGGTCGCCGGTCTCGAGCCCCTTCAGCAGCGCCGGCAGGCCCAGGACCAAGAGCACGTTGGCAGTGTTCGAGCCTACCACGTTGCCGAGCGCAATGCCCGGGGCGCCCTCCAGCACCGCGCCGATCGAGATCACCAGTTCCGGCGCCGAGGTGCCAAAGGCGACGATGGTCATCGATACGATCAGGGCCGGGATGCCCAGGCGCAGCGACAGATTTACCGCGCCGCGCACCAGTGCGTCGCCGGCCAGAAGCAGAATGACCAACCCCAAGCCGGCGAACAGATAGTCCTGCAGCAAGCCTCAGGCCTTCCCGCAGGCGCAGGGGCCCTTGCCGATGCGGTAGCGGCCGCAGCGCGGGCATTTGCGCCCGCCCAGGCGGTCGCGCCCGGGCAGCCTGAGCCGCCCGAACATTGCTAGAACGGCCATGCCGATCAGGAACAGGAAGACGATCTTGACGATCATGTCAGAGGCCGTAGCGGGCGAAGAGCCCGCGTTCCTCGACCAGCCCCAGCGTCTCGTCGAGCGCCCGCGCGCCGAGCCGCTGCATCAGGCTGCGGCGCTGGCCGTAGGGAATGAATCGCACCTTGTCGCCGAAGACCTCTTTCATCTTCGGCACCACATGGCCGACGCCGTCGGCGAGCCCGACCTCGACCGCCTTCTGCCCGACCCAGACCTCGCCGGTGAAGAGCTCGGTGTCGGGGGCTAGCCGGTCGCCGCGGCGCGCCTTGACGTGGGCGATGAAGGTGTCGTGGATCTGGCCCTGCCAGACTTTCAGTTTCTCCACATCCTCGGGCTTTTCGGGGCGGAACGGGTCGAGCATGGATTTTGACTTGCCCGCGGTGTGCACCCGGCGTTCGACGCCGTAGCGGCCGATCAGGTCGTGGAAGCCGAAGCTTGCGTAGATCACCCCGATCGAGCCGACGATGGAACTGGCATCGACCCAGATCTCGTCGCCTGCGGTGGCCAGCCAATAGCCACCTGAGGCCGCCACGTCCTCGACGAAGGCGTAGACCTTGATACCCTTTTCCTCGGCCAACCGCCGGATCCGCGCCGCGATCAGCGAGCTTTGCGCCGGCGAGCCGCCGGGCGAGTTGACGATCAGCGCCACCGCGTCGGGCTTGCCGCGGCGGAATGCGCGCTCGATCTGCGGCGCCATGCCGGCGTCGTTTAGCGCCCCGAACCGGTTGCCCGAGGCGATCGCGCCGCTGAGCCGCAGCACCGCGACCGTGGGCTGCGATTTGACGAAGGGAATCCAGCGTTTCATGCCGGGCGATGTAGAGGCTCCCATGCCCGGGAACAAGGCGCGCCCCCGATCATTTGCGACTCCTATGGCGCCACCGCACAGGACGGACACCCCCGCAGCTCCGTCTTCTCGTTGGAAATACTCGGGGGGGTCACCATTGGTTGCGCCATTGGTGCGAGCCACCAATGGCGACGGGGCAGCGCCCCCCAGCTGGTCGGATCGGCGTAAGCCGATCCGAAACCCGCCTCAACTCTTGATCCGCCAGCCCGACCGGAAGATCCACCAGATCACGCCGAGACACAGCAGGGTGAAGCCGAAGATCGCCAAGAGGCTCCAGCCCAGGGCCACGTCCGCGAGTCCGTAGAACGACCAGCGGAAGCCCGAGATCAGGTAGACCACCGGGTTGAACAGCGTGATCGTCTGCCAAAGCGGCGGCAGCATCGAGATCGAGTAGAACGCGCCGCCGAGGAACACCAGCGGCGTGATGATCAGCAACGGGATCAGCTGCAGCTGTTCGAAATTCTTCGCCCAGATACCGATGATGAAGCCGAAGAGGCTGAAGGACAGACAGGTCAGCGTCAAAAACGCCAGCATCGCCAGCGGGTATTCGATACGCATCGGCACGAATAGGTAGGCGGTGCCCAGGATGATGATCCCGATCATCAGCGATTTCGTAGCCGCCGCGCCGACATAGCCGATGACGATTTCCAGAAACGACACCGGGGCCGACAACAGTTCGTAGATCGTACCGATGAATTTCGGGAAGTAGATGCCGAAGGAGGCGTTGGCGATCGACTGAGTGATCACCGACAGCATGATCAGCCCCGGCACGATGAAGGCGCCGTAGCTGACGCCCTCGACCTCGCTGATGCGGCTGCCGATCGCGGCGCCGAACACGACGAAATAAAGCGAGGTCGAGATCACAGGCGAGACGATCGACTGCCAGATCGTTCGCCAGGTCCGCGCCATCTCGAACCGGTAGATCGCCACAATCGCCCACCAGTTCATGCCGCCGGCTCCCGCACCAGGTCGACGAAGATGTCCTCGAGGCTCGACTGCCTCGTCTGTACGTCGCGCAGGACCAGCCCAGCGGCCGAAATGTCGGACAAAAGCGCGGTGATGCCCGGCCGGCGTCCGGCCTGGGTGACGTAGGAATAGACCAGTCGGCAGGGGTCGTCGCCGAGCGCGAGGTTGTATTTGCCCAGTGCCTCGGGAATCGCGTCGACCGGGGCCTGCAGCTCGATCACCATCTCCTTCTGGCCCATCCGCCGCATCAGCGCCTGGGTTTCTTCGACCAGCAGGATCTCTCCACGGTTGATCACGCCGACGCGGTCGGCGATCGCCTCGGCCTCTTCGATGTAATGCGTGGTCAGGATGATGGTGACGCCCTGGGCCTTCAGTTCGCGCACGATCTCCCACATGTCCTTGCGCAGTTCCACGTCGACGCCTGCAGTCGGCTCGTCGAGAAACAGCACGCGCGGCGCGTGGCTCAGTGCCTTGGCGATCAGTACCCGGCGCTTCATGCCGCCCGAGAGCTCCAGCACCTGCGCGCCGCGCTTGTCCCAGAGCGACAGCTTCTGCAGCACATCCTGGAGATAGGCATCGTCGCTGGGCAGCCCGAACAGCCCGCGCGACAGCCGCACGGTGTTCCATACCCGCTCAAACGGCTCCAGCGCGATCTCCTGCGGCACCAGCCCGATCATCCGCCGCGCCGCGCGGTAGTCGTGCACCACGTCGTGCCCGCCGACAGTCACCCGGCCGGCGCTGAGATTGGTGATGCCGCAGATGATCGAGATCAGCGTGGTCTTGCCCGCCCCGTTGGGACCGAGCAACGCCAGGATCTCGCCCTCTTCGATTTGAAGCGACACGTCGTTCAGCGCCACCAGCCCCGAATCGTAGGTCTTGGCGACACTCTCGACGCTGATCATCGTGCCCATCGCGCGTCCTCCGCCGCCGACACTAACGGCTGGCGGGCAGGTGGCAATCGGAAAGCGGAGGGTCGGCGGCGCGTTCCGATCCGATCAGATCGCGCGGAGCACCGCGACTTCGTGGCGCTTCAGTGTCGCACGGGCCGACCAGCCACAGCCGTCGCGCTCGACGTCACGTTCTGGAAAAAGCTTCAACAGCTCGTCCCGCCCGGTGTCATCGGCGTCGCCGGAATGCGCCGCACCGGGATGGCAGCTTTCTGTCTCTGCGCCGTTGACGTAGACGATTTCGTGGCGGTCGAAGATCAGGTCGCAGTAGGCGATTTCTTCGGCGGCGCGGTCGACGGTGACGTTGTGGTCATTCAGCAAAGCGGCGGCCGGGACCAGCATCTCGTCCTCGCCGAACAAGAGCGCGCAGCGCCAGTCGTCCAGCAGCACACCATGCTGCGGCGAGACGACCAGATCGTGGGCAGGTGTCGCCGGGCCAAGCGCCCCCGCCCGGATCCGGATCGGGCGCAGTGCGGGGTCGGCCGCGAAATCCGCACGTTGCAGCCGCCGACGTCCGATCCAGCGCACCGGCTGAAACCCGTGGTCTTTGGTGCGCACCAGATCGCCGGTCTGCAGTTCTTGCATCGGGATGCGGCCGCCGGGCACCTCGATCAGCGGGCCACGATGGGCCGGAGGCGGGGCGGGTCTGGACGGACAAGCGTAGGCCATTGGATGCCTTTTGCGGAGCGTTTCGGTCGCCGCAAATGATGCCCGCCGATCGTGGTGCGTGCCGGTCGGAATTGCGGCGATTTCGCGAAATCCGCAGCCTCGAATTCCTGGGTCGCCGTCTACATTCCCAGCCACCGATTCGGCGCCGACAGGTGGTCGCGATGCTGCGCCGCGATCGCCCACGCAAGTTTGAATTTGCGCCGCGACATGGTCGCCCCGAGTGCGGTGCGGGCGATCTCGCGCGTGACGAGCTCGCCGCCATCGACCATTTTCAGGATCGTTCGCGCGCCGTTGACGATCTCCTCGTCCTTGCTGGGGTTTCCGCTGACCTCTTCGGCAAGAAAGGTCATTGAGGATTGGAAGTTGTTGACAGGGATCACCACCGGCAGGTTCAGAAACGGTCCGTAGCGTGCTTTCAGCTCCGCCTCGGACGGCGCCTTGTCTTCGGCATCCGAGATGGGCGACGAGCCCACGCTGCCAGCTTGAAGGCTGAGATGTTCGTTGAACAACTCGCGCGGATCGGCCCAGGCGACGAGGTCCTTTGACGCCGCGATCACAGTGCCGTCCGCCGCTGTAACACCCACCTTGGTGGACGCGTCGCAGATATCCCAGACCGAGATCGCCAGAATCAGCTTCAGACTGCCTTGGCCCTCGCCGATCCCGCCGGCGGCTTTCAGCGCTTGGAGCCGTCGGAACACTTCCGCCGTCGCCTCGCTGAGCGGCACCCAGCCTTCCTCGAAAAACATGACTTTGCCTCGTCTTGCCCGCCTCGTCTTTTAGGCTGCGAAGGACAAGGTAATCCACCCCGCATCGCAGCATTGGACGTCTCGTCGAGCAACCGTGCTCGGTCGCGCCGGTCAACCGTGCTAAGGCGGCGGGCATGACCGAGGGCCATTTCATTTGGACCGACCTGTCGACGTTCGACATGGCCACCGCCCGCGCCGACTATGGTGCGCTCTTCGGCTGGACGTTCCGCGGCGACGAGGCCTACGATTTTGCCGGGATCGGGGAGGTTCCGAGCGCGGCGATCTTTCCGATGCCGGCAAAGCTGACCGAGATCGGCATGCCCTCGTTCTGGATGTCCTATGTCCAGGTCAAGGATCTCGATGCGGTTGTCGACCGTGCCCGGAGCCATGATGGCGCCATTGTCGAAATCGAGCCGCAGGCCTTTGACGACGACGCCCGGATCGCATTGGTCCGCGATCCGTCGGGTGCGGGTTTCACGCTTTATGAGGGGCCGGGCATTGCGGCGGCCGCTGGCGGCGCCGGCACGGTCGTGGCGCGCTATCACCACCTGCCAGATGTCGGTCTGATCGAAGCGTTCTACCGCGATCTCTTTGGCTGGACGTTCCACAAAGCGCACGAGAAACCCTGGCGCGTCTTCGACATCCGTCACCCGGACGGTACTCTTGTCGCCCAGGCCGAGGAGGTGCCCGAGGCCGTCCGCGGCAAATTCCGCTACTGGATGCCGTGTTTCGCCGTTTCATCGGTTGCCTCGGCGTCGGACACCCTGGCCGAGCACGGTGGGACATTGGCGTCCGATCTGCAGGACGGGCGGGTCGTGGTCGCGGACCGGCAAGGAGCGCATTTCATGATTCGGGCCATGGACCGTGAAACGGCGGGCGAGCCATCAAGTCGTGCCGCCGCGCCGTTTGCCTGGAAAGCGCTGATCGGTTTGGTCTGTATCTGGCTGGCGGTCGTGCTTGAACTGCAGGCGTTCTGGGGGGTGCTGTTTCTGATCTGGACCTGGCCCGCGATCAGATCGGGTCGGGCGGACTTCATTGAGCCCGTGACCCGGGCGACGCAGCCGCTTGTCTATTGGGGGCTCGTTCTCACTTGGGTCGTGCTTTCGGTATGGCTGATTGCGGCGCCGCTGATGGGCGGTCGGTAGGTGTGGGATCATCTCAAGGGAAATTGGATTGATCGGAAATTGACCGGGATTGGTCATTGGCGGTGTGGCGCAGGTGGCCCGTCGACGGGGCCTTGTGCTGCGCGCTTCGAAGGTGTTTGAACGTCCGAAGGGGCTTTGAGGGCCAGACCAGCCCAGGCGAGAACCGACATATCGACCGGCTCGACGGCCGCGCGGCGATGCCCGCCCGCCGGAATTTGCGCAGTATCAAATCTATTCCCGCGCGACTCAGCTAAAACCGTGCAATGGCCAGGGACACTCAATCTCCTCAGACCGTGTTTCGCACCGAAGGCGTCACCAAGGTCTACGACACCGGCGAGGTGAAGGTCTTCGCGCTGGCTGGCGTGGACCTGGAGCTCTATTCGGGCGAGTTGACGGTGTTGCTTGGCCCCTCGGGCAGCGGCAAGTCGACTCTGCTGAACATCCTCGGCGGGCTGGATCATGCAACCGAAGGCCGGGTCTGGTTCAAGGATATCGAGTTGACCGAGATGGGCGACCGGCAACTCACCCGGTTCCGCCGGGACTATGTCGGGTTCATCTTTCAGTTCTACAATCTCGTCGCCTCGTTGTCGGCCCGCGAGAACGTGGCGCTGGTCACCGATATCGCCCCGGACCCGATGACACCGGAAGAGGCGCTGGACATCGTCGGGTTGGGGCATCGGATGGACCATTTCCCCGCCGAACTGTCGGGCGGCGAACAGCAGCGTGTCGCCATCGCGCGGGCCATCGCCAAACGGCCCGAGGTGCTTTTGTGCGACGAGCCCACCGGGGCACTCGATTCGAAGACCGGCGTGCAGGTGCTGGAGGCGCTCGACCGCATCAACCGTGAATTCGGCACCACCACGGCGGTCATCACCCACGCCGCCGAGATCCGCAAGATGGCGCACCGGGTGATCCGCTTCCAGGACGGTCATATCGTCAAGGTCGAGGTCAACGACACCCGCCTCGCCCCGCACGAGATCGAATGGTAACCCGATGCGCGCGCTGGAAAAAAAGCTGTTCCGCGACTTCTTGAAGCTCTGGGCCCAGGGGCTGGCCATTGCGCTGGTCCTGGCCTGCGGCGTGTCGATCTTCTTGATGTCCTTCGGCATGTTCCTGGCGTTGACCGAGACGCGCGACACCTACTATGAGCGCAACCGCTTCGGAGACGTATTCGCGGCGCTACGCCGCGCGCCGAAGTCGCTGATCCCAGAGATCGCTGCGATCGAGGGCGTCTACACCGTCGAACCGCGGGTCACCGGCTTGGCGATCCTCGACTTGCCAGGCAAGGTCGAATCGGCCGTGGGCCAGCTGATTTCGCTGCCAGTTTCGGGCCCGCCCGCGCTGAACGTGCCGCTGATGCGCTCGGGCCGCCTACCCGACCCGCAGGCCACCGGCGAGGTCTTGGTCAACGAGCCTTTCGCTCAGGCCAACGGTTATGAACTCGGCGACGTGTTCTTTGCCAATCTCAATGGCCAGAAGCGGGCCTTAACCATCACCGGCACCGCGCTGTCGCCCGAGTTCATCTATACCATCGGCCCCGGCGACATGATGCCCGACAACGAGGGCTTCGGCATCCTGTGGATGCCCGAACCGGCTCTTTCGGCCGCCTTCGACATGGACGGGGCATTCAACGACGTCTCGCTCAAATTGTCGCGCGACGCAAATGTCGACGAAGTCATCGACAGCCTCGACGTTCTGCTCGACCCTTACGGTGCGCTGGGCGGCCACGACCGCGCCCTGCAGATTTCGAACGCATTCATCGATGGTGAGTTGCGACAATTGCAGTCGATGGCCTATGTCCTGCCGCCGGTGTTCTTCGCCATTACGGTATTTCTGGTGAACATGGTCATTGGCCGCATCGTGGCGCTGGAGCGTGCCGAAATCGGGTTGATGAAAGCGATCGGTTATTCCGATGTCGAAATCTGCCTGCACTACCTTGCCCTCGCCGGCTTGATTGCGCTGGTCGGCGTCGCCGCGGGGTTCGGGCTCGGCACTTGGTTCTCGCACGGGCTAGCCGTGCTCTACGCCGATTTCTTCAACTTTCCCTACGTGATTTTTTCCGTGTCCGCCGATGCCTATATTCTGTCGGGCGGTCTGGGCTTTGCCACCGCCGCAGTGGGCGCGATCCGCGCCGCGCTTGGCGCCGCGCGTCTGCCGCCGGCCGTGGCCATGTCGCCGCCTGCGCCGCCGAACTACAAGCAGTCGCTGTTCGATAAGGCCCTCGCCCTGGCCCGTCTGGCTCAGCCGACGATCATGATCCTACGCAACCTGGTGCGCTGGCCATTGCGGTCCGGCTTGACGGCTCTGGGGCTGGCGCTGGCCGTCGCCGTGCTGGTCGCCTCTGCGTTTTTCGAAGATGCGCTCGATGAGATGGTCGACACTGCGTTCCACAAATCCAACCGCCAGGACGCAATCCTGATCCTGGCCGAGGAGGCGCCGGTAAGGGCGCTTGACGACATCGCCCGCCTGCCCGGCGCGCTGCAGGTCGAGGGCCAGTTGATCTACAGCGCGATCCTGCGAAGCGGCCATCTGGAGAAACGCGTCGCGGTCGAGGGGCGACCAGCCACGGCCGACCTCGCCCAAATCGTCGATGCCGACGGCCAGGTGATCGCTGCGCCAAGTGAGGGCATTGTGCTGTCCGAACGCCTTGCCGGCCAGCTTGAGGTGCGCCCGGGCGACGCGGTGACCATCGCCTTTCTGAGCAGCCGGCGCGAGACCCATGAGGTGCCAGTCGCCGGCATCGTCACGCAATATCTGGGCCTTGCAGCCTATATGGAAACTGGCGCGCTCGATCATCTGATGCGCCAATCCCCGCGGATATCGCTGGCCAACCTGACGCTCGACTTCGCGCAAGAGGACGCGTTCCACGAGGCGGTCAAGGACATCCCCGGTCTCGCGGGGACCGTGATGCTGGGCGACACGCTGGAAAGCTTCCAGGAGACCATCGAACGCAACATCAACATCTCGACGGTTATCTATGTCGCGATCGCCGTCCTGATCACCGTCGGCGTCACCTACAACAGCGTACGTATCCAGCTATCCGAACGCGCCCGCGACCTGGCGTCCTTGCGGATCCTTGGCTTCACCCGGGGCGAGGTCAGCTATATCCTGATCGGAGAGACCGCCGTTCTGGTTCTGTTGGCGCAGCCGCTCGGCTGGCTCTTGGGCACGGCGCTGGCGGCGGCGATGGTAGCGGGCTTTGAAAGCGATCTTTATTCGATCCCGCTGGTGCTCAACCGCGACACGTTTACGTGGGCAAGCTGCGTGGTGCTGGCGGCCTCAGTAGCGGCGGCTCTGGTCGTTCGGCGGCGGCTGGACACATTGAATTTGATCCAAGTGATGAAGACGAGGGAGTAGGGCCGATGAAAGCTAGAACCGTGATCGTTGGCGGGATCGCCGTCATCGGCCTTGGCGCGCTGATCGCCTGGGGTTTTCGGCCCGATCCGGTGCCTGTGGACCTGGCCGAGGTGACCCGGGGGCCTATGCAGATCACCGTCGATGCCGACGGCAAGACCCGCATTCGCGACCTGTTCGAAGTCGCGTCGCCGATTGCGGGTCGCGCCCTGCGCTCGCCGGTCTCGGTCGGCGACCGGGTGATTGCCGGCAAGACCGTCGTCGCGGTTGTTCAGCCCGCCCCGCCGCCGCTTTTGGACGCGCGCGCACGGGTGCAGGCCGAGGCGGCCGTGGTCGAGGCCGAGGCCGCATTGCGGGTTGCGATGAGCCAGGTGGTTCAGGCCGAAGAAGATCTCAGCCACGCCGCCAGTCAATACGCCCGCATCGCCACACTGGTTGAGCGCGGCGTGGCCTCGGTGACCCAACTGGAGGACGCCACACAGGTGCGGGCGATCAAGGAGGCCGCGTTGGATGCCGCGCGATCGTCGCAATCCATGGCCGAGGGCGCTCTGGCCCGGGCCGAAGCCTTGCTGATCGAGCCCGACCCAGAGGACGAATTGGCCGGCGAAGTCTGCTGTGTCGAACTGCATGCCCCGACCGATGGCGTCGTCTTGGAGATCGCCAGCGTCAGTGAACGGCCAGTGGCAATGGGCACGCCGCTGGTGACCATCGGCAAGCCCGACAATCTGGAAATCGTCGCCGATCTGTTGTCCTCGGACGCCGTGCGCGTGGCCGCCGGGTCGCGCGCCGTCGTCGAACGATGGGGCGGGCCGCAGCCGTTAGAGGCAATCTTGCGCAAGATCGAGCCCTCGGCGCGCACCAAGGTCTCGGCGCTGGGCATCGAGGAACAACGTGTCGATGTAGTTTTTGACCTCATCAGCCCGCCACAGACCCGGCCTGGATTGGGAGACGGCTTTTCGGTCTATCTGCGCGTGGTCGAGTGGCAGGCGGACGACCAGTTGCAGATCCCGCTCAGCGCGCCATTCCGCGATGACGGAGATTGGTTCGTATTTCGAGTGACCGGCGAGGGATTGGCCGAACGGGTTGGCGTCGAACTCGGCCGCCGCAATGGCCGTGTGGCACAGGTGCTGACAGGGATTGCCGAGGGCGATCGCGTCGTGACCCATCCCAGTGACCGAGTGGCCGACGGGGTAGAGATCGTCGATCGCAAGACTCTGGAGTAGGGCTGCCGGTCGTTTCGGACCTGCGTGAGGGCGCCGCTGCGAAGCGGAGCACCTAGGTCTAGCTCAGCCGCTGCAGCCCCAGATATCGACGGCGCGGCCGGCGCCGATGACGGTGATGCGCACCTGGCTGCGATCCAGGACGAAGGGAGCATTCGAGGGCGGTACCATCTCGGTTACCGCTTGAAGCATGCGGCCTTGGCGCCGGGCGCTGGCTTCGGACACCCAAATTGTCTGATCGGGGTGTTCGAACACCGCCACCTCGCGTCCGCCCAGGCTTGGCATGTCGATCTCTGCCCGGACGCGCAGCCCGTCGCGGATCGGTTCGATTGCACAGGTCACCGATTTCAGGCCGGCCTCGCCTTCGGTCGACGGGCGGGCGGCCATGGCTCCCCGGATCCGGGAATCGCGCTGGCCGGCCGGGTCCAGTTCGGCGGTGACACGGACCGACATCGGCATACAGATGTCCTGGCAAACGCCGATCTCGACCTCGGCGCGGACCGAGATGGCCTCGCCGTTGCGGGTGGGCGTCAGCTCCATCGGCAAAACAAGTTCGTGCTCGTAGCCCACGGTTCGCATGCCGTTTTGGTAGAACACCTCAGGCACTGGCCAGTGGAACGCCACCGCCGAGATGTTGCGCGATCCGGACCAGTCGAAACGCGGCGGGATGCCGGCCTCGCCCGGGGCGCGCCAATAAGTCTTCCACCCAGGCGCAAGCTGCACGCGTAACGCGCTGAGATGGGTGCCCGACTCGGTGCGCCAGCCGGGCAAGATGCTGAATTCGGCAACATCGTCGGGCGAGAATCCGCCACCTGCAAGCGTTGGGCCGCCAATGCTAAGGGCCGCCGCTGCGGCTGTGACGAGAGATTTCAGCATGCCATGTAATCTATGTGGCGCGCGGAATTCCTGAAATCACAATCCGGCGAGACCCGCCCGGGTGTGGCTTTTCCCCCACTTGCCGGACCCGGGGGGCTTGGGAGTATGATCCTACCCATGGCCAGTGCCCCCGATTCTGCCGATCTGAGCGGCAAGCTCTTGATCGCGATGCCCGGGATGGGTGACCCGCGGTTCGAAAAAAGCGTGATCTTCATGTGCGCGCATTCTGCCGACGGATCGATGGGGTTGATCGTCAACAAGCCCGCACCGGGGTTGAAGATGGATGATCTTCTGGAGCAGCTCGACATCCCAAAAGGAGATGGGAGCCGTGGCGTCAGGGTGCATTTCGGCGGGCCGGTCGAGCATGGCCGCGGCTTCGTGCTGCATTCCGGCGATTACGAAACCGACGACGCGACGCTGAAGGTCGACGCGCGGTTCGGGATGACGGCCACGTTGGACATCCTGCAGGACATGGCCAAGGGCGGGGGGCCAATGAACCGGATTCTGGCCCTGGGCTATTCCGGTTGGGGCCCGGGTCAGCTGGAGGAGGAGATTCACCGCAACGGCTGGCTGACCTGCGATGCCTCGCCGGAGATCGTGTTCGACCCCGACAACGACGGCAAGTGGATCGCGGCATTGAAATCGCTAGGCATCGATCCGCTGCTCTTGTCGGCGGAGGCGGGCCGGGCGTGATCCGATTGTGCGCTTCCGCGCGCTGTTTTTCAGCTAGTTGAGAGGCGACGCCCGGAGCGAGGGGGGTGTGGGTTGCTGTGGTGGGCCTTGCGTATTTTGACGAGAAGAAGCGGCTAGCGCGGGCGCGGTGCGGCGGCGCGTCTCAGTCGGTCGTTGATGGCGCGGCCGAGGCCGTGGTCGGGGATCGGTGAGACGGCGATCGGCTGGTGGCGAGCGTCGAGCGCGTGCAGGTGGTGGAACAGGTTGGCGGCGGCCTCGACCAGGTCGCCGGTGGGGGAGAGGTTGAGGTCGGCCGCGATCGGGCCGAAGCCGAGCAGGGTTTCGCCGGGGTGGGCAGCGGTGGCCTCGAGCCGCAGTGGCGCGGCGGGGGCGTAGTGCGACGCCTGTTGGCCAGGTGCGGTGATCTCGGGCCCTGGGGCGGCGAGGCGGGTGCCGAGGCAGGCCTCGATCGCCTCGACCGGAAGGCCGCCGGGGCGCAGGAGCGTGGGTGTCGGCCCCGTGGCGACAATCGTCGATTCGAGCCCGACCGGGCAGGTGCCGCCGTCGAGCACTGCGTCGATCCTGCCGTTGAGGCCCGCCAGCACGTGATGCGCCGAGGTCGGGCTGATCCGGCCGCTGGGGTTGGCCGAGGGCGCGGCGACGGGGCGGTCGGTGCGGCGCAGGAGGTCGCGGGCCAGCGGGTGGTCGGGCACGCGCAGGCCGACGCTGGGCAGATCCGCGGTGGTGAGCGGCGCGATCCCGGCACTCGGCTTCAGCGGCAGCACCAGGGTCAGCGCGCCGGGCCAGAACGCGCCGGCGAGGCGCTCGGCCGCATCGTCGAAATGCGCCGTCCCGCGCGCCGCGTCGAAATCGGGCAGGTGCACGATCAGCGGGTTGAATTGCGGCCGGCCCTTGGCCTCGAAGATCCGCGCCACGGCCCGGGCATCGGTGGCGTCGGCGCCGAGGCCGTAGACCGTCTCGGTCGGAAACGCCACCAGGCCGCAGGCGCGCAACAGTTCTGCCGCGCGGTCGAGCCCGGCCTCGGTGGCAGAGAGGATCTCGGTCATCGGTTCGTGACGCTGCGTTCGGCTCGCGGGAGGCCGTAGCCCCGTGCTACGGAAGTGGAACTAGCGGGCCGAGGCTCCGCTGCCAAGACGTCTTGAGGAGGCTCCCATGCCCTATCGCGCGCCGGTGTCCGAGTTCCGGTTTCTGTTTGATCACGTGGTGGGAATGGACCGGGTCGCCGCGACCGACCGTTTCGCCGATGCCGAGGCGCAGGTGGTCGAGGCGATCCTGACCGAGGCGGGGCGGATGTGCGAAGAGGTGCTCGCACCCCTGCAGCGGGGCGGCGATCTGCACCCCGCGCGGCTGGAAAACGGTGTGGTGCGGACCTCGCCGGGGTTCGATGCGGGCTATCGCGCGATTGCCGAGGGCGGCTGGGTGTCGACCGCCGCGGACCCGGCCTTCGGCGGCATGGGGCTGCCGATGACGGTGACCACGGCGGTGAACGAGATGATGTCGGGGGCCTGTTTGTCGCTGCAGCTCAACCCGCTGATGACCCAGGGCCAGATCGAGGCGCTGGAGCACCACGCCAGCGACGAGATCAAGGCGGTCTATCTGCCCAAGCTCATCGCCGGCGCCTGGTCGGGCACGATGAACCTGACCGAGCCGCAGGCGGGGTCCGATGTCGGCGCCCTGCGCAGCAAGGCCGAGCCGAACGGCGACGGAACCTACGCGGTGACCGGTCAGAAGATCTACATTTCCTGGGGCGACAACGATTTTACGGAGAATGTCTGCCACCTGGTCCTGGCGCGACTGCCGGACGGCGGGTCCGGAACCAAAGGCATCTCACTGTTCCTGGTGCCGAAGAAGATCCCCGACGCGGCGGGCAACCCTGGCGTCGCCAATACCCTGAAGGTGGTCAGCCTGGAGCATAAGGTCGGCCTGCACGGCTCGCCCACCGCGGTGATGCAATACGACGGCGCCACCGGCTGGCTGATCGGGCGCGAGCATGGCGGCATGGCGGCGATGTTCACCATGATGAACAACGCCCGGCTCGGCGTCGGCGTGCAGGGCATCGGTAGCGCCGAGGCCGCCTATCAGCACGCGCTGGCCTATGCGCGGGACCGCAAGCAGGGCCGGTCGCTGGTGGCCGGCGGCACCGGGACGATCCTCGACCACGCCGACGTGCGCCGGATGCTGACCACGATGAAGGCCGAAACCCAGGCCGCCCGCGCCATCGCCCTGGCCAACGCCGTGGCGATCGATATGGGCACCGCCACAGGCGACGCCGACTGGCGCGCCCGCGCCGCGTTTCTGACTCCGATCACCAAGGCCTTCGGGACCGAAACCGGCATCGCTGTGGCCGAGTTGGGCGTGCAGGTCCATGGCGGCATGGGCTATATCGAGGAAACCGGCGCGGCGCAGTATTTCCGCGACGCCCGGGTGACGGCGATCTACGAGGGCACCAACGGCATCCAGGCGATGGACCTGGTGGGGCGCAAGATGATGGACGGGGGCGAGGCCGCCTATCGGTTGCTCGACGAGGTCGAGGCCGGCGCCGAGGCCGCCCGCGGCGCCCTTCCCGAGCTTGCGCAAGAGGTCTGGAACGCCGCCGAGACCCTGCGCGAGACCACCGAGTGGCTGGTGGGCCAGGAACTCAACGATCGCTTCGCCGGCGCGGTGCCGTATCTGAAGGCTTTCGCCCGGGTGCTCGGCGGGCATTTCCACCTCAAGGCGGCTTTGGCGGGCGGGGCCGGCAACCGCCGGGCGCTGGCGGCGTTCTACATCAGGCGCCTCTTGCCCGAACATGTTAGCCTCTGCGCTCATGCCCGGGCAGGGGCCGACGGGCTCTATACGCTCTCGCCCGAGGACCTGGCGGCCTGATCCGTGGCGATGGCGGGTGCGAATACTGGGCGCCTAGCCTGCGGCAGCGACGCTGACCTGCAGCCGGGCCGTGTGACTGCCGGCGCGGGCGCGCCCTAGATGGACGCCGCCCACGCGCCGATGGCCTGCCCCTGGCCGATGCCGCCCGGCGAGGGCGAGGCGATCGAGGTCGCCGACGGTATCCTGTGGATGCGCCTGCCGCTGCCGATGGCGCTCGACCACGTCAATTGCTACGCGCTGAGGGACGGCGATGGCTGGACCATTGTCGACACCGGTGTCGACAGCCGCCGCAGCCGGGCGATCTGGACCTCGCTGCTCGACGGACCGTTGCGCGGCGCGCCGGTCGCGCGCGTCCTGGTCACCCACCACCATCCCGACCACGTGGGCCTCGCCGGCTGGTTCCAGACCGAACATGGGGCAGAACTGATCACCACCCGCACCGCCTGGCTGATGGCGCGTATGCTGGTGCTCGACGTGCAAGCGGTGCCGACCTCCGAAACGCTGGCCTATTGGCGCTCGGCCGGCATGAAGGCCGAGCTGTTCGAGCGGCGCCAGCGCGAGCGGCCGTTCAACTTCGCCGATGTCGTGGCGCCGATGCCGCTGGGGTTTCGCCGGATCAAGGAGGGCGACGCGATCCATTTGGCGGGGCGGGTATGGGACGTGCGCATCGGCAACGGCCACGCGCCTGAGCACGCCACGCTCTGGAGCCGCGACGACACGTTGGTGATCGGCGGCGATCAGCTGTTGGCGACGATCTCGCCGAACCTGGGCGTCTACGCCACCGAGCCCGAGGCCGATCCGGTGGCCGAATGGCTGGATGCCTGCGAGCGCCTGCGAGTCTTCGCCCGCGACACCCAAGTGGTGCTGCCGGGGCATAAGCTGCCCTTCACCGGCCTGCCGACGCGGATGCGGCAGCTGATCGACAACCACCACCGGGCGCTGGAGCGGCTGCTGGATCTGCTCGCCACGCCGCACGCCGCCGCCGATTGCTTCCCGGCGCTGTTCAAGCGTGAGATCGGCGAGGGCGAATATGGGCTGGCGCTGGTCGAATCGGTCGCGCATCTCAACCACCTCTTGCATCTGGGCCAGGTCACGCGGGAGCGACGCGACGACGGCGCCTGGGCTTGGCTGCGCCGGTAGCGCTGGATCTTTTTTGGCTGATGCGACGGTCGGATTCGGGCGACGCCGAAATTCACAGGGGCAAGCCGCTCGCTCGTCCCAGGCCAGCTGCCGATTGTCAGCTCATGAATTCGCGCCGCACGGCTTCCGTGATCGCATGTCAGCCCGTCGGTTGCAGCGGCCTCCGTCCGAAGTGTTTTGGAGATGCCACCGAGCTTTGCTAAGCAGGCCGCACCAGCGATGCAGGAGACCCGCGCCATGTCCGACGCCATCGAAACCACCGCCGAGGCGCACGAAGCCCAGGCCATGCCGCGGGCCCATGCGGTGCATGCCGACCCGCGGGCCAGGCCCACCTGCGAGGACCTGCCGCTGCCGCAGGCCGTGGCCAAGACGCCGGTCCAGAACAAAAGCCCCGCCGAATGGGCCTATGAGCGGCTGATCCTCTACATCAAGAACTTCGAGGAACAACTCGACAACGAACACGAGGTCGCCATGGGCTTTACCGGGGCCGATGCCGGGGTGATCCGGATCGAAGGGATCGGCTATTTCGACCCCGACATCGTCACCTTCTACGGTTCGGACCCGTCGGGCACCAAGACGCAACTGATCCAGCATGTCACCCAGCTCAACGTCATGCTGCGCGCCCTGCCCAAGGCTCAAGGCGACGGTGCGCCCAAACGCATCGGGTTCCGCCTCGCTGCCGATCTCGAGGCCGAATGACCTGCGCCGATATGCGCGGGCCCCGCCCAGTGACAGCCTGCCTGGAATCGTCTAAGACTGCGCGAAACGGGACTGACGGGAATACGCCTCATGGCCGACCACAAGCACGGCGAAATGGACATCACCGAACAGGAAAAGACCTTTTCGGGTTTCGTGAAATGGGTGACGAACGCGACGATCATCATCCTGGTCGCGCTGGTTCTGTTGGCGATCATCAACGGCTGACCGGTCCGGGGTTGGTGAGGCGGGCGATGCGGCTTTGGCTGCTCGGGTTCCTGACGCCACTGCTACTTGCCGCCTGCGGGACAGAGCCGGTCTGGGCGCCGGACGACGCGGTCGAACGGGCGGTCTATCGCCACGACGCGCCGCCCTCAATCACGGTGTTCACGGTGGTATCGAACCGCAGCGGCCAGGGCGGGCATTCGTCGCTCTTGATCAACGGCTCGCAGCGGCTGATCTTCGATCCGGCTGGCACCTGGCACCACCCGCACATCCCGGAGCGCAACGACGTGCACTTCGGGATGAAGGACCCGGCGGTCGATTTCTACATCGACTATCACGCGCGTGAGACCTGGCATGTGGTCCGCCAGGACATCGCGGTCGAGGCGGAGGTCGCCGAGATGGCCTTGCGCGCGGTGCAGGATTACGGCGCGGTGCCAAAGGCCTATTGCACCCGCGCCAATACCGACATTCTGGCGGGGCTGCCTGGGTTCGAAAACGTGCCGAGCACGTTTTCGCCGATCAAGCTGATGGAGTTTGTCGACACTCTGCCGGGCGTGACGCGCGGCGTGACCTACGACGACTCGCCGGCCAACAACGCGACGATTGTTGCGCCGCGGCTGTAGTCGGAGGCGGCAGTCGGTTTGAGCGGCCGGGTTCGGCCTGGGAATTGACGTTGGTCGTTTCGAGAGGAGCCGTGCCCATTGCCAACCCGCGGGGTGATGATCCGACATTCGATCGGGTTTGCTTTATGGTGATCGAGTCCGTAGGGCATCGAGCGGTGCGCGGAGCTTGACCAATCGCCACCCCTCCGGGGCGGGTTGGCAATGGGCACGGCGGGGCTACGCCCCTTGATTCCGTGCCCGGGGTAAGACTTGAATGTCCGCTTCAGGCCAAGACCGACCAAATGCATCTGCCGCAATTCCCATTGCGATGTCGCTGTGCCGGGCAGGCCCTATCCCAGCACATACAGCGCAAAATAGAGCGTGCCCGCGCCGCCGAAGACCGCCGCCATCAGGCTTTTCGTCGCCAATCCGACGAGCAGCGTCGCGGCGCCGGCGAGCAGGCGGGGCAGGTCCGGCTCGCCTCCCGTCGCCGGCGGCCAGATCACCAGGGGTGCAACAAGGCCGGGCAGCACCGCGACCGGCGTGTAGCGCAGGTGCCGCAGCACCCAATCCGGCAGCTTGCGGTCGCCGATGAGGCCGAGGAACGAAAACCGGATCAGGAAGGTCCCGACCCCCAGCACCGCGATAATCGTCCACAGTTCGGCATCGCTGATCGTCATGCCCGCGCCTCCAGCCAGGTCTCGACCCGCGCGCCCACCATCATCGCGACGATCCCGGCGCAGATCAGGCCGAGACCCGCCGGCATCCAGGCCAGCGCCAGCGCCGCCGCGATCGAGGTGCCCGCCGCCGCCACATGCGCCGCGGTGCGCAAAGCGGGGGCGATCAGCGCCAGAAAGGTGATCGGCACGGCGAAATCGAGCGCGAATTCCGGCGGGATGCGGGTGCCGAGCGCCGCACCGGCCCAGGTGAAGACATACCACATCGGGCAGATCGGGATCGCGGTGCCGAGGAAGAAGGCGACCTTGGCGGTCACCGGCCAGGTGGGGTTGTCGTCATAGGCCGCCTGGCTCAACGCATAGGTCTGATCGACGTTGAAATAGGCCAGGACCACGCGCCAGCCCAAGGGCGCCGAGCCCAGATGCGGCACCAGCGCGGCGGAATACATCGCCATGCGCAGGTTCACCGCCAAGGCCGTGGCCAGGACGATCGCCGTGGGCGCGTTCTCGGTCATCAGCTGCAGCGCGGTGAACTGCGCCGCGCCGGCGATCACCAGCACGCTGAACGCCATCACCTCGGTGATCGACAGCCCGGCATCGGTCGCCACCACGCCGAAGAGCCCGGCAAACGGCGCCACGACGATGACGAAGGGCAGGCCGGCGCGGAAGCCGCGCCAAAAGCAGGTGCGAGGCGCGGGCGCAGACAAGGCGCGGGATCAGGCGAAGGTGCCGGTCACCCGGCCGAGCAGCATGAAGGCGCGGGCGGTGCGGGTGTCGGTGAGTTCGGCGATGTCGGCATCGGTCGCCACCGTCTCGAAGCCCACGAAAGTTTCGTCGAAGCGGCGCAAAAAGTGGTGCACGGCGTCGCGAAACACCGGGTCCTGGCGCATCCGGCCAGCCGCCAGCGCCAGGCAAGACCGGTCGCGCACCCCGCCTAGGCCCGCGACAGCCGGCCCACGCGCGCCTTGCGCGAATCTGCGCCAGACCTCGGGCCGGGCGCGGTCGGGGCGCAGGTCGTCCATGTAGATGCCGTCCTCGCTCAAAAGCGTCAGCACGTCCTGGCTGGCCTGCACCAGCCGCGCGGTCTGGCGGTCGCGCAGGGCCCGGCGAAGGGCGCGGAAGCCGTCGGCATCCTCGGCGTTTTCGGGGAAATTCAGCGCACGGATGAAGTCGGGAATGTTGACCGGCAGGGCGATCGCTTCGGCCGGGGTGCCGAGTGCCAGGCTCGGCTGCGCGTTCGGGTCAGGATCGGAGACCGGCACGGCGGGTTGCTCAGCCGCCTCGGCCTCGGGCCGGATCGAGGTGAAGGTGGCGATCGCCGAGTCGGTCTTGCGCTGCGCTGCGGCGATCTCGTCCAGCTTGCGTTCCACTGCTGGCTTCAGCGTCGCGGTGCCGGACATCTGCTGCTGCACGTAGGTCTGCCGCATTGCGTCGAGCGCCTCTTGCAGCCGCGCCGACTCCTCGCGCATCACCCGGGCGGTGCGCGCGGCCGTCGCCGCCACCCAGATCAGCGCCACCGGCATGAACACCGCCAAGAGCGTCATCACGAAACTCAGCCGGTCGACCTGTGCGCCGCCCGATCCGGTGACCAGGAAGAACACCGCTACACCGAGTAGCCAGATTAGCGACAGCGCCGCCGCGATCACCTCGGTCGCGGTCACCCGCGGCCGCGGGACCTTGCGGTTGTAGATGCCGAGGTTCAGCGGCGTATCTGGGGTCGGGTCTGCCATCCGGCGTCCGCGTCTAGACAAATTCGACGCTCAGCACCTCATAGCCCTTCTCGCCCCCGGGCGTGCGGACTTCGACGCTGTCGCCTTCCTCTTTGCCGATCAGCGCGCGGGCGAGCGGCGAGGCGATGTTGAGTCTGCCCGAAGCGATGTCCGCCTCGGGCTCGCCGACGATCTGATAGGTGATCTCCTGGTCAGTGTCCTCGTCGACCAGCCGCACGGTGGCGCCGAACTTGATGGTGCCGTTGAGTTTCGCCGGGTCGATCACGTCGGCGCGCCCGATGATCGCCTCGAGCTCCTTGATCCGGGTCTCGATGAAACCCTGTTTTTCGCGCGCGGCGTGGTATTCGGCGTTCTCCGACAGATCGCCGTGC
Source organism: Rhodobacter sp. (assembly GCA_030066215.1). Classification (GTDB taxonomy): domain Bacteria; phylum Pseudomonadota; class Alphaproteobacteria; order Rhodobacterales; family Rhodobacteraceae; genus JASJCA01. Next base: position 10,508 of record JASJCA010000060.1, on the reverse strand, counting down.
TCGCGCGCCTCGGCGATGGCGCGGATCACCGCCGGCCGCTCGACCGACTTGAGCGTCTTCAATTCCTCACTGAGCGCGGTGTGGCCCGCGCGGGTCAACGGTATCTTGTCCATGGCACTCTTCCGGGCAGCCGGGCGCGGGGCGCCGGGGCGCGCCGCGTTGGTTCGCTAACTGCACCGAGGGGAGAGCCGATTGCAAGGTTTATCGCGCACCGGTGGGCGGAAGACCGCGTGGCCGAGGGCGGCCCGCGGTTTTGGCGTTGGCGACGCCGCGTCTCGACCCACGCCCCACCCACCCTCCCGCGCGTCGAGACGCGGCCCGGATTTCGGGCCTGCACGAAGGGCGGATGCGCATTTGTGCCGGGAAGGCGCAGGGCAGGCGGGGTGAAACGCAGCGTCGCAATTGACCCTGTGTCCGGGCGCCTTTACCTGTCGGTCGAACCGCTGCCTCGGCGATGGAAAGGGACACCGGCATGGGCGAGATGACACGCGAGTCGATGGAATACGACGTGGTGATCGTGGGCGCCGGACCCGCCGGGCTGTCGGCCGCGATCCGGTTGAAGCAGCTGGACGCAGATCTCAGCGTGGTGGTGCTGGAAAAGGGCTCTGAGGTCGGGGCGCATATCCTGTCGGGCGCGGTGTTGGACCCGTCCGGGCTCGACGCGCTGCTGCCCGATTGGCGGGCCCGCGGTGCGCCGGTCACGGTGCCGGTCCAGCAGGACAATTTCTACATGCTGGGCGAGGGCGGGCAGCTTCGCTTGTGGAACTTTGCAATGCCGCCGCTGATGTCGAACCACGGCAACTACATCGTCTCGATGGGAAATGTCTGCCGTTGGATGGCCGAGCAGGCCGAGGCCTTAGGGGTCGAGATCTTCCCCGGCATGGCTTGCTCGGAACTGGTCTACGGAGACGATGGCGCAGTGAAAGGTGTCATCGCCGGCGAATTCGGCAAAAACCCCGACGGCACACCGGGCCCGCAATACGAGCCGGGCATGGAGCTTCACGGGCGCTACGTGATGCTCGGCGAAGGTGTGCGCGGATCGCTGTCAAAACAGGTGATCGAGAAATTCGATCTGGCCCGCGACTCCGACGCACCGAAATTCGGCATCGGCATGAAAGAGATCTGGGATATAGACCCCGACAAGCACCGCGAGGGCACCGTCACCCACACCATGGGCTGGCCGCTCGGCCGCAACGCCGGCGGCGGATCCTTCATCTATCACCTTGACAACAATCAGGTTTACGTGGGCTTCGTCGTCCACCTGAACTACGAAAACCCCTATCTGTCGCCCTACCACGAATTCCAGCGCTTCAAGCACCACCCGATGGTCGCGGAGCTGTTGAAGGGCGGCAAGCGCGTCGCCTATGGCGCCCGGGCGATCAGCGAGGGCGGCTGGCAGTCGATGCCCAAGGCCGCCTTCCCAGGCGGCGTTTTGCTCGGCTGCTCGGTCGGGCTCGTGAACGTGCCGCGGATCAAGGGCAACCACAACGCCATGCTGTCGGGCAAGGCCGCCGCCGAGGCCGCCCATGCCGCGATCGGGGCGGGACGCGCGGACGATACCCTCGACGCCTACGACACCGAGCTGCGGACGGGCCCGGTCGGCCGCGACCTGATGCGCGTGCGCAACGTCAAACCGCTCTGGTCGAACCGCGGGCTGCTGGCCTCGCTCGCCATCGGCGGGCTGGATATGTGGACCAACACGTTGGGCTTCTCGCTGCTCGGCACGCTCAAACACGGCAAGACCGACGCCGAAGCCACCGGCAAGGCCGCCCGGCATGCCGAGATCGACTATCCCAAACCCGACGGCACGCTTAGCTTCGACCGCCTGACCAATGTCAGCTTTTCGATGACCAACCACGAGGAAAGCCAGCCGCCGCACCTGCAGCTAAACGATCCCGGCGTCCCGATCCGCGTCAACCTGCCCGACTATGCCGAACCCGCCCAGCGGTACTGTCCGGCCGGCGTCTACGAGGTGGTGGAAAAGGACGGCAGCCCGGAATTCGTAATCAACTTCCAGAACTGCGTGCACTGCAAGACCTGCGACATCAAGGATCCCAGCCAGAACATCACCTGGACGGTGCCGCAGGGCGGCGACGGGCCGAATTACCCCAATATGTGACCCAAACCCGGCTCCGCTTCATCTGGCCGAAAATACCTTTGGGGGAGCGCGACGGGGTTTCACCCCCGCGCATCGGTCGGATCGCGCAGCGATCCGAAACCGCTCCGGTCAGCTCGACGCCTCGAAGCTCAAATCGGCGGGTGAGATCAGCACTCCGAACTGCCGGCACCAGATCACCACGCTGGGATAATCGGCCAGGTTCACGCCGGCCGGGATCGGGTATTTCTGGCTGCCTTTGAAGGCCCGCAGTTTGCCGAGGTCGACGAACATGGTGTCTTTGACGGATGCCGAGTCGCGGATCTCGGCCTTCGGCACCAGATAGACGTGGTACGCCGGCCCCGGCCCGACCTCGAAATCCTCGCCCAGAAATACCACGTCCTCGAACACCTCGACCTGGCCCGAGCCGTAGTGGATCGGGTCCGAAGGGTTGGCGTGGATGAAGGTGCCGGTCGCGACCCGCCGCTCGCTTTCCTCCGCCGTCAGCGTATCCATCGCCTCGGGCGGCGGGAACACGAAGGGGTAGACGAAAAACCCGGCCGCCACCCCGAATCCGGTGCCCAGAACGCCGCCCAGAAGAAACACCGCAATCAACCGCCACATGCCACATCTCCCGTCTCTTCCGACACGACACGATAGCACCGCCGCGCCGCCGGTCCACCGCGATGTCACAATCCCGCGGGGTCGCGCCGATGCGGCGGCCGCGCTCATTGCTTCGTAACCGATGCCGGGCTAGGTTTCGCATCATCGAGACAGACAAGGCAACCAGACGTGCAGTTCCGCTTTCCCTTCCGACTGATCGCCGTGGCCGCGCTTGGCCTGATGACCGCCCTTCCGGGTGCCGCGCAGGGCGACTCCGGCGCCTACCTCGCCGCCCGCCACGCCAGCCTGTTCAGCGATTTCCGCGCTGCCGCGGACTATTACGCCCGCGCCCTGGTGCGCGATCCCGGCAACACCCGCCTGATGGAAAGCGCGGTGATGGCCTATACCGGCCTCGGCCAGGTCGACCGCGCGGCCGCCGTGTCGCGCCGCCTGATCGCGGCCGGCGCCACCAGCCAGTCCGCCAACATGGTGCTGCTGGCCGACCAGATCAAACGCGAGAATTTCGACCAGGCACTCGACGATCTCGAGGCGGGCCAGACCGTCGGTCCGCTTGTCGATGGGCTGCTGACGGCTTGGGCGCAGCTCGGCATGGGCCGGATGTCCGAAGCGGTCGAGACCTTCGACGAGGTCATCGCCACCAGCGGGGTTGAAGTCTTTGGGCTCTACCACAAGGCGCTGGCGCTGGCGATGGTCGGCGATTTCGAGGCCGCCGACGAGATCCTCTCGGGCCGCTCGGGCGGCGCGCTGCAGCTCACCCGCCGCGGCGTGATCGCCTTCGCCCAGGTGCTCAGCCAGCTGGAACGCAACGACGCCGCGCTGGAGCTGATCGCGACCAGTTTCGGCGCCGATCTGGACCCCGCGCTCGACGGCCTGCGCGCCGATCTCGAGGCCGGAAAGGTGCTGCCCTTCACCTCGATCCGCAACGCCAAGGACGGCGCGGCCGAGGTGTTCCTGGTGGTGGCCGGTGCGCTCAACGGCGAGGCCGCAGACAGCTACACCCTACTCTACAGCCGCGTTGCCGAGTTCCTGCGCCCCGACCACGTGGACGCGATCCTGCTCAGCGCCGCGCTCTTGGAAAAGCTCGAACGCTACGAGCTGGCGACCGAGGCCTATAACCGCATCCCGCGCGACCACCCGTCCTTCGATGCCGCCGAGCTCGGCCGCGCCGAGGCGTTGCGCAAATCCGACCGGACCGAGGCCGCGATCGAGGTACTGGAACAGCTCGCCCGCGCCCGGCCCGACAACCCGGCGGTGCACATCACGCTTGGCGACACTCTGCGCGGGCTCGAACGCTACGACGAGGCGTCCAAAGCCTACGACGCCGCCATCGCGCTTTACGACGACCCGCAGGGGCCGCAATGGCTGGTGTTCTTCGCCCGCGGCATTACCCACGAACGCGAAGGCCGGTGGGAGTTGGCCGAGGCCGATTTCCGCACATCGCTGGAGCTGAACCCCGGCCAACCGCAGGTGCTAAACTACCTCGGCTACTCCTTCGTCGAGATGGGCATCAACATGGAGGAGGCGCTGGCTCTGATCGAAGAGGCGGTCGCGGGCCAGCCCAACAGCGGCTACATCGTCGACAGTCTTGGCTGGGTGCAGTACCGGATGGGCGAGTACGGCGAGGCGGTGGTGAACCTCGAACGCGCGGCCGAGCTGATGCCGGTCGATCCCATCGTCAACGACCACCTGGGCGACGCCTATTGGGCCGTGGGCCGCAAGATCGAGGCCGAATTCCAGTGGAAGCGTGCGCTCAGTTTCGATCCCGAGGAAGAGGATGCCAAACGCATCCGCCGCAAGCTCGAGGTCGGGCTCGACGTGGTGCTGGAAGAGGAGGGCGCGCCGCCGATCGAAGTCACGGCGACGGACGGCTGACCGCGCGCCGTGGCGGGACAGACGCGCGACGCGGTCGCCGCCTTCGCCCCGGCCAAGATCAACCTCACGCTGCACGTCACAGGCCGGCGGGATGATGGCTATCACCTGCTCGACAGCCTGGTCGTCTTCGCCGATGTGGGCGACCGGGTCCTGGTCCGGCCCGCATCTGACACCTCGTTGACTGTCACCGGCCCCCGCGCCGCAGGCGTGCCGGCCGATGCCTCGAACCTAGTGCTCAGGGCGGCGGACTGGCTCGGCACCCCGCCGGCCGCGATCACGCTCGACAAGCACCTACCGGCGGCGGCTGGCCTCGGCGGTGGCTCGTCGGACGCTGCCGCGACCTTGCGCGCCCTGGCCGCGTGCTTCGGCCGCGATCTGCTCGACCCCGCCGCCACCGCCGCTCTTGGCGCCGATGTCCCGGTCTGCCTGCGCGCCCGGCCCTGCCGGATGACCGGCATCGGCGAGCGCCTCGCCGACGTCCCCGATCTGCCGCCGCTGCACTTCACCCTGGTCAATCCCGGCGTCGCGGTGTCGACGGCTGAGGTCTTCACTAAGCTGGCCAGCGCGCAGAACCGCCCGATGCCCACCGATTTGCCGAACTGGCCGACGACCGAGGACCTCGCCGCCTGGCTCCCCCATCAGACCAACGATCTGGAGCATCCGGCGCGCCAGATCGCCCCCGCGATCGGCGTCGCGCTCGCGCGCCTGGATCGCACCGAAGGCTGTCTTTTGGCCCGCATGTCCGGCTCGGGCGCCACCTGCTTCGGACTCTACGCTACCCGGACCGAGGCCGAGGCCGCCGCCACCGTGCTCAGCACGCTACACCCCGATTGGTGGATCGCTGCCGCCTCCGACTGGCAAAAAGTGGACGCCGCCCGGCAACCGGAGCCATAGAAAAAAGGCCGTCGATTAAGCCTCCCCTGGCTTCATCTGGCCGAAAATATCCTGGGGGAGCGCGAGGGGGTGAAGCCCCCTCGCATCGATCGGATCGCGAAGCGATTCGAAATCAGCTGATCCGCGCCACCACGTAGTCCGCCAGGTCATAGAGCATGTCGCGGAAATCTCCCGCGGGCAGCGTCAAGATCGCCGCCTTCGCCCGCTCGGCCCAGGCCAGCGCGTCGGCGCGGGTCGCCGCCATCGCCCCGTGGCGGGCCAGAAGCTCCAGAGCGCGGTCCAGATCGCCGTCGCGCTGGTCGCCCTTCTCGATCACCCGCGACCAGAACGCGCGTTCCTCTGCATCGGCCCGCGCCACCGCCTTAATCACCGGCAGCGTCAGCTTGCGCTCGCGGAAATCGTCGCCGACGTTCTTGCCCGTCGCCGCCGCGTCGCCGCCATAGTCGAGCAGGTCGTCGACGATCTGAAAGGCGATCCCCAAAGCGTCGCCATAGTCGAAGAGCGCCTTCACCTGGTCCTCGGGCGCCCCGGCGATCACCCCGCCGACCTCGGTCGCGGCGGAAAACAACGCCGCCGTCTTGCCGCGGACCACCTTGAGGTAGATCTCTTCGTCCGTCGCCAGATCCTGCGCCGCGGTCAACTGCAGAACCTCGCCCTCGGCAATCGTCGCCGCCGCGTTCGACAAGATGTCGAGCACGCGCAAGGACCCGGTCTCGACCATCAACTGGAACGACCGCGCGAACAGATAGTCGCCGACCAAGACGCTGGATTTGTTGTCCCATAGCAGGTTCGCCGTCGGCCGGCCGCGCCGCTGACCGCTTTCGTCGACCACGTCGTCGTGCAGCAGTGTCGCGGTGTGGATGAATTCGACCGTCGCCGCCAGATGCACATGGAACGGGCCGCCATAGCCGCACATCCGCGCCGTCGCAAGGGTCAGCATCGGCCGCAGCCGCTTGCCGCCCGCCTCGACCAAATGCGCCGTCACTTGCGGGATCCGCGGCGCGTGCTCTGACGCCATGCGGTCCCGGATCAGCGCATTGACCGCGTCCATGTCCGCGGCCAGCGCCTCGGCCAGCCGCTCGTGCGGTTTGGTTCGTGCCTCGTCCAGTCCCATCACCGTCCCGTCAGCCCACTCGACAAACCAAGGCCGCGCATCCTACATCCATGGATATGAGAGAGCTGCTGCGCACCAACGATCCGACCGTGATCGCCTATGCCGAGGCCCTGCTCGAGGGCGAGGATATAGACTGCTTTCAAATGGACGTCCACATGAGCGTGCTGGAGGGCTCGATCGGGGTCCTGCCGCGCCGGCTGATGGTCGCCGACCGCGACCATTTCCGTGCATCCGCCATCCTGCGCGACAACGACATCGACCTTGGGGGCTAGGTGGACGACCTGACCTGCGACGCCTTCCTGGGCGGCAAGCTGCGGATCTGGCAACCGCGCAGGGGCTATCGCGCCGGGGTCGACCCGGTGTTTCTGGCCGCCGCGGTACCGGCGGTGCCGGGCCAGTCGGTGCTGGAGCTCGGCTGCGGCGTCGGCACCGCGCTGTTGTGCCTGCAGGCCCGCGTACCTGGGCTGGCGCTGACCGGGCTCGAGCGGCAGCCGGACTACGCCGCGCTGGCGCGCCGCAACGCCGCCGAAACCGGTGCCGCGATCGACATCGTCACCGGCGATCTGGCCCGGATGCCGAAGGACCTGCGCGACCGGCAATTCGACCACGTCATCGCCAATCCGCCCTATCTGCTGCGCGGCGGTACCGCGGCTACCGAACCGGGGCGCGAGGCGGCCGTGGGCGAGGCGACGCCGCTGGCCGTCTGGATCGATGCCGCCTTGCGCCGCCTTGCGCCGAAGGGCCATCTGACCGTGATCCAGCGCGCCGACCGGCTGCCCGACCTGCTGGCCGCCTGCGACAGCCGGATCGGCAGCCTGCAGGTCCTGCCGCTGGCCCCGCGCGCCGACCGTGCCGCCGAACTGGTGATCCTGCGCGGGCGCAAGGGCGGTGGCGGCGGGTTCCGGCTGTTAGCGCCGGTGATCCTGCATCGCGGAGACCGGCACCTGCGCGACGGGGACGACTATGCGCCCGAGGCGCAAGCGATTCTGCGCGACGGCGCACAATTAAAGGTAGATCGCCAGTCATCCACAGATTTATGAACAGTTGAATCGATTACCCGCGTGACAGCTGGGTGACAAATCGCCGATTTTGTGCTGCACTTACCCCAGACATCCACGATAGGAGGACGCCCATGACCTTGAGTTCACATTTGGATGAACTGAAGAAGAAGCATGAATCCCTGTCGGCCATGGTCGAGGACGCGCAACGGTCCCCCGGTTACGACGATCTCCAAATCACCGAACTCAAGAAGCAAAAGCTTCGCCTGAAAGAAGAAATCCACCGGCTGTCGGGACACTGATCCGTGAGCCTTAGGCGGCGCTGGCCCGCGCCGCCAGCACCGCACCGCCGGTGATCAGACCCACGGCGGCCAGCAGGGTCCAGCCGGGCTCGGCTACGCCCGCGAGAATCAGCACCAGCGTGGACAAGAGCGGCGCCGCGTAAGACGCCGTGCCGAGCAGCTGAATGTCGCCCTTTTTGACCCCGATATCCCAGACGTAGAAGGCTAGCCCCACCGGCCCGAGGCCAAGGGCCAGGGTGGCCGCCCAGCCAAGCGTGCCCACCGGCCAGGCCGGGTCTTCCAGCGCCAGGTGCGCCGCCAGCGACAGAACGGCCGACAAAAGGCAAAACACCGCGACCGAGGCGGTCGGCACCGCGCCCAGGCGGCGCGACAGCACCGAATAGCCGCTCCAGGTCAGGGCGCAGAGAAACGCCAGACCCAGGCCCGGCAGCGCCTCGGGCGCCACTCCGCGCGCGCTGCCCAAGACGATCAGCGCCGCGCCGGCAAAGCCGATGAGTGCGCCGGCCACATGCCCGCGGCGCAACCGCTCGTCGGGCAGAAGGCCCGAAAACAGCACGATCAGAAGCGGCCAGAGATAGGCGATCAGGCCAGCTTCGGCGGCCGGCGCCATGCGCAGCGCCGAGAAATAGAAGAAGTGATAGCCGAAAAGCCCCGCGGTGCCGAAGGCGAAGACCTTCCAGCTGATTCGCGTCAGGGATGCCAGACCGCCGCCCGCCAGGGTCCAGACCAAACCGATCGCGCCGCCGATGGCAAAACAGATCGCGTTCAGCTGGAACGGCGGCACCGGGGCTGAGCCGACGGTAAAAAGCGCCAGAAGCGACCAGAGCAGGATGGCCGTGAAGCCGATGAGCGTCGCGCCGCGGCGGGTCACGGGGCGACGTCGGCGGCGTTGACCAGCGGGCGGTCGGGGTCGTAGTCGGCCATTTCTGCGGTCTGCTCCAGGATCCAGTCGAGGAACGCCCTGACCTGCGGCCGGTCCTCGGCGCCCTTAGGGCAGACGAAGCGGTACTGCGCATCCGTGGTCAGGGCCAGCGGAAACGGCGCCACCAAGGCGCCGTCGTGCAGCGCGCCGTAGGTCAGCGACAGCCGCCCCAGAACCACGCCGCCGCCGGCCAGCGCCGCATCGACCGCATGGTCCGCCTGGCTGAACCGCGGGCCGCCCTTCGGCGCCGCGCCCAGCCCCGCCGCCCGGAACCAGGCGCCCCAGTCGGCGGGCGGGGTGAGAAAGACGGTGTCGTCCTGGTGCAGCAGCACCGCCCGCGCCAGGTCCTGAGGCGTCGCGATGGTCTCGGCCAGTTCCGGCGTCATCATCGGCGTCATCCACTCGTCGATGATCGTGCGGGAATAGAGCCCCTCGTCCGCCGCCTTGCCGAACCGGATCGCCACGTCGATCTCGTCGCGCTCGAAATCGAGAAGCCGCAAGGTGGCCGAGAACCGCAGTTCGATCTCGGGATGCGCCTGGGCGAAGCCGAAGAGCCGCGGCGCCAGCCATTTCGCCGTGAAGGCCGGCCCGGCGGTCACCGTCAGTGTGGTCACGTCGCCGACCCGCCGCGCCGCGCGCCAGGCCTGGGCCAGCGCGCCGAATCCCTCGGTCGCGCCGGGCAGCAGCGCCCGGCCCGCCTCGGTCAGCTCGACCGCGCGGTTCAGACGACGAAACAGCGGCTGGCCCAGGTGCTCTTCGAGCGATTTGATCTGGAACGACAGCGCCGCAGGGGTCACGTTCAACTCCCCCGCCGCCTTGGCGAAGCTCATGTGCCGGGCCGCGGCCTCGAAAGCGCGCAACGCGGTCAGGGGCGGCAGGCGGTCGCTCATCTCACTTAAGTATATCTTATCCGAAACCTTGGAAAGTCTCGTTTGTCGCGCGCAATCCTTAGCGCCATATTGGGGTCAGTTCAGGAACGCTGATGCAAGAGGATGACCCCGATGATCGAGACCAACACCACCGCCCGGACCCGCGACGCCTACCGGATCGCGCATGAGGAACGCGGCAAGGCGCTGTCGCAGATGGTGCGCTGGATCTTCAGCCGCGACCGCGACTGATCCCCGCCACGACACACAAAAAAGGCCGGTCCCGCGGGGCCGGCCTTTTCGCTTCACTGTCCGCCCGATCAGGCGAAGAACTGCGCCCCGTTTGCCGAGATCGTAGAACCGTTGATAAAGCTCGCCTCCTCTGAGGCCAGGAACACCACGCAGCGCGCAATTTCCTCCGGCTCGCCCAGGCGGCCGGCGGGGATCTGCGCAATGATCTGCTCGCGCACCTTTTCCGGCACCGCCATCACCATTTCGGTGGCGATGTAGCCCGGGCAGATCGCGTTCGCCGTGATGCCGTTGCGCGCGCCCTCCTGCGCGAGGCTGCGCACGATGCCGATGTCGCCGGCCTTGGTGGCGGCATAGTTGACCTGGGCGAACTGACCCTTCTGTCCGTTGACCGACGAGATCACGATGACGCGCCCGAACTTGCGCTCGCGCATGCCGGGCCAGACCGGGTGCACCGTGTTGAAGACGCCGGTGAGGTTGGTGGCGATCACCTCGTTCCACTGCTCGGGCGTCATCCGGTGGAACGGCGCGTCGCGGGTGATGCCGGCATTGGCCACGACCACGTCGATCGG
>JASJCA010000146.1 GCA_030066215.1 Rhodobacter sp. | reverse complement strand
CTGTCGGTGGAACAGTCGCCGCCCTCGAGCCGGATCTGGTGGGTGCGGTAGCCCTTGGGGAATTCGACCCAGAACGTCGGCTCGAGCTCGAGCCCGCCGTCGTCGCCGGCATTGGCCATCACCATCGCCGAGCCGCGGTCGCCGGGGTAGAACTGATCGTCCCAGGTCGAATAGAGCGAGTTGGTCCAGTAGACCCTCTTGCCGTCACGGCTGATCTCGACCATCTGCGGGCCATAGCCGAAGTCCTTGCCGTTGGGGTGCTTGGTCTTTTTGACGATGCCGCCGATTTCGACCTTGCCGGCGAGCGTGGGGTTCATCGGGTCGGAGACGTCGTATTGGTGCATCTCGCCGGTGCCCCAGCACGAGACGTAGAGGAACCGGTCGTCGAGGCTGAGGTCGATGTCGGTGACCAAGGGCGGCACCGCGCCGAAGCCTTTGAGAAGATCGGGCAGGTCGTCGGGGTCGGCCGGCTGCGGCGGGATGGTGATGGTCTTCTTGGCCTCGAAAGTGCCGTCGTCGTTCTGCCACCAGGTGAAGATCGCGCCTTCGAGATTGGTGGTGTCGACGACCACGCCGCAGAAACCGTGCTGGCGGGCCGGGTCGTGGGCGGGGCGGATTTCCAGCGCCATCTGGTGGTTCTCGCCCAGGTCGATGGTCTGCACGTTCTTGCGGCCCCTCAAGTCCCAGAAATGGATCCGGTGGCCGTATTTGTTCGACAGAAGGTCCTCGGGCACCACGCCGTTCTCGAACTGAGGCGGCAGGCCCCATTCCGAGCTGACCATGTAGTCGCGCGGCAGGTTCCACCAGAAATCGTAGTGCTTGTCCTGCACTCCGCGCTCGATCTCGTAGCGGCCGATGATGTCGAAGGTCTCGCAGTCGAGGATGAAGATGCCCGGCGGGCCGTCGGTGCCGTCGGAGCCGCCGCCGCCCAGCGTCGAGACGTAGATGCCCTCGGGCCCGCAATGGATCGTGTGCGGGCGCGAATAGCCGGTCTTGTCGAACACCTCCTGCGGCTCGATAATCTTGTGCATTTTCGGGTCCAGCGGGTCCTTGACGTCGATGACGTAGATCCGCGAGGACCGGATGCCGGGGATGATCAGGTAGCGGCGTTCCAGAAAGGCGTGGCCGGTCAGAGGCGACAACGCCGAGGAGCAGGCGTTCCAGCCGAAATGGTGGAACTCGTCGCCGGTGTTGGGCATCATCAGCGAGGCCACGATCTTGCCGTAGCTCTTCGAGCCCTTTTCGACGTTGACGACGGCCAGCCCGTCGGGCTGCGAGCCGTCGGGGCTGAGCATCAGCGTGAAGGCCAGCGTCTCGGCTGGGGCCTCCATGGCGATCTTGGGCGAGGGGTAGAATGTCGGGTCTGGGCGTACGTTCATGTCTGTCTCCCTGGGTGGAATGCGTGGTCGAAAAGTCCCGCGACTTCGCGCGGTTAGGGGGGCGGTTCCGGACCGACTAGACCGGGGCGCGCGGCTGAGGTCAAGGGAAATGCCGTGGGACGGCGGGCGCGGCCTCAGAGCAGCCGAGCGAAGCAATAGGCGCCCTCGATCACGCCGAAGGCCGGCCACATGCCCCACACGATCAGCCAGTAGGCAAGCGTGGGTTTGCGAAAGCCCATGTCGCGGTCCCAGACGTAGATCCAGATCGCGCTGTACCAGAACGGGACCGAGGCGATCAGCGCCAGCAGAAAGCCCCAGGTCGCGCCGGCAAGCATGCCGAGGCTGCCGGCGATCTGCAGCGGCAGCCAGAACACCGGGTCGGCCAGCGCGGCGCCCTGGTTGAAGGCGAAATAGGCCTTGGGGTCGGTCGTGTCGGGGGAGCCGCCATAGATGTTCTCGACGGTCCAGGCCGCGCGCGGGCGCAAAAGCGCGATCAGTTGCAGGCTGCCGAGCAGGGCCGACAGCACCAGCCCGGCCAGCGCGACGATCCAGGTCAACGGGGTGACGTCCATGGCGGTCTCCTCTCAAGTCGCGGCGCGCAGCCGGGCGCGGGCGGGGCGTTCGACGAGGTGATGCAGGGCAAGCGCGGCGGCGAGGCTCGCGGGCAGCACGACGGCGATGGTCCAGGCCGGCATCGCGGCGAAGTAGAACGGCCGGTCGGGGGCGGTGGCCCAGGCGGTGGCGTAGATCACGACCTCGTGGATCAGGTAGAGCGGCAGGCCGATCCGGCCGAGAAACACCAGCGGCGGCCAGGTGAAGAGCCGGTGTGCCAGGCTGGGGTGGGCGCCGGGTGCCGACAGGCCGGCGATCACCATCAGCAGGGTCCAGGGGAAGACGGCCTGCATCCACCACGCGGCCAAGGCGTCGGTCCCGGCCATGTCGAGGGCCGAGAAGGCCAGGATGCAGGCGGCAAAGGCCGCCGCCGCGCGGTCCACGCGCCGGCCCGCGCGGTCCGGCTGCAGCCCCATCACCGGCCAGGCGCCGCGCCGCACCAGGATCCCGGCGACCAGCGCCATCTCGAAGACCGGCAGCCGCGAGACCGGCCAGGCATGGGCCGCCCAGAAGGCTTGGGACTCGTTGTAGGGTCCGACGGCAAAGGAAATCCCGAAGTAGATCGCAAACTGGGCACAGAATAGGCCGATGAGCCAGCGCCTGAGCACCGCGTCGCTTTGGCGTTCGTGCCAGCGCAGGAGCCAGGGGAAGAGCACATAGAAGAACGCCAGGGTCGAGATCGTCCAGGCCGGGCCGACGAAGCTGACGGGCACCCATGAGATCCACATCTGCACCGCGAAAAGGTTGGTCGCCAGGGTCCAGGGAATCCACTCGGGCGGCACCCAGGAGCGTCCCGCGACGGCCAGCGGCAGGGCGATGAGCATCGCCACGTAATAGACCGGCGCGATCCGGGCGACCCGGTTGCGGTAGAACCGCCGCGGCGCCACGCCGCCGCCATAGGTCAGCGCCAGCGAATAGCCCGCCAGCAGGTAGAAGACCGGCATCAGCGCCGAGCCGTGCAGGTTCCACCCGACCGAGAAGATCACCGCGTGGAACAGCACGATCCAGCCGGTGAGCAGCCCGCGCAGCCCGGTATGGGCCTCGGTCAGCACTTAGGCCGGACCGGCCCAGCCGACGGCAAGTGCCAGAACCCCGGCGGCGGCGTTCGACCCGCACCAGGTTGCGCGGAAGTCGTTGGTCCATAGACCGTGCCCGGCGCGGCGCCGGTCGACCTCCCAAAACCAGGCGCAGAGGCTGTGGTAGAGCAGCACCGTGCCGGGCACGCAGGCCAGCGCATAGCCCCAGTCGGCGCCGGCGAAGAGGCCGATCGCGATCAGCCCGTAGCTCCAGCCCAAAAGAACGTCGCCCATCGCGGTGCCATGTTCGTAAGGGTAGTAGTCGGCCGGCATCGCCGCCTCTTGCAGGCCCCAGCGGCAGGCCCTTTGCCAGTCGAGCACCGAGACCAACTGGCCGCCGAAATGAAAACCGAAGCCGACCACCAGCACCAAAAGGCCGGCCAGGATATTGGCGTAAGGAAAGAGCGCGCTCATCGGGGATCCTCCAGGCTGCAACGGGCCCGGCAGGCTATCGCGGCTCCGCCCTTCGGCGCTTTGCGTCAGATCAAGCGGGCGGATCGGATCCGACGGGTCACTGAGACGGGTAGGCCCGGTAGATGATCCAGACCCCGTTCACCACGCGCATGGTGAAGGTCACCTCGTAGGTCTCGACCGACCGGCTTTCGAGGCAGCGCCCGACGCGGTCGGCGACGGCGCAGTGAAGCGAGGTCTGCTGCAGCGCGATGGTGCCTGAGATCTGGGTGTTGTCGATGTCGGTGTCGGCGCAATAGAGCGGCGTGGGGTCCATCGCCAGCGCGCCGAAGGCGGAGAAGAACTGGCCTGCCGACGAAAACAGTGTCCGCTTCGCCTGGGTCATGCCGTGCGGCGGGGTCTGGCCCATGATGTAGACATCGAGCTGGCCGCCGTATTGAGTGTTCAGCGTCGGCTGGGCCGAGCCCTGCACGCTGTCGATATCGGTGCAGAGGGTCTGTGCGGCCGCCGCCGCCGCGGTCAGCACGCCAGCGGCCAGTCCCGCCGCAAGGGCCCCAATCCAGTGTCGCATCCTGGCCTCCTGTCCGGGGCGGCGCCGGGCGCAAGCGGCCGCGGGCGGTGCCGGTGCACGGGCCCCCACGGGATTAGACGCGCGGCTGGGTGGGATGTGAGCGCCGACTTGCGGGTTTCTCGCGCCGCCACGGCCCATGCCAGGTTTTGACAGCGTCACCGGTCTGCGAGATAGTTGCCGCAAAAAAGAACACCATCGGCGGCGCGCCGCACCAGGAGGGGATCGGCCCATGGGCAAACGGGTCCTGCTGATCGAGGACGAACCGAACATCATCCAGGCGATCGGGTTCATCCTGTCGCGCGACGGCTGGACGGTGGACACCCATGCCGACGGCAAGACCGCCCTGGCCGAGATCGCCCGCCGCGGGCCCGATCTGGTGATCCTCGACGTGATGCTACCGAACCGCTCGGGCTTCGACATCCTGCAGGATCTGCGCGCCGACCCGGCGACCGAGGCGCTGCCGGTGCTTATGCTCACCGCCCGCGGCCAGAAACGCGACCGCGAACTGGCCGAACGCTACGGCGCCAGCCGCTTCATGACCAAGCCGTTCTCCAACGCCGAGGTGCTGGACAGCGTGCGCGAACTCGCCGGGTCATGAGCCGGCCGCCCGCGACGGTGTTTCTGGAACGCCGGTCCTACCGGCGCCGGCGTCTGACCGATGCCGCACGGATGCTGCCGCTCGTCGGAGCGCTTCTGTTCCTGGTGCCGCTGCTTTGGGCCGGCGGCGACGACAGCGCGGCGCGCACGGCGGCCGGCGGCGTCTTCATCTTTGCGGTCTGGGGGGCGCTGATCGTGATCGCCGGCGCCCTGTCGCGGCACCTGATCCGGCCGGACCCGGACCGTGCGCCCGACGGCGACGGCGCAGGCGACACCGAGCGCGGCGCATGATCGGCTTCAACGTCCTGGTCCTGGTTTGCCTGGCCTATGCGGCGCTTTTGTTCGTGGTGGCCTTCGCTGCCGAAAAGCGGGCCGAGCGTGGCACCGTCGGCTGGCTGCGCTCACCGCTCATCTACACGCTGTCGCTGTCGATCTACTGCACCGCCTGGACGTTTTACGGCGCAGTGGGCTACGCGGTGCGCTCGGGGCTCGAGTTCGTCACCATCTATCTCGGGCCGACCCTGGTGATGGTCGGCTGGTGGTGGCTGGTGCGCAAGCTGGTGCGGATCGGCCGGGCGCAGCGGATCACCTCGATCGCCGACCTGATCTCGTCGCGCTACGGCAAGTCGACGCTTCTCGGTGTCATCGTCACCCTGCTCGCGGTGATCGGCACCACGCCCTACATCGCGCTGCAGCTGCAGTCGGTGTCGCTGTCGTTCTCGGTGTTCTCCGCCGAGGGCGGCGCGATGCCGGATTTCGAGGCGCTCGACAATACCGCGCTGGTGGTGGCCGCCGGGCTGGCGCTGTTCACCATCCTTTTCGGTACCCGCTCGCTCGACGTCAACGAACGCCACCACGGCGTCGTCACCGCCATCGCGCTGGAGGCCGTGGTCAAGCTGATCGCGCTGATCGCTGTGGGCGTCTTCGTGGTCTGGGGCGTGGCCGGCGGCCCGGCCGAGATGATGGCCCAGATCGACGCCTCCAAGATCGCCGAATGGCAGCTTGACGGCGGCCGCTGGGCGACGCTGATCTTCCTCTCGGCGGCGGCATTCGTGTGCCTGCCGCGGATGTTCCACGTCATGGTGGTCGAGAACGCCGACGAACGCCACGTGGCCGTCGCGTCGTGGGCCTTCCCGCTCTACCTCTTTGCCATGAGCCTCTTCGTGATCCCGATCGCGGTGATCGGGCTTTCGGTGCTGCCGGGCGAAAACCCCGACCTCTACGTGCTGACCGTGCCGCTCGCGCTGGACCAGGACAGCCTGGCGATGCTGAGCTTTCTGGGCGGGTTTTCCAGCGCCACCTCGATGGTCATCGTCGCCGCCATCGCGGTCTCGACCATGGTGTCAAACCACATCGTGATGCCGATCTGGCTCAGCGCCCGGCAGGGCGGGGCCAGCATGTCGGGCGACGTGCGCGAGGTGGTGCTGCTGTCGCGGCGGATCTCGATCGGCGCGGTGCTGGCCTTGGGCTATCTCTACTTTCGGCTCTCCGGCGGCGGCGCGGCGCTGGCCGCGATCGGGCTGATCGCATTCGCCGGCGTCGCCCAGGTGCTGCCGGCGCTGCTGGGCGGCCTGTTCTGGCGCGGCGCCACCCGGCGCGGCGCCGCCATCGGGCTGACGCTGGGCTTCGCGGTCTGGGCCTATACGATGTTTCTGCCGAGCTTCGGCGACAGCTTCGTGCTGTCGGCCGCGGTCCTGGCGGACGGGCCCTGGGGCATCGGCTGGCTTCGGCCGCACGCGCTCTTCGGCATCGACGGGCTCGACCCGGTGGTGCACGCGGTGTTCTGGTCGATGGTGATCAACTCTTCGGGCTTCTTTCTCGGCTCGCTTTTCAGCTTCCCCGCGCCGCTGGAGCGCCTGCAGGGGGCGCAGTTCGTCAACATCGACGACCATGTCCGCAACGCGCCCGGCTGGACCCACAGCCCGGCCGAGGCCGAGGATCTGCTGATCATGGCGCAGCGCATCCTCGGCCCCGCCGAGGCCCAGGCGGTGTTCGAGGCCGAGGCGCGGGCCCAGGGCAAGGCCGGCTATCTGCCGAACCCCTCGCCCGATTTCGTCGAACGGCTGGAACGCCAGCTCGCCGGGTCCGTCGGCGCCGCCACCGCCCAGGCGATGGTCGCGCAGATCACAGGCGGCGCCTCGGTCTCGGTCGAGGATCTCTTGGCGGTGGCCGATGAGACCGCGCAGATCATGGAGTATTCCAGCCAGCTCGAGACCCAGTCACAGGAGCTCAGCCGCACCGCCGCGCAGCTGCGCGAGGCCAACGAAAAGCTCACCCAGCTGTCGATCCAGAAGGACGCCTTCCTCAGCCAGATCAGCCACGAGCTCCGGACCCCGATGACCTCGATCCGGGCGTTTTCCGAGATCCTGATGGCCGGCCCGATGTCCGAGGCCGACCAGACCCGGTTCTCGACCATCATCCACGACGAGGCGATCCGGCTGACCCGCCTGCTCGACGATCTTCTGGACCTCAGCGTGCTGGAAAACGGTGAGGTGTCGCTGAACTGGCAGGACGCCAACCTGCACAGCGTGCTCGACCGCGCGGTGGCGGCGACGAGTTCGATGGACGGCGAGCGCCCTCTGGCGATCCGACGCGATGCGCGGGCCGAGGACGTGGCGCTGGTCACCGATCCCGACCGGCTGGCCCAGGTGTTCATCAATCTGATCGCCAACGCACGCAAATACTGCGATGCCGAGGCGCCCGAGTTGCGCATCGAGGTGACGTCGGGCGAGGCTGGCGTGACCGTCGACTTCGTCGACAACGGCGCGGGCATCCCCAAGGCGAGCCAGTCGATGATCTTCGAGAAGTTCGCCCGCCTGACCGATCAGGGCCGCGCCGGCGGCGCCGGACTTGGGCTTGCGATCTGCCGCGAGATCGTCGCCAAGCTCGGCGGCGACATCGGTTATTTGCCCGACCAGGGCGGCGCCGCGTTCCGCGTGACCCTGCCGGCGGCACAAGCCAAGGCGGCGGAATAGTCCTCGCCGGTCCCGCCGGCGCCGCGGAGTTGGATCGAACGAACAGCTTTTGAGCGCCGCAGTTCAAATGTTGGTTCGCCACCCCGCGGGTCGGCGATGGGCTCGGCTCTTCGGACTTGAGCTAATGGTGGCCCAGGATTGAGAACCGGCCGTGAGCGTGTCCAACCTTGGCCAATCCTGCCTTTAAGCAAGTCACCACGCCGTGCAGACAAATCCCACGCTCGACAACGTCATGTTGGCGCGAGAAAAAGGTCAATTTCCCAATCGCCCTTAGCCGTTTCGTAACCCTGATCTGCAAAAGCTGGGCGGGCAGGCAAGATAGGCGCAACTCATGGGTGACGAGGCAGAACTGTCGGTTTTGCGCCGCAAGACCGGCGGCGGGCGCGCTGCGCAGGGGGCTCCGGCGATGACGCCGGACAAGGCGCTGCGCACCGCCGCCGCACGTGCCGGCGACGCCGCGTTGTCTGCGCGGGTTTCGGTGCGTGGACTCGATACCACGAGCGATTTCCCCGAGACGCTCACCGCCGATCTGCCAGACCCGGCCCTGGTTGCGCTGCTTGAAGGTCCCGACGGCGCGCGGGGCCTCGCCGTCGCCTGCCCACAGCTCGTGGCCGCTGCGATCGAGGCACAGACACTTGGCGAGGTTCTACCCGGTGAGGCGGCGCTGCGTCCGCCAACCGGAATAGACGCGGCCATGCTGGCGGAGTTCATCAATCACCTGCTCCGCGGATTCGGCACCTTCGCCGCCGATTGCGGCGATCTGCCACCGATCGACGGCTTCCGCTTTGCACAACACCTTGCCGACGCCCGCGCCGGCGCCATGGCGCTTGCCGATGCGGGGCATCTGCGGGTCTCGGCGGAACTCGACATCGGTCTAGGGGCCAAAACCGGGCGGCTCTTTCTGATCTTCCCGGCAGAGCGGCGCGCGCCGGCTCAGTCCGAGCCGGGAGGGCAGTGGCGGACGACGCTGCAGCGTTCTGTCCTGGGCACCGAGGCGCGTCTCGATGCCGTGCTCTGCCGCTTACGGCGTCCTTTGTGTGACATCACCCGGCTTGCGGAGGGCGAGACCCTGATCCTCGACGCCGCGGCGCTGGACGGGCTGACATTGCGCGGCCCGGACGACAATGCGGTGATGACCGGAAAGCTCGGCCGCTCCGGCGCGATGCGCGCGGTCCGTGTCCAGTTCGTGGCGTCCGGGGACCTTGCCCCAAAGACCGCCCTCGACAAGCCGGACGCCGCCGGGCTTGGTACGCCCGACCCCGATCCGACCAACGTCGCGGACCAGGTGGTGTGACAGCGATATGGAGTCGGCCGTCCAACCTTGCACCGTGGTCCAACGTGCCGCCCTGTCATGTGCGCCGCCTCCGCCCAAAGGCCGCGTGCCCGTGGTTCTAACCGGCTGACCACGTGTCCAACGAGTCGCGCAGCGGCCTCCGCTGGATCCGGGCGGTCATGGCCGTCCGACGACGACATTGGTCTGGACCTGAAATGGACCTTCGCGACACTGCTGAGTGCTAGGCAGTCGCGTCGAGAAGAGAACCCGCCCGGCCCTGAGGCCGGGCGTCTGACCAATTATTCTGCCTCTATTCGAGGGCCAAATGACACAGGGTCTTTTGGGCGCCTCGGGCGCTGCCTGGGTGGCGGTCCGGGGCGTAATCGGTGGCCGATGCCGCCGGAATCGGTTGGTCAGAGCAGTCAAGCAATCGGCGGCGTGCGCGGCCGCCCGTTTGAGCCCGAGCCCAGTCAAGTAAGACGGCCGCGTCGACGGTGCAAGCTTGGGCGCGACCGCCGCGCTTTGTCGCGTGGTTGCGAGCTGTTCCGGTGGGCTCCGCGCGTGGAGCCCGCAACGCGCTCTCCAGACCGTTTTCCGATGGCGTTGCCTTTGAGTCCGGTTGGTTCTCCGCCCTGTGTTGGAGCCAACCGTCCGCTGGACGGTTTGGTCGCTGACGCAACTGGCCGCCGGCGTTCCGCCCTTTGAAGCCGCAATGGTCCGCTGGACTCTTGTCGACGACGGAGCCGTGGTTTCCGGTTGGGCTCCGCCCTTCGTCCGGCCAAACCATCCACTAGACGGTTCGGTCGCTGGCGCGACTGCCCCCATGGGGCTCCGCCCTTTGAAACCGCAAAGGGTCCACTGAACCCTTTGTCGACGGCGGAGCCGTCGATTCCGGTTTCAAATGTTTCGCGCGCGAAACATTCCGCGGGGCAGAAAGTTTAGCCGC
>JASJCA010000059.1 GCA_030066215.1 Rhodobacter sp. | reverse complement strand
CGCCCTGCGGGCGTCCCCCGAGGTATTTTTTGAAGCAGAGACGAGGGGTTGAGGCGATGGGGAACGGGGTGCGCATTGCGATGTGGTCGGGGCCGCGGAACCTGTCGACAGCGATGATGTATGCGTTTGCCCAGCGCCCGGATTGCGTGGTATGGGACGAACCGTTTTATGCGGCCTACTTGGCGGCGACGGGACTCGATCATCCGATGCGGGAACAGGTTATCGCGGCGGGGGACGTGTCGCCGGAGGCCGTGATCACAAGGTGCATTGGCGCGGCGCCGGGTGGTAAGCGGGTGTTCTATCAAAAACACATGGCGCAGCACATGCGGGCGCCGATTCGGCGGGATTGGTTGGGCGAGGTGACGAGTGTCTTTCTGATCCGCCATCCCGCGCGGGTCATCGCAAGCTACGCCGCCAAGCGTGAGAATCCGAGCTTTGACGACCTAGGGTTCGGCCAGCAGGCCGAACTTGTGCGGCAGGTTCGCGCGATGGGGCGGACGCCGATCGTGATCGACAGCGCGGACATCCGTTCGGATCCGCGGGACGCCTTGCAGCGTCTCTGTTTCGCCCTGAACCTCGAATTCCACTCAGTGATGTTGGGGTGGCCGATGGGCCCAAAACCGTATGACGGAGTTTGGGCCACACACTGGTATGGGGCGGTGCATCGGTCGACTGGGTTCGCCGAAGCCGAGGGTGCGTTGCCCGCGGTCGATTCGGCTTTTTCGGCGCTCTACTCGCGCGCCATGGAGGTCTATGAGGCGCTTTGGCCGCTTAGACTGACATGACGAGTTCGAGCTCGTCGTGGACCACGCGGCCGGTGGGTTTGAGCCCGAAGCCCAGATAAAACGGCATCGCTGAAGCGGGGTCGTCGGCGACGTTCAGCATCAGACGGGGCAGTCCCCAGGCCCGGGATTGGGCCACGGCCTCGGCCAGGGCGAAGGTGCCATGCCCCTTGCGCTGGTGAGCGGCATCGATCAACAGCCGCCACAGATACGCGGCGTCAGGGTCGTCGCTTTCGCCCAGAAAGGGATCCTCGCGCGGGTGTATCATCGCCATCAGACCCACCGCCGTTTCACCGTCCCACAAACCCCACACATAGGCGCCGGGCTCATAGGCGGCCTGGGCCAGGGTGACGGCATTTGGGGACACGAGGTCGACCTGGCCGGCGGCAACATCGAGGTGGATGAGCGCGTCGATCGTGTCGCGCGTGACCAGCCGGCGGGTGCGCGTCATCCGCCGAGGCGGCGATTGCGCATGGCGATCAGGCGCAGGCGCAGGGCGTTGAGCTTGATGAAGCCGGCGGCGTCTTTCTGGTCGTAGGCGCCGGCGTCGTCCTCGAAGGTGACGTGCTCCTCGGAATAGAGCGAATGGTCGGACCAGCGGCCGACTGTGCGGGCGAGACCCTTGTAGAGCTTCAGCCGGACGGTGCCGGTGACGTGGTCTTGGCTTTTGTCGATCAGGGCCTGCAGCATCTCGCGTTCGGGACTGAACCAGAAGCCGTTGTAGATCAGTTCGGCGTAGCGCGGCATCAACTCGTCCTTCAGGTGCGCCGCGCCCCGGTCGAGCGTGATCTGTTCGATGCCGCGATGCGCCTCGAGCAGGATCGTGCCGCCGGGGGTTTCGTAGATGCCACGCGACTTCATACCGACGAAGCGACCCTCGACCAAATCCAGGCGGCCAATGCCGTGCTTGCCGCCCAGTTCATTGAGCCGGGTGAGGATCGTGGCGGGCGAGAGCGATTCGCCGTTGATAGAGACCGCATCGCCCTTCTCGAAGCCGATTTCGACGAACTCGGGTTTGTCAGGCGCGTCCTCGGGATGCACGGTGCGCTGGTAGACGTAATCGGGGGCCTCCTGCGCCGGGTCCTCCAGCACCTTTCCCTCGGAGGAGGTGTGCAGAAGGTTGGCGTCGACGCTGAACGGCGCCTCGCCGCGTTTGTCCTTGGCGATCGGGATCTGGTTTTTCTCGGCGAAGTCGATCAGCTTCGTGCGGCTCGACAGATCCCATTCGCGCCACGGGGCGATAACCTTGATGTCGGGGTTCAAAGCGTAGGCGGACAGTTCGAACCGGACCTGGTCGTTGCCCTTGCCGGTTGCGCCGTGGCTGACCGCATCGGCGCCGGTTTCGGCCGCGATCTCGATCAGACGCTTGGAGATCAGCGGCCGGGCGATCGACGTGCCGAGCAGATAGAGGCCTTCGTACAGCGCGTTGGCCCGGAACATCGGGTAGACGAAGTCGCGGACGAATTCCTCGCGCAGGTCCTCGATGTAGATCTCGCGCGCGCCCATCATCTCGGCCTTTTTGCGCGCCGGCTCCAGCTCTTCGCCCTGGCCCAGATCAGCGGTGAAGGTGACGACCTCGCAGCCATATTCGGTCTGCAACCATTTAAGGATGATCGAGGTGTCGAGGCCGCCGGAATAGGCGAGAACGACTTTCTTGGGGGCGGACATTCGGCGGCTCCTTGCGGTGGTCGACGCCGTTTACATGGCCCGAAAAGGCGCGGCAAGGCGGGGTTGCGGCAGTGCGGCAAGGGTGCTTGTTTGAGCTGTCGGAGGTGGCCGGAGACGGAGATGGACGGGCGGTCGGAGCTGTTTCGTGGAGTGGTGCATCCGTGGCATCACGACCATTTCGGGCACATGAACGTGCGCCACTACGCGCCGTTCTTCGACGATGCGACGTATCACTTCTGGACGCTGATGGGGCTGCCCTATTCCGAGATGCTGCGCGACCACGGTGTTCACACGGTGGCGGCGCAGGCGACCACGTCGTTCCTCAAAGAGCTGGTCGCAGGCGATCTGATCGTGATCGACGGGGCGGTGACGCGGCTGGGGACCAAGAGCGTGACGTTCCAGCTGCGTATGCATCACGCGGATACCGGCGCGCTACACGCGACCTATGATTCGGTCGAGGTGTTCTTCAGCCCCGAAACCCGTGGCAGCGCGGCGATCCCACAGGCGGTGCGGTCAAAACTGGCGGCGCAGCTCGTCGCCGAGGACTAGGCCGCGTCCTGCGTCAGGCCGAGTTGCGCGAGGAATTCCGCCTTGGAGGCTTCATAGGCCGACAGAACGGCGGTGAGATCGACTGCGTCCGGCTTGTCCTCTGCCGCCAGCTTTTCCCCATCGGCACAAATCGTGCCAAGCGTGGCGAAACCGAGGTTCAGCGCGCTGCCTTTCAGGAAATGCAGTTCTGCCTCGTAACTCCCGGGATCAGGGGTTTCACGAAGGCGGTCCGCCACCTCGTCAACCTCTTCGAGGAAGATATCGACAACCTCCTGGAAGTCTTCCGCGCCAACCTCGTCCCGAAGCTCGTCTACCCGTTGCCAATCAATCATCCGCACCTCCACTCGGTGGTGCCCCCATCGTGCGCGACCCTAGCAGCCGACCGACGCCGAGTCGTTAAACCGGGCGCGCTTTGTGCTTAAAGTCTTAGCTTTAGGCGGGCATTAACAGCGATGCGGCAAACCCAACGGCAGAGCTAGCCGGAAAGGGTTGATACCGTGTTGCGCGCCGCCGAAATCCCGCCAAGTCCCGCGCCCGACGCGCAAGAAACCGTGCTGGTCGTCGACGATAGCCGCGCGCAGCGGCGGATTCTGTCGTCGTATCTCAACCGCTGGGGCTATCGGGTGATCGAGGCCGGGTCCGGCGAAGAGGCGCTGCAGGTCTGCGGCGAGCAAAGCCCCGACTTGATCGTCAGCGACTGGATGATGCCGGGCATGGGCGGGCTGGAGCTGTGCCAGGCCTACCGGCAAATGCGCGGCGACCGGTACGGCTATTTCATCCTGCTGACGTCGAAAAGCGAAAAGGGCGAGGTCGCGCGCGGGCTGGATGTGGGGGCGGACGATTTCCTGACCAAGCCGGTGAATGCCGGCGAGCTGCGGGCACGGATCCGCGCCGGGCAGCGGATCCTGGAGATGGAGCGTGAGCTGACGGCCAAGAACGCACTGGTCAGTTCGACCTTGGCCGAGATGCAGACGCTCTACGAGGCGATCGACAAGGATCTCGTGGAGGCTCGCAAACTGCAACAATCGCTGGTGCGGGAACGGTTTCGCCGGTTTCCTGGGGTCGATGTGTCGCTGCTGTTGCACCCGTCCGGACATGTGGGCGGCGATCTGGTGGGGATGTTCGCGGTCAACGACGACGAGCTCGGG
Organism: Rhodobacter sp.; assembly: GCA_030066215.1. GTDB lineage: Bacteria > Pseudomonadota > Alphaproteobacteria > Rhodobacterales > Rhodobacteraceae > JASJCA01. The sequence continues at coordinate 54,879 of JASJCA010000059.1, read as the reverse complement.
GTCTATTCCATCGACGTGTCCGGCCACGGCATCGCCTCGGCGCTGATCACCGCGCGGCTGGCGGCGTATCTCTCGGGCAGTTCGGCAGATCAGAATATCGCGCTGGACCACGGGGTGGACGGGCAGGTGGTGATGCGGCCGCCGGGGCGGGTGGCGGCGGACCTCAACACACTGTTGCTCGATGAGATGGAGACCGAGCATTACTTCACGCTGGTGCTCGCGAAGGTCGGGCTGACGTCGCGCGAGGTCGTGTTCACCCAGGCTGGGCACCCGCATCCGGCAGTGCACCGGGCCTCCGGCGAGGTCGAATATGTCGGCGAGGGCGGGTTGCCCGTCGGGCTGATTCCCGGCGCCGACTACGGTGAAACGGTGCTACGGCTTGCACCGGGGGAGCGGCTGTTTCTGTGTTCGGACGGGATCACGGAATGCGCCGATCCGGGCGGCGAAATGCTGGACGAGCCCGGTTTGGCCAAGCTGTTGCGCAAGAACGCGGCACTGGGCGGCGAGGCGTTCTACGAGGCGCTGCTGTGGGATCTGGAGAGCTTCGCGGGCGGCAAGGAGTTCGCCGACGATGTTTCCGGTGTGCTGTTGGAATTCACTGACGACAGCTGACCCAAGGGTCTGGTGGTCTTGGGCGCACCCTGCAGAACCCGGCTCGGCAGCGTACTCTACAGCAGGCTCTGTGCAAAGGCGCGGTCGCCGTCATTGGCGAGCTGGCCGGCGGCAAGGTTGATCGGCATCCAAATTGCGGTGTGCCCTGGCTCTGACGGCGGTCCGTGGCGCAGGGCCGGGCGCGCCAGGTAGATGTGGCACAGTTTTTCCGCCCAAAGATCGTATTCCGGCATGTATGTGAACCGGCGGAACACGCCCAGCTTGCGGGGCGCGGTAATGCGCCAACCTGTCTCCTCGAAGACCTCGCGATGCAAGGCGGTCAGCGGCGATTCGCCGGGGTCTATGCCGCCGCCGGGAAGCTGGAATTCGGGGATCGGCTCGGCCTGATGCGTCAACAGCAAACTACCGTCGCGCACCAGGACGGCATAGGCGCCGGGCCTGAGGCGATACCGCACGCCATTCCGCACCGGCTCGCCATACCGCCTGATCATACCCGCCCTGCCTTCCGCCGCCGGTTGCCCCGCCTATATGGACGCGGTATGCCAACTCAAACCCTGCGAGGGAACCCCATGAATATCGGCTCGCAAATCGCCTGGGACGACACCGTGCTGCCGTTCCAGCTCGACCTTTCCGACATCCGTGGCCGCGTGGCGCGGCTCGATGGCGTGCTGGAGCAGGTACTGGCACAGCACGACTATCCGCCCGCCGTCGAGGCGCTGGTGGCCGAGATGGCGTTGCTGACCGCGCTGATCGGGCAAACGATCAAGCTGCGCTGGAAACTGTCGCTGCAGGTGCGCGGCGACGGGCCGGTGCGGCTGATCGCGACGGATTACTATGCGCCGAAAACCCAAGGCGAACCAGCGCGAATCCGGGCCTATGCCAGCTATGACGAAGAGCAGATCTCACCGCTCGGTGAAGGCTTTGGTCAGATCGGCAGCGGGTATTTCGCGATTCTGATCGACCAAGGCGCGGGTACGGTGCCGTATCAGGGCATCACGCCGATCGCCGGCGGCTCGCTTTCGGCCTGTGCAGAGACCTATTTCGCGCAATCCGAGCAGTTGCCAACCCGCTTTGCCCTGGCCTTCGGCAAGTCGCAGCTTCGCGGCAGTGGCGAGGCCTGGCGTGCCGGCGGGGTCATGTTGCAGCATATGCCGCAGGGCTCGCCGCACGTGGCCGAAGAAGGCTCCGGCGACGGTGGGTTGCTGATGCCGAACGACATCCTCGACGGCGAGGAGCGCGAGGATTGGGTGCGGGCGAACGTGCTGCTCGACACCGTGGAAGAGCTGGAATTGGTCGGGCCGGGCGTGCAGCCGACCGAATTGCTGGTGCGGCTGTTTCACGAAGAGCAGCCGCGGGTGTTCGATGCCCAGCCGGTGCAGTTCGGCTGCACCTGTTCGGCGGATCGCGTGCGGCAGAGCCTGTCGATCTATTCGGCCAAGGACATCGGCACGATGACCACCGACGACGGCATCGTCACCGCCGATTGCCAGTTCTGCGGGGCGCATTACGAATTCGACCCGGCAACGCTGGGCTTCGAGGCTGCAGAGGCCGACGGTGGCAGCGCCTGACCTTTTTGCGCCGGTTCGGGCGGCGTTGGCCAAGCCCAGCGCCGCCTCGTCCGATTTCGATTTGAACCCGGATGTGGTGCTGCCGCCCGGCCGCAAGCTGCGGCCGGCAGCGGTTCTGGTGCCGATCTTGGCGGGCGAGGGCGGCTTGCGTTTGATCCTGACCAAGAGATCGTCAGCGCTCAAGCATCACCCGGGTCAGATCGCCTTTCCGGGCGGCAAGGTCGAATCCTGCGACGCGGACGTCACCGCCGCGGCTTTACGCGAGGCCGAAGAAGAGATTGGCCTGCCCCACGCGTCGGTTGACGTTCTTGGGACACTGCCGGTACATGAAACGGTGACCGGCTTCCGGATCACCCCGGTCTTGGCCCATGTTAGTGACGAATTCGACCCGATTCCGGAGGTGGGCGAGGTTGACGAGGTATTCGACGTGCCGCTTGCTCACGTAACCGACCGGGGCCGGTTTCAGGTCCAGTCGCGGCGCTGGCGCGGCCAACGGCGGCATTACTACACGGTGCCCTTCGGACCCTACTACATTTGGGGCGCAACTGCGCGGATCCTGCGTGGCCTTGCCGAGCGCATGGCCGCATGACCCAAGTCACCGGACACTGGATCGACCAACCGCAGACTCAAGCCGTCAGCGCTATGCTGACCGGCGCAGGTTATCAGGCACTGTTTGTCGGCGGCTGCGTGCGCAATGCGCTTCTGGGAGAGCCGGTGAACGACATCGACATTTCGACCGACGCGCTGCCCGAAACCGTCGTGGCCCTGGCCGAAGATGCGGGGCTCAAACCCGTCCCAACCGGCATCGATCACGGTACGGTCACCGTCGTGTCCGGGCATGTCCCACATGAAGTCACCACGTTCCGGCGTGATGTGGAAACAGACGGCCGCCGCGCCGTTGTGGCCTACACCAACCAGGTGGAAGACGACGCCCGGCGCCGCGACTTCACCATGAACGCGCTCTATGCTCGCGCCGACGGCAGCCTTGTGGATCCACTTGGCGGATTGCCGGATCTGCGCGCCCGGCGCGTGCTGTTCATCGAGGATCCCGAAGCGCGCATTCGCGAGGACTATCTGCGCATCCTGCGATTTTTTCGCTTCTACGCGTGGTACGGCGACCCGCAAGCCGGGATCGATCCGGACGGCCTCGCCGCCTGCGCCGCGTTATCGCACGGTTTAGAGACGCTGTCTGTTGAACGGATCACCGCCGAAACCATGAAGTTGCTGTCGGCCCCCGATCCCGCGCCCGCCGTCGCCTCGATGAACCAGGCGGGCGTGCTGGCACGCATCGTGCCGGGCGCGACGGCGGATGCTCTTCCGCGGCTCGTCGATCTGGAGGCCTCCGCCGGGGCGCTTCCTGCGGGTATCCGGCGCCTAGCTGCATTGGGCGGCGACCCGGCGGCGCATCTGCGTCTGTCAAAACAAGCGGCGCGGCAGCTCGATGCCTTGCGCGCTCAGATCGGCAGCTCTGCAGGCGCGGCCGAGATCGCCTATCGCCACGGGCCGGATACCGCCCATGACGCGGTCCTGCTGCGCGCTGCGCTGACGGGCCAATCGGTCCCGGGTGGCGTCGAGGCCGAGATCGCCCACGGTGCGGCGGCGCGGTTTCCGGTCAAACCCGCCGATCTGATGCCGGTCTTGACCGGCGCCGCTTTGGGCGAGCGATTGCGTGACCTCGAACAAGCATGGATTTCGTCGGGGTTTAGTCTCAGCCGAGACGAGCTTTTGCGCTAACGCCGCGGCGAGGTTCCCCTTTCAAGCGGAACGGCCTATATCCCGGGCGATACATTGCCCGAAAGTATGATCCCGTGTTTCGTTTCTTCGAAAACCTGGTCGACCCGTATTCTCCCTACCCGGAAACGGACACGCCGCCGACGCGGCTGTTTCCTTTCCTGATGGACTACGCCCGTCCGTTCCGCCGCCTGTTCGTTGCGACCGCCTTGGTCTCGGTAATTGTGGCGGCGGTCGAGGTCGCGCTGATCTTCTACATGGGCCGGGTGGTGGATGTGTTGAGCTCCGGCGGCCCGACCGAGGTCTGGGACCGCTACGGCACCGAGCTGATCCTGGCGGCGCTGTTCATTCTGCTGATCCGGCCGGTCATCCAATTTATCGACGTGGCGCTCTTGAACAACGGGATCATGCCGAACTTCGGCACGCTGATTCGCTGGCGGGCACACTCCCAGGTGCTGCGGCAGTCGGTGGGCTGGTTCGAGAACGACTTCGCGGGCCGTATCGCCAACCGGATCATGCAAACGCCACCGGCGGCGGGCGAGGCGATCTTTCAGGTGTTCGACGCGATCACCTTCGCGCTGGCCTACTTGGTCGGCGCGGCGGTTCTGCTGTGGGGCGCGGACGTCCGGCTGGTCGTCCCGCTGTTGATCTGGTTCGTGCTTTACGCCTATTTGGTGCGCTGGACGATGCAGCGGGTGGGACCGGCGTCGAAGGCGGCCTCTGACGCCCGCAGCGAGGTCACGGGTCGCGTGGTCGACGCCTATACCAATATCCATTCGGTCAAGCTGTTCGCACATCACGAGAAGGAACTCGGCTACGCCAAGGAGGCGATCGAGAACACCCGCCAGACCTTCGCCACCGAGATGCGGATCTACACGATCATGGACATCTGCCTGGTGCTGCTGAACGGCCTGTTGATCGTCGGTGTCGTGGGCTGGGCGGTGGCCTTGTGGATGGGTGGCAGCGCGACGGTTGGCGTTGTTGCGGCGGCCACGGCGCTGACGCTGCGGCTGAACGCGATGACAGGCTGGATCATGTGGGCCGTAAGTTCGTTCTTCCGCAATCTCGGCGTGGTTTCCGAGGGGATGGAGACCATCGCCCAGCCGATAACGCTGGTCGACGCACCGGACGCAAAGCCCCTGCAGCTGACTAAGGGCAAGATCGAGATGCAGGGGCTGTCGCACCATTACGGGCGCGGCGCCGGCGGGCTCGACCGGGTATCGCTGACGATCCAGCCGGGCGAGCGGATCGGCCTGGTGGGCCGGTCCGGCGCCGGGAAATCGACCCTAGTGAAGCTGCTTTTGCGGTTCTACGATACCGAAGGCGGGCGCATCCTGATCGACGGCCAGGACATAGCCGAGGTCACCCAGGACAGCTTGCGCAGCATGATCGGGATGGTGCAGCAGGACAGCTCGCTTTTGCACCGCTCGGTCCGCGACAACATCCTTTACGGCCGTCCGGACGCGACCGAGGACCAAGTGATCGCGGCGGCGAAACAGGCCGAGGCGCACGACTTCATCCTCGATCTTCAGGACCCACAGGGCCGCCCGGGCTACGACGCGCAGGTGGGCGAACGTGGCGTGAAGCTGTCGGGTGGGCAGCGGCAGCGTGTGGCGCTGGCTCGGGTGATCCTGAAGGACGCGCCAATCCTGGTGCTGGACGAGGCAACCAGTGCGCTCGACAGCGAGGTCGAGGCATCGATCCAGCAGACGCTTTACGGCATGATGCAAGGCAAAACCGTGATCGCCATCGCGCACCGGCTGTCGACGATCGCCCAGCTCGACCGGATCATCGTGCTGGATGACGGCCGCATCGCTGAAGACGGCACCCACGCAGAGCTGCTTGCCCGCGACGGGCTGTACGCCCGGTTCTGGCAGCACCAGTCGGGCGGCTTCATCGGCACGATGGAGGCGGCGGAGTGAAATTTCAGCGCGCCGCCTATTGGTTCGCCGACCTGATAGACCACGACGCACCCGCGGACGGCCCGCCGCCGCAACGGCTGGGCGCGTTCTTCGATTGGTGTCTGACGGGCAGCTACCGAGTGATCGCCGCCGGATCCGCAGCCTATGCGGCGGTGGGACTCAGCGAGATCGCCGTGATGGTGATGCTGGGGTGGATCGCCGATGCCGCCATCGATGCCGGCGGGCTCGGCCTCGAGTTCTGGGCGGCGCATTGGCCGATGCTCGCCGCTTGGGTCACGGTTTTGTTGCTGATCCGCCCGCTGTCGTTCGGGCTGGCCTCGACCTTTCAATCCATCGTCGTCGGCCCGAGCCTGTTCAAACTGGTCCTATCTCGACTGCACCGCCACACGCTTGGCCATGCGGTGACGTTCTTCGACAACGACTTTGCCGGCCGCATAGCGCAAAAGCAGATGCAGACCACGCGGGCGCTGGTCGATGTGGTGATCGAAACCATGAATGCCCTTTCGGTCGCCGTTGCCTCGGCGCTGGGCACTGTGCTGGTGGTCAGCGCGATCAATCCCTGGCTGGCCGTGCTCATGATCCTTTGGATCAGTCTCTATATTGGCTTTCTTCGCTTCTTCCTGCCCCGGATCCGCACATTGTCGGCCAGCCGCGCTGCAGCACGCGCGATGGTGACCGGGCAGATCGTCGACACTGTCACCAACATCAAAACGGTAAAGCTCTTCGCCTCGTCCCGGCACGAAGACCGCGCCGCGATTGAGGCGATGGTCTCGTTTCGCGACCGGGCGATCGATTGGGGAACCATGGCGGCGCTCTTCCGGCTCGGCTTGACCGTTATCGCCGGGCTCTTGCCCGCGGTGATGGTATCGGCGTCGTTCTATCTGGTGGCGCAGGGTGGCGCGTCAGTGGGTGAATTGGCGACCGCCGGTGCGATCTCGATCCGGCTGGCGCAGATGACCGGGTGGATTTCGTGGACGCTGATGGGGATCTACGGGAATATCGGCGAAGTCGAGGACGGAATGCGCACGCTTGCCCCGCCGCACGCACTGACCGACGCGCCGCGCGCGGAAGAGCTGGCAGGCCCGCCGACAATCGAATTCCGCAATGTCAGCTTCGCTTATGGCCGCCGTACCGGTGGCGTGGCGGACATTTGCCTCGAGGTGCGTAATGGAGAAAAGCTTGGGATCGTCGGCGCCTCGGGAGCGGGGAAATCGACCCTGGTGGCGCTGCTGTTGCGGCTCTATGACACCGAAGAGGGTCAGGTTCTGGTCGGCGACCGAGACGTCCGTGGCGTGACGCAGGAAAGCCTCCGCCGGCGGATCGGAATGGTCACGCAGGAAACGGCGATGTTCAACCGTTCGGCCCGCGACAACATCCTCTATGGACGCCCCGATGCCGGTGAGGAGGCCATTCTCGACGCCGCAAAACGGGCACGGGCGCACGAATTCATTCTCGATCTCAAGGATTTCCAGGGGCGCGTGGGCTACGAGGCGTTTCTGGGCGAGCGTGGAGTGAAGCTGTCGGGCGGGCAAAGGCAGCGCATCGCATTGGCCCGGGCGATCCTGAAAGACGCGCCGATCCTGGTTCTGGACGAGGCGACATCGGCGCTCGATTCCGAGGTCGAGGCAGAGATCCAGGAGGCGCTGGTCGAGGTTATGGAAGGCAAGACGGTGCTGGCCATCGCCCACCGCCTGTCGACCATCGCCCGGATGGACCGCATCGTCGTGCTGGATCAGGGGCGCATCGTCGAAGAGGGCACGCATCACGAGCTGCTGGCCCGCGGCGGGCTCTATGCACAGTATTGGAAGCGGCAGTCGGGCGGGTTCATCGGCCTGGTCGAGGCCGCCGAGTGAAGCGGGTGATGATCGTTGGGCAGCCGGGATCCGGGAAATCGACCCTGGCACGGCAGCTCGGCAACAAGACCGGGCTGCCGGTGTTCCATATGGACCACCTGCACTGGAAGCCGGGCTGGGTCGAACGCCCGATGGCCGAAAAGTTCCCCATGGCGCGGGCGATCGAAGACAGCCCGGAATGGGTCTTCGAGGGCGGGCTCAGCGCGACTTACAAGACCCGGCTTGCGCGCGCCGACACATTGGTGGTGCTCGACCTGCCGCTCTGGCGCCGGGCCTGGCGCGTGGCCCGGCGCACGCTGACCCACTACGGCAGCTCCCGGCCGGACCTGCCTGAGAACTGCCCCGAAAAGTTCAGCGCCGAATTCTGGGACTTCATCTGGCGCACCCGACGGACCGGCCGCGCTCGGATTCTCGGACTGATCGGTCAGGCCGGTGCGGACGTCGCGGTCCATCACCTGCGCACACCAGTCGACGTTCGACTATTTCTTCGGCAGGTTAGGGACTGATCTCGGGCTACGACCCGCACGAAACTTGCCGCCGCCACCGGATGCGCCCATATGCCCGGAAACGGCGGTTTATTGAGGCGGCGAGATCATGGGACGACAGCGGCTGGCCGATTGGCTCGACAGCGCGCCGGTGCGGATGTCGATCATCATCATTATTGTCTTCAACGCCGTGCTGTTAGGCCTGGAAACCTCGCCCACCATCATGGACGTCGCCGGCCCCATGATCCAGGCGATGGACATTGCCTGTCTAGCGATCTTCGTGATTGAGCTGTCGCTGAAGATCTATGCCAATCGACTGCGGTTTTTCACCAGCGGTTGGAATCTGTTCGATTTCGTTATTGTCGGCATCTCGTTAGTCCCCGGGGCGCAAACGCTGTCGGTCCTGCGAGCGCTGCGCATTCTGCGGGTATTGCGCGTGATCACCGTGGCGCCGCGGCTGCGGCGGGTCGTCGAAGGCTTCGTCACCGCGCTGCCCGGAATGGGATCGGTATTCCTGTTGATGGCGATCATTTTCTATATCGGCGCGGTGATGGCGACCAAGCTGTTCGGCGCAGGCTGCCCGGGCTGCGACGCCAGTGAGGCCGCGCTGATGCAGGAATGGTTCGGCTCGCTGGGCAAGTCGGCCTATTCGCTTTTTCAGATCATGACGCTGGAAAGCTGGTCGATGGGCATCGTGCGCCCGGTGATGGAAATCTGGCCCTATGCCTGGGCGTTCTTCGTCCCGTTCATCATGGTCACGACGTTTGCCGTGGTGAACCTGCTGGTCGGCCTGATCGTCAACTCGATGCAGGACGCACATCACCAGGAAGACGTCGCCGCCACAGACACTTACCGCGACGAGGTGCTGCAGCGGCTGGCGGCGATCGAGGCCAGGCTGGAGGACCGGCGAAAGTAACGTTAGCGTGCAATCGGCCGTCTTCCGAAATTCAAATGCTTTCGCTATAGTCCCGCGCAAACAAACCGGGCAACGTGGGGCAAGATGCGGGTTCTGTCGATCGGTGTGATGCTGGCGCTGGTCTTGGCGCTGTCGGGCTGTTCCAGCAAATTCAAGAAATACTACGGGCCAGAGGTCACCCGCGTGGTGGTGATGAAGTCCGACCGCAAGATGTTTCTCTACCACCACGACGAGGTGCTGCGGCGCTACAATATCGACCTGGGCTTCGCGCCCGCCGGGGCCAAGCGATACGAAGGTGACGGCAAGACACCCGAGGGCCGCTATCTGATCGACCGCCGCAACCCCAACAGCAGCTTTCACCTGTCGCTCGGCATCTCCTACCCCAACGCCGCCGACATCTCCGCCGCGCGCGCCGCCGGCCGCAGCCCGGGCGGCGACATCTTCATCCACGGCAAGGCCAAACCGCTGCAGCGGCGCGGCGAGGACTGGACCGCCGGCTGCATCGCCGTCTCGAATCGCGAGATCGAGTGGATCTACGCCATGGTCAAGAACGGCACCGTGATCGACATCTACCCCTGAGGGATCGGCTCGGGCGGCACCAGGGCCAGCGGATTCGGTGTCGGCTGCACCGGCGTCGGCCCGCCGCCGGTCATCAGGGTCCACCAGATCTTGCCGCCGGGCTCTTGATACCAGGAGAACCCGAGATGCTCGGCCTGCGGGTCGACGATGACGTTGCGGGTTTCGGGCAGCTCCATCCAGGCAGCGAGCGTCTGCAGCTCGGTCTCGAAGGTCTCCGAGATGTTCTCGCCCAGCATGGTCTGGCGATAGCCCGCGCGCCAGGCGCGTTCCACCGGCGACGAGCCGTCGGACCCGAAGTGCCAGGGCCGGTTCTGCACCGCCATGTCGCGCGAATGCGTCGCCGAGGCGGCGTTCAGCGTGGCATCGAGCCGCAGCTGTCGCGCGCCCTCGAGCTGCCGCAAGGCATTAACTGCATCGAGCATGCGAAACTGCACGCGCGACACCTCGGCCTTGGAAATCCGGTAGACCCGCTGCCCCGGTTTGCTGTCAGGTCCGGCAGCCGGCGGCGGCGTTTCGCACGCCGTCAGCAGGAACAGAGACGAAATCAGCACCCAAACCGCGCGTGTCATCAGCCACCACCCATCGACGATCCGCCTCAGACCTAGCGGCATCTATCGGCGGATTCAAACCGATCGCCGCGGCTTGCGCGTTCTGACGCTTCTTTGAATTGCGACTGCGGCTTTGTGGACATATTATGCCTCCAAATCACGAAACCCCCGATGTGGAGCGACAGATGTCCTGGGACACCACCCGTTTGAACCGCCGCACCTTCCTGGGCGCCACCGCAGCTGCGGTCGGCGGGCTCGGGGCGCCGGCATTGGCACAAGATACCGGCGACACGGTCGAGTTCGAACGGGACATCTCGACCACGGTGCGCCGTAATATCTCGAGCTTCCGGTCGCTGCAGTGGCAGCCCTATTTCGACACGCTGAACAACGGCGCGATCCTAGTCGACACCTCCAGCCGCGCGCTGCACTACTGGTCGCAGGACGGCGGGACCTACAAGCTTTATCCCACATCCGTGCCGTTGACCGAGGATCTGACCCGCCGCGGCCGGACCCGCGTGGTGCTGAAAGACCCCAAGCCTGACTGGCGCCCGACGCCGGCGATGAAAAAGCGCAACCCCGAATGGCCCGACTACGTGGCACCAGGGCCCGACAATCCGCTGGGCACCCGCGCGCTGCACCTGTCCTGGACCTATTACCGCATCCACGGCACCCATGACACGCGCAAGATCGGGCGGCGGTCGTCGAACGGCTGCATCGGGCTCTACAACGAGCATATCGAAGAGCTCTACGCGCTGGCAAAGGTCGGCACGCAGGTCCTGCTAATCTGACCAGGCGCCGGTGCGGCGACACATTAGTGTGCCGTCCCGCGGCACAGCGGGATGGTGGTTAACAGTCATCGCATGCTGCCCTCGGCGTTTCCGGCACTGAAAAAGGCGGCGCACGGCGCCGCCTTCGTCGTTTTCCGCCCGGGTCTCTGGCTCAGTCGAGCCAGCCCCTAAGGTTGCTTTCGATCACGCCCGACAGCGCCGCGATATGGGCGTCGTCGTCGTTGAGGCAGGGGATATAGGTGAATTCCTCGCCGCCGGCCTCTTCGAAGCTTTCGCGGATCTCCTCGTTGATCTCTTCCAGCGTCTCGATGCAGTCGGCGGAGAACGCGGGCGCGATCACCGCGATGCGCTTCTTGCCGGCCTCGGCCAGCCGCGCGACCTCTTCCACCGTATAGGGCTTCAGCCACTCCTCGGGCCCGAACCGCGACTGAAACGTGGTCACCAGCTTGTCGTCGCCCCAGCCGAGGCGCTCCTTCAGCAGGCGTGAGGTCTTCTGGCACTGGCAGTGATAAGGGTCACCCTCCATCAGATAGCGTTTCGGCACGCCGTGGTAGGAGGCCACCAGAACGTCGGGCTCTTGTTCCATCTGCGCATAGGCGTGCTCCACTGACTGCGCCAGCGCGTCGATATAGGCGGGCTGATCGAAATAGGGCGGCACGACGCGTACGATCGGCTGCCATTTCTCTTCGGTCAGCACCCGGAAGAACTGGTCGTTCGCGGTGGCCGAGGTGGCGCCGGCATATTGCGGGTAAAGTGGGAAGAACAGGATCTTCTGACAGCCCGCCTCGACCATCTCGCGCACCTTCGACTTGGTCGAGGGATTGCCGTAGCGCATGCAGTACTCGACCACCACGTCGTCGCCGTAGCGGGAGCGCATCGCGTCTCTAATCTTGCCCGTCTGCGCCTTGGTGATTGTCATCAGCGGGCTCTCGCCGGCTTCTTCGTTCCAGATCGACTTATACGCCGCACCGGAACTGAACGGCCGCTTCGACAGGATCACCAACTGCAGCAGCGGCTGCCAGATCCAGGGGCTGTAGTCGATCACCCGGCGGTCGGACAGAAACTCGTTCAGATAGCGCCGCATCGACCAGTAATCGTAGCCGTCCGGCGTGCCGAGATTGGCCAGCAGAACGCCGACCTTGGCGGGCTTGATCGCCGGGTGGTCGGCCGGGGCATGGACCGGGCAGCGCGCGGCGTCGGTCAAGGGCTCGGGGTCGGTCTTGGCGTCGAACATGGGTGCGGTCCTGGCTCTCGCGCTCGGTGCGGCGTCAGTGGACATAAAGGCGAATCCTCTGCGGTCAATCGCGGTGCGGCAAAGTGGTGTCCGGAAGCGGCGTTTCCTCGACCCCTAGCACATCGGCCAGCCGCGCCCTAGCTGAGCCGGGGCGGAGCGGCTCCGGCTGCCCCGCGCCGGGCGCCCAGCCGGTCAGGCAGATGATCTCGAAGGTGGCGCTGACGCGGCCGTCGGGGCCGGCGAAGGCGTCGGCATAGCGCTTCGCGGCCGTCTCGAACAGCGCCCGCCGCGCGAACCGGCGGGGCCGCGCCGCCAGCGCGTTCGTCTCGCCCATGGCGCGCAGGTCCCGCATCAAGTGCCAGGCGTCGGTGTAGCTAACTGTCCGGGTCAAGCTGTCGGCCACCGGCAGGGCGAACCCCGCCCGCTGTAGCAGCGCGCCCAAATCTCGGATCTCGCCCATCGGCGCCACACGCGGCGACAGCCCGCCGGCCACCGCCGCCTCCGCCTCGGCCAGAACGGCGCGCAACTCCGCCAGCGTTTGCCCGCCGAAGAGCGCACCCAGAAACAGCCCGTCGGGCTGCAGCGCCCGCCGCGCCTGGATCAGCTGCCCCACCGGATCGGCCGCCCAATGCAGCGCTAGGGCATGGATCACCAGGTCATGCGCCCCGGGCTCCAGCGCCAGCACCTCGTCGTCGGCCACCACCCGAGCACCCGGCACCCGGCCCCGCCAAACCTCTGGCCACCCGGTCACAATCGCCGCCGAGGTAAACCGCCTGTTAACCTGAATCAGCCTTTCTTGCAGCTCTAAGGCTGCCTCTTCCTGAAGAAACAGCGCGGGCTCTTTCGACGCTGCCGCCCGCGCCCGATTGCGCAAAAGCGCCATGCGATCGGTCAGTTCGGGCGGGCGCGGCATCGCTGCTCCATCGGGTCATGTCGACCCGGTCATCTATTGGGGGATGCGCGGAAATGCAAAGCCTGCTGCGGCTTGCCTTCCCGCCGCAATGCATAAGTTGCGGCGATCTAGTCGAGGAAGAGTTCGGTCTCTGCGGCGGCTGCTGGCGCGAGACGCCGTTCACGCTGGGCCTGGCGTGCGACTGTTGCGGCGCACCATTGCCGGGCGACGACACCGGCCGGCCGGAACACTGCGACGACTGCCTGACCCTGGCCCGGCCTTGGACCCGCGGGCGCGCCGCGCTGATCTACCGCGACAACGCCCGCCGCCTGGTCCTGGCGCTGAAACACGGCGACCGGCTGGACCTGATCCGCCCGATGGCGCGCTGGCTGACCGGCGTGGCAGAGCCGCTTTTGACCTCCGACACCGTCCTGGTCCCGGTCCCGGCGCACTACCTGCGCCTAGTGCGCCGCCGTTTCAACCAGGCTGCGGAACTGGCCCGCGAGATCGGCCGGCTGACCGGGCACGAGGTGATCCCCGACCTGCTGACCCGGACCCGCCGCACAGTACCCCAGGACGGGATGAGCCGCGAGGACCGCTTTGCCAACCAGTCCGAGGCCATCGCTCCGGGCCGGCGAGCGCGCGACCGGCTGGCGGGCCGACCGGTGCTACTGATCGACGACGTGATGACCTCCGGCGCGACCATGGCCGCCGCGGCCGACGCCGCCCTTGCTGCCGACGCATCCCAGGTTTGCATCGCCGTACTGGCGCGCGTTGCGAAGGACGCCTAAATCCATATAGTCCACCGAACTCCTGGAAAGGCGCACGCATGCAGCCGGTCGAAATCTATACCTCGCCGTTCTGCGGCTTCTGCCACGCCGCCAAGCGGCTTCTGACCCAGAAGGGCGTCAGCTTCGCCGAGATCGACCTGCGCAAGCACCCCGCGCGCCGGCAAGAGATGCTGGGCCGGTCCGGTGGCCGCCACACCGTGCCGCAGATCTTCGTCGGCGACACCCATGTGGGCGGCTGCGACGAGCTCTATGCGCTGGAGCAGGCGGGCAAGCTCGACCCGCTGCTCGCGGGGTGAGCCGCGCCGCTCTCATTCAGCTGACCGCCTCGGACGACCCCGCGGCCAACCTGCCCCTGACCCGCCGCAGGGTGGCCGAGGCCGCCGCCGCCGGGGCAGACATAGCCATGACGCCCGAGGTGACGAACTGCGTCTCGTCCAGCCGCAGCCACCAAACCGCGGTCCTGCAGCCAGAGTCCGACGACGCCACCCTGGTGGGCCTGCGCGACGAGGCGGCGCGCCAGGGCATCTGGCTTCTGATCGGCTCGCTGGCGCTGAAAACCGACGATCCGGATGGCCGCTTTGCCAACCGGTCGTTCCTGATTGCGCCCGACGGCGGGATCGCGGCGCGCTACGACAAAATCCACATGTTCGACGTCGCGATCAACGCTGCCGAGACCTATCGCGAATCGGCCGGCTATCGGCCCGGCCGCCAGGCGCTGCTGGCCGACACGCCGCTCGGCCGGATCGGCCTGACGATCTGCTACGACATGCGGTTCCCCGCGCTCTACCGCCGCCTCGCCCAGGCCGGCGCGCAGGTCCTCACCGTGCCCTCGGCGTTTTCGCCCGTCACCGGCGCGGCGCATTGGCAAAGCCTGCTGCGCGCCCGCGCCATCGAGACCGGCGCCTACGTCTTCGCCCCCGCCCAATGCGGCACCCACGCCGCCAGCCGCGGCAAGACGCGGCAGACCCACGGCCATTCGCTGGCGGTCTCGCCCTGGGGCGCGGTGTTGGCCGACGGCGGCGATTTGCCCGGGGTGACGCTGGTTGATTTCGACCTCACCGAGGTAGAGGTTGCGCGCGCCCGGGTCCCCTCGCTGACCCACGACCGCGACTACGAAGGCCCCTGATGACCGAAACCGTCGACGATCTGTCCGTGGCGCTCTTCAGCGAGATCTTCATGGCCGACCAATTGGCCCGCAACCGGCTGAGCCGCGCGCTGCCCAAGGGCATGGAGCTCAGCCATTTCTCGGTCCTGAACCACCTGGCGCGCACCAACGAGGAAAAGACCCCGGCGCAGCTGGCCAAGACCTTCCACGTTACCCGTGGCGCGATGACCAACACGTTGAACAAGCTCGAATGGGCCGGCCACATTCATGTCCGCCCCGACTGGGACGACGCGCGGCGCAAATTCGTGTCGATCAGCCCCTCGGGCCGGCGGGCCTGCAAGGCGGCGTTCGAAGTGATCGCCCCGATTGTCGGCGAGGTCGTGGCCGCCACCGGCGCCGACAAGGTCCGCTCGGCCCTGCCGGTTCTGCGTGCCATTCGCGAACGGCTCGACCGCGCCGACTGATCCGCGCGCGGCGGACCGCTCGGAGATTCCGTTTGGAGACTCGCCGCTCTCCGGCATAGCCTAGCCGTCAACGGCCAGCACAAGAGGGGGCGGCGGGCCGTGCCCTGCTGGTCCGGCTTGCGCGAGGACCTGTTTCATGACGACCCCCATCGATTCGTCTCTAATCAATGGTTTTGACCCGGTGCCGCGCAGCGCGCTCGCGGATGTCGTCGGCACGCCGACCCCCGGCAACGACAGCCTGGAGGGCACAGACGGCAACGATTCGATCAATGCGCTCGAAGGCAACGACACCATCCAGGGCCTCGGCGGAACCGACACGCTGGACGGCGGACCCGGCAACGACACCGCCGACTATTCCAAGGCCGCGGTCGAGATCGCCGCAAACCTGGCGATCAACTCGGCCATCGGCAACGGCCTGGTGCACCAGCTTTTTAACTTCGAAAACCTCGCCGGCTCGGCGCTGAACGACCTTCTGTCCGGCGATGACGGGCCGAACCTGATCGACGGGCGCGACGGCAACGACGTGCTGTTCGGCGGTCTCGGCGGCGGCCCGACCGGCGACACGCTGATCGGCGGACCCGGCAACGATACGCTGTTCGGCACAGGGGACGACCTGACCATCGATGGCGGCGACGGCCTCGACGTGCTCGACCTGCAGGGCTCGACCGTCTCGGGCAACGTCTTTCTCGACGACGATCCGACGGATGACGACTTCGACGACGAGGGCAATTTCCGCAACCTGCTCGGCGATGTCCTGATCCGCCTCAACAGCGTCGAAGTCGTGATCGGCTCGGGCATGGACGAGGGGCTTTTCGGCAGCAACAAGGCCAATTCGCTGTTCGGCGGGGCCGGCCGCGACACGCTCGAGGGTTTCGGCGGCAACGACACGCTCGACGGTGGGCCGGACATCGACAACGTCAACTTCACCGCGTCGCCGCGGGCGGTGAACGTCGATCTCGGCGCCGGCACCGCCACCAGCAACGGCGAGACGGATGTGATCCGCAATGTCGAGAACGTCGGCGGCTCGCTGTTCAACGACCGGATCACGGGCGATGACGGGGCCAACGATCTCTTCGGCGACGCCGGCAACGACACCCTGATCGGCGGCGGCGGGCCCGATACCCTGCGCGGAGGGCTCGGCATCGACACCGTCATCATCCCCGGCCGCTTCAACGATTTTCTGTTCGACGACACCGACAAGCTCGCCATCGTCATCACCGACCCCGAGACGCAGACGGTCAACGTGCTGGACACCGAGGTGATCGAGTTCGACGACTTCACCTACAGGGCCGACAATTTCCAGACCACCACCCGGCCGGACGGCACCATCGAAGACGGGTTCTTCTTAGACACGTCGCCGTTCGGGACCGGCAATACCGGCAATATCCAACTGACCGAGGACGTGCTGAGCCTCGGGACCGAAGCGGTGTTCGACAACTTCGTCGGCTTTTATCAGATCGTCGACACCGATGGCGGCATCGACACCGATGGCGACGGGCAGGCCGACCTGAACCCCGGCGACGCGGGCTATGCCAAGGCGGCGCTGCAGCGCGCCGTCGACGACTTCTCGCTGCGCGGCGGGTCGAGCGGCGATCCCACCAAGAACACCACCGCGGACGAATTCGGCGACGTGGTACTGGCGGGCGGGCAGCTTTTTGCGCCATTCGTGATTGCCAATGGCGGGGCCTTGGGTCCCGATGACTTCATCCTCGCCGAAGAGGCCGAGGACGACGGGATCTTCAACGACCCCGCCGACGAATTCGACGACGCGGTGATCTATTTCCCGTTCATCGAGGCCAACCCCGACGGCGCCGCGCATCTGCGGTCGCTGGGCAACAACGTCTTCGGCTTCGAGGACCTGCCCAGCAACCTCGGCATCTCGGACAACGACTTCGACGACGTGATCTTTCAGTTCAATTTCATCTAACGCCGGTTCGCCAAGGGGCGTCAGTGCAAACGAACATTTGGCACATGCGCCGCAAAAGGCCCTTCGAAGGGCCTTGCGAAACGCGTTTCGAAACGCGTTCCCAAGCGGCTTCGAAGCCGCTTGCACCCCGAGCTGACCGGATTGAACGGCTTCGAAACGGCCGTCAGTCCGATTTGAGGCTGGTCGTGACGTAGTTCACCGAAAGGTCGCGGTCCGAGATCGACCAGGACCAGGCCAGCGGGTTGAAGACGAAGCCCTTGCGGTCGACCGGATCCAGCCCTGCGCTCTCTAACATGGCAAAAAGCTCGTCCGGCGTGATGAATTTCGACCATTCATGCGTGCCCTTCGGCAGCCAGCGCATCACGTGTTCGGCGCCGATGATCGCCATGACATAGCTCTTCGGGTTCCGGTTCAGCGTTGAACACACCATCAGCCCGCCGGGCCGCAGGAGCCGCTGGCAGGCGGTCAGATAGGCCTGCGGGTCGGCGACATGCTCGACCACTTCCATGTTCAGCACCGCATCGAAGACCTCGCCCGCCTCGACCAGCGCCTCGGCCGTGGTGTGACGATAGTCGATCGCCAGCCCGGACTGTTCGGCATGGATCCGTGCGACGGGAATGTTGCGCTCTGCCGCATCGGCGCCGACCACGTCCGCGCCCAGCCGCGCCATCGGTTCGCTGAGCAACCCGCCGCCGCAGCCGATGTCCAATATCCGCAGCCCTTCGAACGGCGCCGGCCCGGACAAGTCGCGCCCGAACTCGGCGGCGATCTGCGCGGTGATGTAGTCCAGCCGGCAAGGGTTCAGCATGTGCAAGGGCTTGAATTTGCCCACCGGGTCCCACCATTCGGCGGCCATCGCTTCGAACTTGGCGACCTCGGCGGGGTCGATTGTGGTCTGCATCCTGGCGATCCTCGAAGATTTTTCGCGTTTGCCCCCGTGGCGGGGCCGGTTCGGGCGATATATAGGAGGATTATGGACAAGGTCGCAGACCGACGCAAAAGCGCACATTACCTCTACCCGCCGATCGACCCCTTCGATCAGCGCATGATGGACGTGGGCGACGGCCACCGGGTCTATGTCGAGCAATGCGGCAACCCCGACGGTATCCCGGTGGTGGTGCTGCATGGCGGGCCCGGCGGCGGCTGCAGCCCGGCGATGCGGCGCTATTTCGACCCATCGGTCTACCGGGCCGTGCTGTTCGACCAGCGCGGCTGCGGCCGGTCGCGGCCCCATGCCTCGGTCGAGGCCAACACCACCTGGCACCTCCTGCGCGACATCGAGACGATCCGCACGGCGATGGGCATCGACCGCTGGCTGGTCTTCGGCGGCAGTTGGGGCGCGACGCTGGCGCTGATCTATGCCCAGTCCCATCCCGAGCGCGCGGCGCAGCTGATCCTGCGCGGCGTGTTCCTGATGACCCGGGCCGAGCTGCAGTGGTTCTACGGCGGCGGCGCCGGCCAGTTCTGGCCCGACATGTGGGCACGTTTCACCGGGCTCATTCCCGAGGACGAGCGCGGCGACTTGATCGCCGCCTATCACCGGCGGCTGTTTTCCGGCGATCTGATGCTGGAAACCCGGTTCGCCCGCGCCTGGGCGAGCTGGGAGAACACGCTCGCGTCGATCGACAACGAGGGTCCCGGCGGCGAAAGCCCCGCCGAATATGCCCGTGCCTTTGCCCGGCTGGAAAATCACTATTTCACCCATGCCGGGTTTCTGGAGACCGACGGCCAGATCCTGCAGCAGATCGACCTCATCCGCGACGTGCCCGGCATCATCGTCCAGGGCCGCTACGACATGATCTGCCCGCCGGCCTCGGCCTACCGGCTGCACAAGGCTTGGCCGCGGTCGGATCTGCGGATGATCGGCAAGGCGGGCCACGCGCTGTCGGAACCCGGGATCAGTGCCGAGCTGGTGCGCACCATGGATCGGCTGCGCAACGACCGCGCATTGCGCGCCCTGGCGGCGGCCCCGGTTTGACCGCCCCAGCCCTTTACATGTGAGGCTCAGCCGTTAACCTGACCCGCAAAGGCGAAACGCCAGGGGGGGACATCGCGGTTTGGACTCGGTCCTGCGGATCATCATACAGCGGCTTGCCCTGGGCGCGGTGACCCTGCTGGTCGTGTCGATCGTGATCTTCGTTGCGGTCAATCTGCTCCCCGGAGACTTCGCCCAGGCGATCCTGGGCCAGGGTGCGACGCCCGAGGCGATCGAGACCATCCGCCGCGACCTCGGGCTCGATCAGCCGTTCTTCTTCCGCTACTTCACCTGGCTCGGCGGCATCCTGCAGGGCGATCTGGGCACCTCGTTCGCGCAGCTCAACTTCCAGACCAACATGGGCGGCGACCAGCTCAAGACGGTGGCCGAACAGATCGCGCCGCGGTTCGAAAACACCATGTTTCTGGCCGGCGTGACCGCCGCGATCGCCGTGCCGGTGTCTCTAACCCTGGGGATTCTGGCCGCGCTTTACCGCAATTCGGTGTTCGACCGCGCCACCAACATCTTCACCCTCAGCTCGATCTCGAGCCCCGAATTCTTCCTCGCCTACATCCTGATCCTGTTCCTCGCCGTCCTGAACCCGGTGCTGCCGTCCTTGTCGAACATCTTCGAGGGGATGAGCCTGACCGACCGCACCATCCGCACGCTCTTGCCCGCGCTGACGCTGACGCTCGTGGTCACCGCGCATATGATGCGGATGACGCGGGCGGCGATCATCAACCTCTTGGCCTCGCCCTACATCGAGATGGCGCGGCTGAAAGGCCTCAGCCCGATGCGCGTCATCGTGGTCCACGCGCTGCCGAATGCGCTGGCTCCGATCATCAACGTCATCGCGCTGAACCTCGCCTACCTGATCACCGGCGTCGTGGTGGTCGAGGTGGTCTTCGTCTATCCCGGCATCGGCCAGCTCTTCGTCGACAGCGTCAAGATTCGCGACATCCCCGTGGTGCAGGCCTGCTGCCTGATCTTCGCCGGCGCCTACATCCTTCTCAACCTCATGGCCGACATCCTGTCGATCCTGTCGAACCCGCGGCTGAGGCATCCGAAATGACCTTCGACAATGCCTTTGGCGACCTGATCGCGTTCTTCGGCGGGGCCGGCACGCTGCTGATCGCGCTGGGCGTGATCGCCTTCGCGGGGTTCCTGTTCCGTAGCATCGGGCAGATGTTCGACAACCGCGGCGAGACCTTCAACGAAATGCCGCTGATCATCGCCTCGATCCTGGCGCTGCTGCTCTTGGCGGCGATCAGCCTGCTCTGGAGCGCGGTTTTCGGCGGCCGCACGGCGCTGCGCGTCATCCTACTTGTCTTCGCGGGGATCGCAGTGGCCGGGTGGCTGTTTCGGTATGCCGGCCAGATGATCACCGACAATGCGCCGTTTTTCCGCGACATGCCCTATGGCGTCGCCTTCGGCTATGCGCTTGGCGCTGCGGCGGTGATCGGCGGCGTCTGGCTCTATCTGCAGGAAAACGCGCTGTTCTTCCGTTGGGCGGTGCAGGGGTTCATCCTGTTCGCCATCGGGGCCTTCCTGTTCCGACTTCTGGGCCGGCATCTGGGCACCGCCGGGTCGAAAAAGCTGTTCCGCGGCATGCCGCTGACCGCGTCCTTCGGCATCTACGTGATCCTGGTCTACGCCATCCTGGCGATCTTTGCCGGGATCATCGCGCCGCACGGGCAAGAGGAGGTCTTCGCCAAGGTCAACGTCCTGCCCGGCGGCGACCCCGCGCTCGGCGGCGACCCGGCCTATCCTTTGGGCACCGACCAGATCGGCCGCGATCTGCTCAGCCGCCTGATCTACGGCGCGCAGAACACCGTCGGCATCGCCTTCGCCACCACCTGCCTGGCGTTCTTCCTCGGCGGCTCTCTGGGGTTTCTGGCGGCGACGCTGGGCGGCTGGCTGGACCAGGTCCTCAGCCGCGCGGTCGACGTGCTGATGGCGATCCCGGCGCTGATCTTCGCGCTTCTGCTGATGACCATCGCCAGCGCTTGGGCCGGCAACCAGTCGTGGCTGTTGACGATCTACATGATCGTTATCATCGCCGTGATCGATTCGACACGCGTCTTCCGCCTGGCCCGCGCGGTCGGCATCAACATCGTCGTGATGGACTATATCGAGGCGGCGAAGCTGCGCGGAGAGGGCCTGAGCTATCTGATCTTCCGCGAAATCCTGCCCAACGCCACCGCGCCGCTTTTGGCCGAGTTCGGCCTGCGCTTCTGCTTCGTGTTCCTGACCATCGCCTCGCTTTCGTTCCTCGGCGTCGGCATCCAGCCGCCCTTGGCCGACTGGGGCACCATGGTCCGCGACCTCGCCCAGTTCATCAACTTCGCCGCCTTCTCGCCCTTGACCGCCGCGCTGCCGCTCTTGGCTGCTGGGGCCATCGCTCTGTTGACCGTGGCGGTGAACTTCGTCGTTGACTGGATGCTGCACAAATCCTCGGGGCTGAAGGAATGACGCGATGAACATCCCCAACGCCCCGCTGGTCGAGATCAAGGACCTCTGGATCGAGGGCCGCGCCGACGAGACCTGGATGCCGATCATCAACGGCGCCAGCACCACTCTGAACAAGGGCGAGGTCCTGGGCCTGATCGGCGAATCCGGCGCCGGCAAGTCGACGCTGGGCCTCGCCGCCATGGGCTTCACCCGCGACGGCGTGCGGATTTCGAAGGGCGAGGTGACCTTTGACGGCATCGACCTGATCAACGCCTCCGCCGACACCAAACGCCACCTTCTGGGCAAGCGCATCGCCTATGTCGCGCAATCGGCCGCCGCCAGCTTCAACCCCGCGCACCGGCTGATCGACCAGCATGTCGAGGGCCCGGTGCAGCACGGCGTCTCGACCCGGGTCGACAGCGTCAAGGACGGCACCGAGCTCTACCGCCGTCTGCGCCTGCCGAACCCCGACGGGATCGGCTTTCGCTATCCGCACCAGGTCTCCGGCGGGCAGTTGCAGCGCGCCATGACCGCGATGGCGATGTCGTGCCGGCCCGACCTGATCATCTTCGACGAGCCCACCACCGCGCTCGACGTCACCACCCAGATCGAGGTCTTGGCCTCGATCCGCGACATCGTCGAACAGTACGACACCGCCGCGATCTACATCACCCACGACCTCGCCGTCGTCGCCCAGATGGCCGACAAGATCAAAGTTCTCTTGAAAGGCGACGAGGTCGAAGAGGCCGACACCCGCCGCATGCTGTCGGACCCGCAAGAGGACTACACCAAGTCGCTTTGGGCCGTGCGCAGCTTTCAACGCCCGACCAAGCCGTCGGTGCCCCAAGGCGCGACCCCGGTGATCTGCGTCAGGAACGTCACCGCGGCCTATGGCAAGATCCCGGTCCTGCACGACATCAGCTTCGACATCCACGCCGGCCGCACGGTCGCCGTCGTGGGCGAATCGGGCTCTGGCAAGTCCACCGCCGCCCGTGTGATCACAGGGCTTTTGCCGCCCAGCGAGGGCGCGGTGGAATTCGACGGCGAGCCGCTGCCCCGCGACTACCGCCAGCGCAACAAGATGCAGCTACGCCAGGCGCAGATGATCTACCAGATGGCCGACACCGCGCTGAACCCGCGCAAGTCGATCGGCGAGATCATCGGCCGCCCGGTGGAATTCTACATGGGGCTGAAGGGCGCCCAGCGGCGCGAACGGGTGCGCGAACTTCTCAACGAGATCGAGCTGGAGCCCGACCAGTTCATCGACCGGATCCCGTCCGAGCTCTCGGGCGGTCAGAAACAGCGCATCGGCATCGCCCGCGCGCTGGCCGCCGAGCCCAAGTTCATCATCTGCGACGAGGTCACCAGCGCCCTCGACCAGCTCGTCGCCGAGGGCATCCTCAAGCTGCTCGCCCGGCTGCAGGACACGCTGGGGCTGAGCTACATGTTCATCACCCACGACCTGGCCACCGTGCGCGCGATTTCGGACGAGGTGGTGGTGATGAAGGACGGCCGCGTCGTCGAACAGGGCGAAAAGGACGAGATGTTCCGCCCGCCGCACCATCCCTACACCGACCTTCTGCTCAGTTCGGTGCCCGAGATGGACCCAGATTGGCTGACCAATCTCTTGGCGGAACGCGGAGTTGATAACATCGGCGACGCCGCTGTTGATAAGATGTAGCCGAATCGCTTCTAAGAGGGGCCGGTGAAAAGGGCGGGGCCAACCTGTCCGTGACGACTGACAACATGGGAGAACAAATGATGTCACGATTCAGCAGACGTGGACTACTCAAGACCGGCGCCGCCGCCGGCGTGCTGGCCGCCACCGGCCTGCCGCTGAGGGCGCAGGCGCGCGGCGGCAAGCTGATCGCCGGGCTTTCGGGTGCCAACACCTCCGACAGCTGGGACGGCCGGACCCATTCCGACCTCTTCATGATCGCCTCCGCCATGGGCTGCGTCTTTGACTGCCTGACCGAGAACGCCGCGGACGGTTCGCTCAGGGGTGAACTCGCGGAAAGCTGGGAGGCCTCGGCCGACGCCAAAACCTGGACCTTCAACCTGCGCCAGGGCGTCACCTTCCACAACGGCAAGGACTTCGGCGCCGACGACGTGATCGCATCCTTGCAGATGCATGTGGCCGAGGGCGCGAAATCCGCCGCCCAGCCGATCGTCGCCGCGATCTCTGAGATGAAGAAGATGACCGACCATCAGGTCCAGTTCGTCTTGGAGAACGGCAACGCCGACTTCCCGTACCTGCTGTCGGACTACCACATCCTGATGTATCCCGCCGACGACATCGAGGGCGCCATCGCCAACGGTATCGGCACCGGGCTCTACAGGGCGACCAATCTCGATCCGGGCGTGCGCATGACCGCGGCGCGCTATGCCGACAGCTACAAGGGCGATGACGCGGGGTATTTCGACGAGATCGAGTACATCGCGATCAACGACAACACCGCCCGGATGAACGCGCTGCTCACGGGGCAAGTCGACGCCATCAACCGCATCGACTTCAAGACCGAGGCTTTGTTGCGCGCCAACCCGATGCTGCGCATCCAAGAGGTGACCGGCAATCAGCACTACACCTTCCCGATGCTCACCGATGTCGAGCCGTTCAACGACGTCAATGTGCGCCGCGCGATCAAATACGCGATCAACCGGCAAGAGATGGTCGACAAGATCCTGCTCGGCCACGGCCAGGTCGGCAACGACACGCCCATCGGGCCGGCGAACCCCTACTACGCCGCGGACATGGAGCAGTTGGCCTACGATCCCGACAAGGCCAAGTTCCACCTGCAGCAGGCAGGGCTCTCGTCGATCGACATCGACCTTTCCGCATCGAACGCCGCTTTCGAGGGTGCTGTCGACGCCGCGCAGCTGTTCCAGGCCTCGGCCAAGGCCGCCGGCATCAACATCAACGTGGTGCAGGAGCCGGCCGACGGCTACTGGTCGAACGTCTGGCTGAAAAAGCCGTTCTGCGCCTGCTACTGGTCGGGCCGCGCCACCGAGGACTGGATGTTCTCGACCGCGTACGAGGCCGGCGTGCCGTGGAACGACAGCCAGTGGGACGAAAAGGACAGCGCCCGCTTCCAGGAACTGCTGGTCAGCGCCCGGGCAGAGCTCGACCCGGCCAAGCGCGCCGAGCAATACGGTGAGATGCAGCAGATCCTGCGCGACGACGGCGGCGTCCTGGTGCCGATGTTCGCCAACTACGTGCAAGCCGTCAGCAACAAGATCGGCTCGCCCGACACCGTCGGCAACCTCTGGCAAATGGACAATGCCCGCATGGCCGAACGCTGGTGGGTGGCGTAAGTCAGACGTCAGCAGACTAAGAATGGGATGCCCCGCTTCGGCGGGGCATTTTCTTTGGGTAACGGTGAATCACTCCACTCAAAATGATCAACGTCGATTGGCCGGATTGAGCCCGAAGTGTCCAAGGCTTGGCTCAGCATGATGATCCGCTGCGGCTGAATTCACTCAAGGACGCTGTATCACCGACAGGGCCAGCGCCAGAGTATCCCGTATTCC
This sequence comes from Rhodobacter sp., assembly GCA_030066215.1. GTDB lineage: Bacteria > Pseudomonadota > Alphaproteobacteria > Rhodobacterales > Rhodobacteraceae > JASJCA01. The sequence continues at coordinate 29,510 of JASJCA010000059.1, read as the reverse complement.
GGCGGGATCCTCCCCTGCGGCGCGTTGCGTCAGGGCCAACCCGATTTGCTCGACCAGGTATCGGGCCACCATCGCTGGGGATTGATCGCCGTCCCAGTCCCCGTCATCGCTGCGGGCTACAAGATAAGCCTCGAAGGCCTGCACAGCAGCCGTGTCGATTTCCGCGACCCGTTCCCGCGTCTTCGGACCAAGGCGATGCTTGCCCGCGCGCATTTTGTAGAACACGCAACCGGTTGCCATTTTCGGCTCTTGGCTGGCGAAGTGGATCAGGGCGGCGAGCGTCTCGTTCACCGGTGCATCCCGGGCCAGGATCTTGAAGATGTCGGACAATACCTGCTCCGCGTAGCGGTCGAGCACGGCGCGCATCAGCCCATCTTCACCGCCAAATATTCGATAGAGTGCGGGTTTGGAGACACTGGCAAGGTCGCATATCGCGTTCAGTGACACATCCACCGGATCGTTCTGCCAATACGCTCCCATCGCAACATCCAGGGTCTTGTCGATATCCAGGGTGCTTGGGCGTCCACGCTTTGGTTTGGGGGCGTCGCTCATATTTTCGGACCAGCTGGTATTTTATTCTTGACGTCTCGCTCAAGTATTCGTACCAGACGGTACGTTAAATCTCAAGCGGAGGGCTAGCGCGAGTTTCCGGCCCTCCGGCAGTCCAGGAGTAGAACAGATGAAAAAGGTCCTCATGTCCGCAACCATTGCAGCCGGTGCCCTGGCCGGCATGGCAAGCGCTGGCGATATCGACGCGGTCCGCGCCTTCTATACAGACATCCTCACCGACCCCGCCGGCACCACCGCAGAGCGCTACTACGAAGTCTTCTCTCCCGACGTGGTTTCGGTCCCCACACCGCCGGGCGGCGAGGGCGCGCAAGGCATGCTCAACACAATCGCCTTTTTGGGGCAGGTAGTTCCAGATCTCGAATGGGAGCCGCAGGAGATTATCGACCTAACCGATGGCCGCTTTGTTGTACGCAGTCTCTTTCGTGGAACGCCCGTCGGGCCTTTCTTCGGTGTCGATCCGGCCACGGGCAGGGGCTTCGAGGCCATGTCTATCGATATCGTCACGGTCCAGGATGGCCTGATTACCCACACCTACCATCTGGAAGACTGGACCGGCGCGGTCGCTCAATTGACGTCGGAGTGACTCACCAGCGTTAACTACACAGGCGGGGTGGCCGTGCCTTGGGTCAGCCCGCCAATGCCGCATTGCGCTGGGGCCAAGATCAGCGGCAGGCATTGACATCGTCTTTCTGAACCTAAGCTTTGTCCCGCACACCGTTCATCGCGAAAGCTCAGGTTGTTGTGTTTTGGACGAGCCGAGCTAGCTTCCGCATAGCCATCGGAGACCGACATGCCCGACAAGCCAGTCATTGAAGAACGCGAAAACGGACCGCTGGTGGTCAAAGGCGTCACCCGCATGGTCGGGCCGGACGGGGCGGAGGTTGAGGTCAAGCCGGTGATGGCGCTTTGCCGCTGCGGCGGGTCGCAGACCAAGCCGTTCTGCGATGGGTCTCACAACTCGAACGGGTTCCAAAGCCGCGGCGGCGAACCGGCGGGCAAGGACAAGGTCTACAGCTTCAAGGGCACGGCGATGACGGTGCTCTACAACCCGCTCGTTTGTTCCCACGCCGCCGAATGCGTGGCCATGTCTCCCAAGGGTTTCGACCCCGACCGGCGGCCGTGGATCGACCCCGACGCCGACGACGCCGCGGCTTTCGAAGCCGTCGTCCGCGCGTGCCCCTCCGGCGCGCTCCGGATCGAGGGCCAGGACCACCTGATCCCCGACCGCGCCCAGATCACGATCCAGCCCGACGGTCCCTATTGGGTGCTCGACATGGAGATCACCGCCGACGCACCCGGCGAGGGCGCCACGACCGCCAAAAAAGTCCTCTGCCGCTGCGGCCTGTCGGGCAACAAGCCCTACTGCGACGGCTCGCACCGCGACAAGGGGTGGAGAGGCTAGCCCGGCGCGGCCCGCCAAAACGCTGCCCAATTGCCCAGCCGCCGCGTAAACCCCTGAAAAAACATGGGTTTACGCCGCATCTTTGACAAGATGTCACAGTTGAATGCGCCCGGCCCGGTGCCTTTCTCGGAACCATGACATTCAAAGTCGCACTGCGTTGGGTCTGCACTCATGTCTGGAAGCCCTATTGCAGGCTCGTCGATCGATGTGCGGTCGTATTGGTGATCACCGTGATTGTCGTTTACTATGCGGTTGTCGGTCTCGGTGGCCTCTTGACCCGCGAAGAACGCGTATGCAGCGAGACCGCGCACGATTTTCAGGTCGAGTACACCATCACCGGCCACGCGTTTACGGTCGGAATTCTTGCAAATTACGCGGAACTGGACAAAAGGCTCGGAGAATCGAACGCCGATCTGGAGAGACAGCTCGTCTTCTACGCGCAAGCCCCGGACGCCTACAAATACCGGTACATGGCCTTTCCTGCGCCGCAATTGAAGCTGCTGCACAATCCGACCGAAGCCAAGCGCCTGCTGCGTGTGCTTCACGCCCTTCACGGCATGCGCGGCGAGGCGTTGCAGAAACGGCGGGACCACCTGCGCAAGGCGTTGATCTGGCACCTTCACAGCGACGAAGCGAAGTCCAACCCAGAACCCTGGAAGATCGGCCTGTTGCTGCACGCCTATGCCGACACGTTTTCGCATACCTGTACATTCTGCGATCAGGAAACCGCCTACGGGCCAGTTTTAGGCCATGTCTATTGGCCATCAGCCGACAAAATCGGTAAGTATCCCGAGAAATTCAAGCGCTATACCAAAACGACCCTTTCTGCGCTCACGCTGGACGACACCGGCGCCGAGAAGTTGGACCGCCTTCTTTCACGCATCGACGAGATCGCCCGCGACGGCGGGTCCGAGGCGGACATCCGGGCGTATCTGGGCGCAGAATACGCCAAGACCGGCTATACGATCGGCGCCCAAGAGTGCCGGGACTGGAACCAGCTGCTGCGCGGTCAGGACGTCTCCGCTTTCCTGGGCGATGTCATACGCACGGACTGGCCGGACCTGCCCTAGGTCGCGCGGCCGCGCGGCATCGCCCGGTCGGATCATCGTTACGTATTGAACTCGGCTCGGATGCGGTGTATATGCCTTTCAAGAGCGGCGCTTCGGCTTCCACCCCCGAGGCTCCACCGGAAAAACCGACGGGCCCGCTGGCCCGTTTTTTTGTGCCTGAACCATGACCGACCTCGTCGCCAAGACCTCCATCGACCGGCGCCTGGCCGAGATCCTCACCCCGGTGATCGAGGGGATGGGGTACGAGTTGGTGCGCATCCGGATGATGGGCGGCAAGACCAAGACCCTGCAGATCATGGCCGAACGCCCCGACGGCGGCATCGAAGTCGACGACTGCGCCGACATCTCGACCATGGTCAGCGCCACGCTCGACGTCGAAGACCCGATCGAGGACGCCTATACGCTCGAGATCTCGAGCCCCGGCATCGACCGCCCGCTGACCCGGCTGAAGGATTTTGGCGCCTTCGAGGGCTATGAGGCCAAGCTGGAGACCGCCGAGTTGATCGACGGGCGGCGACGTTTCAAAGGCGTCTTGGCGGGCATCGAGGGCGACGAAGTGCTGATCAATGTCGATGAGGGCACCATCGGGCTGCAATTCGACTGGCTGAGCGACGCCAAATTGGTGCTCACCGACGATCTGATCCGCGAAATGCTGCGGCAGCGCAAAGCCGCGGGCGTGATCGACGAGACGAAATACGACGAGATAGAGACGGACAAAGCGTCTGAGGAGGACTGAAGATATGGCGATTACCTCTGCCAACCAGATCGAACTGCTGCAGATCGCGGAATCGGTCGCGCGGGAAAAGATGATTGACCCGGAACTGGTGATCGAGGCGATGGAGGAAAGCCTCGCCCGCGCCGCCAAGAGCCGCTACGGCGCCGAGATGGACATCCGCGTCGACATTGACCGCAAGACCGGCAAGGCGACCTTCACCCGGGTGCGCACGGTGATCGACCCCGAAGAGGAAGAGCTGGAGAACTATCAGGCCCAGCTGACCCCCAATCAGGCGAAGCAGTACCTCGACGATCCGAAACCCGGTGATACCATCACCGACGAGGTGCCGCCCGTGGAAATGGGCCGGATCGCGGCGCAATCGGCCAAGCAGGTGATCCTGCAGAAGGTGCGCGAGGCGGAACGCGACCGCCAGTTCGAGGAATTCCAGGATCGCGCCGGCACCATCATCAACGGCATCGTCAAGCGCGAGGAATACGGCAACGTCATCGTCGACGTGGGCCGCGGCGAGGCGATCCTGCGCCGCAACGAAAAGATCGGCCGCGAGGGCTATCGCCCGAACGACCGCATCCGTTGCTACATCAAGGACGTGCGCCGCGAGCCGCGCGGCCCGCAGATCTTCCTCAGCCGTACCGCGCCCGAATTCATGGCCGAGCTGTTCAAGATGGAGGTGCCGGAGATTTACGACGGCATCATCGAGATCAAGGCGGTGGCCCGCGACCCGGGCAGCCGCGCCAAGATCGCAGTGATCAGCTACGACAACTCCATCGACCCGGTCGGTGCCTGTGTGGGTATGCGAGGGTCTCGGGTGCAGGCCGTGGTCAACGAGCTGCAAGGCGAAAAGATCGACATCATCCCCTGGAATGAAGACGCGCCGACCTTCCTGGTCAATGCGCTGCAGCCGGCGGAGGTCAGCAAGGTGGTGCTCGACGAAGAGGCCGAGCGGATCGAGGTCGTGGTGCCGGACGACCAGCTCTCCCTTGCCATCGGCCGGCGCGGCCAGAACGTGCGGCTGGCAAGCCAGCTCACCGGCCTCGACATCGACATCATGACCGAGGAAGAGGAGAGCCAGCGCCGCCAGGCCGAATTCGAGGAACGCACCAAGCTCTTTATGGAAACGCTCGACCTCGACGAATTCTTCGCCCAGCTCCTGGTCTCGGAAGGCTTCACCAACCTCGAAGAGGTGGCCTATGTCGAGCTCGACGAGCTGACCGTCATCGAAGGCGTCGACGAGGACACCGCGACCGAACTACAGGCCCGCGCCCGCGACTTCATCGACGAACAGAACCGCAAGGCTCTGGAACATGCCCGCGAATTGGGGGTCGAGGACAGCCTGGTGAATTTCGAGGGTCTCACCCCGCAGATGATCGAGGCGCTGGCCGAGGACGACGTCAAGACGCTGGAGGACTTCGCGACCTGCGCCGACTGGGAACTGGCCGGCGGCTGGACCACCGTCGATGGCGAACGGCAAAAGGACGACGGCGTTCTGGAGAAGTTCGATGTCAGCCTCGAAGAGGCGCAGACTATGGTGATGACCGCCCGGATCCAGCTTGGCTGGGTCGATCCCGACGACCTGATTCAAGAGGAAGAAACCGAGGAAGGCGCGGAAGACCTGGAACAGGGTGTGACGGAAGGAGCACGGGCCTGATCCCAGGCCCGTGTTAGGCCGATGACGCGCGGTGGGCGGGTCAAGGAACGCGATGCGCCGGAACGGCGCTGCATCGCCACCGGCGAAAGCCAGCCGAAGGCCGGCCTGATCCGCTTCGTCGCGGGTCCGGGCGGGCGTATCGTCCCGGATCTGGCCCAAAAACTGCCGGGTCGCGGCATCTGGGTCTCGGCCGACCGTGCCGCACTTGACACGGCGGTCAAGAAGCGGCTCTTCGCACGCGCTGCGAAACAGTCCGTCGACGTGCCGGAAACGCTGACCGAGGATGTCACTCGCCAGCTGGCCGCCCGTGTGGTCGAACTGATCGCATTGTCGCGAAAGGCGGGCCGGGCGGTGGCGGGCTACGAAAAGGTCAAATCCTGGCTCGACAAGGGCGAGGCCGCGATCCTGATCCAAGCCGCCGACGGGTCCGGACGGGGCAAATCGAAACTCAGTTCGCCGCCCGGAAAAGGGACATATATCGGGGTCTTGACCGCACAGGAATTGGGTTTGGCATTCGGCCGCGAACATGTAATACATGCCGCTCTTGCGGCTGGCAGACTCACCGAACGTGTTGTAGAGGAAGCCGCGCGGCTGTCCGGGCTGCGCAAGACGATCGGGGATGACACCCCCGGAAAGGGTACGAAGACCATATGAGCGATACGACAGACGGCAAGAAAACGCTCGGCCTGCGTGGCGGCGCCCGTTCGGGCCAGGTGAAGCAAAGCTTCAGCCACGGACGCACGAAGAACGTCGTTGTGGAAACCAAACGCAAGCGCGTGGTCGTGCCCAAGCCCGGCGCAACGCCGAAACCGCCCGTCGGGGGCGCCGCACCGGCCGCAGGCGGTGATCCGTCGAAGCGCCCGGGCGGCATCAGCGACGCCGAGTTGGAACGCCGGATGAAGGCGCTCGCGGCCGCCAAGGCGCGCGAGACCGAAGAAGCCGAAAAGCGTGCCGCCGAAGAGAAGGCGCGCGAAGAAGAGCGCGCCCGCCGCCGCGCCGAGGCCGAGGCCAAGGAACGCGAAGAGCGCGAGCGCGAGGAACGCGCCAAGGCCAAGGCCGAGGAAGACGCCCGCCGCCAGGCCGAAGAGGCCGCCGCCAAAGCGCGCGCGGCAGAGCCGACCGCTGCTGCGGCCGAGGCCGACCGAGGCGGCCCCAAGCCCACCGCGACGCCGCGCAAGACCGACCGCGACCGCGACGCCCGCGACCGCGCCAAGCCGGGCAAGGGCCGTGAGGATGGCCGCCGCTCGGGCAAACTGACGCTGAATCAAGCGCTTGCCGGAGGGGAGGGCGGCCGCCAGCGCTCGCTCGCCGCGATGAAGCGCAAACAGGAACGTGCCCGGCAAAAGGCGCTGGGCGGTGCCCAGGAACGCGAAAAAATCATCCGCGATGTGCAGGTGCCAGAGGCTATCACGGTTGGCGAACTGGCCAACCGGATGTCCGAAAAGGTCGCCGACGTCGTCAAGGCGTTGATGCAGAGCGGCATCATGGCGACCCAAAACCAGACCATCGACGCCGACACCGCCGAACTGATCGTCGAGGAGTTCGGCCATCGGGTGCAGCGGGTCAGCGACGCCGATGTCGAGGATGTGATCGACACCGTAGAAGACACCGAAGAGGACCTGCAGTCGCGCCCGCCGGTGATCACCGTGATGGGCCATGTCGACCACGGCAAGACCTCGCTTCTCGACGCAATTCGCAATGCCAAGGTGGTGGCCGGCGAGGCTGGCGGCATTACCCAGCATATCGGCGCCTATCAGGTTGATCAGGATGGCGAAAAGCTGACTTTCCTCGACACGCCGGGCCACGCCGCCTTCACGTCGATGCGGGCGCGCGGCGCGCAGGTCACCGACATCGTCGTGCTGGTGGTCGCTGCCGACGACGCGGTGATGCCGCAGACCATCGAGGCGATCAACCACGCCAAGGCGGCGCAAGTGCCGATGATCGTGGCGATCAACAAGATCGACCGCCCCGACGCCAACCCCGACAAGGTGCGCACCGACCTGCTGCAGCACGAAGTGATCGTCGAAAAGATGTCGGGCGAGGTGCAGGATGTCGAGGTGTCGGCGATCAACGGCACCGGGCTCGAAAATCTCTTGGAATCGATCGCGCTACAGGCCGAGATCCTCGAATTGAAGGCCAACCCGGAACGTGCCGCGTCTGGCGCGGTGATCGAAGCCCAGCTTGATGTCGGCCGCGGGCCCGTGGCCACCGTTCTTGTGCAGAACGGCACGCTGAAACAGGGCGATATCTTCGTTGTGGGCGAGCAATGGGGCAAGGTCCGCGCACTGGTGAACGATCAGGGCGACCGCGTGAAAGAGGCCGGCCCCTCGGTGCCGGTAGAGGTTCTGGGCCTTAACGGCACGCCCGAGGCAGGCGACGTTCTCAACGTCGTCGATACCGAGGCGCAGGCCCGCGAGATCGCCGATTACCGCGCCAATCTGGCCAAGGAAAAGCGCGCCGCCGCCGGCGCGGCCACCACGCTGGAACAGCTGATGGCCAAGGCCAAGGAAGACGCTGACGTCGCTGAATTGCCGATCCTGGTGAAGGCTGACGTGCAAGGCTCGGCCGAGGCCATCGTCCAGGCGATGGAAAAGATCGGCAACGAAGAGGTCCGGGTGCGTGTGCTGCATTCCGGTGTCGGCGCCATTACCGAGACCGATATCGGTTTGGCCGAGGCGTCGAACGCGCCGGTCTTCGGCTTCAACGTCCGTGCCAACGCCTCGGCCCGGAACGGGGCGAACCAGAAGGGCGTCGAGATCCGCTATTACTCGGTGATCTACGATCTGGTCGATGACGTGAAATCCGCAGCCTCGGGGCTGCTCAGCGCCGAGGTGCGCGAGACCTTCATCGGCTATGCCGAGATCAAAGAGGTGTTCAAGGTCTCCGGCGTCGGCCGCGTTGCCGGCTGCCTGGTAACTGAAGGCGTGGCGCGGCGTTCGGCCGGCGTGCGGCTACTGCGCGACAACGTGGTAATCCACGAGGGCACCCTGAAGACGCTGAAACGGTTCAAGGACGAGGTCGCCGAGGTCCAGTCGGGCCAGGAATGCGGCATGGCGTTCGAGAACTACGAAGACATCCGCCAGGGCGACGTGATCGAGATCTTCGAACGCGAAGAGGTCGAACGCACGCTCGCCTGACCCGGCCCGGACACAGTGCAACGAAAAAGGGAAGGCACCGGGCCTTCCCCTTTCCTGAGTGGTAGCAGTGGAGCTCAGGCGGCCAACGCCGCAACCGGATAGCCGGAATACACGCGGTTCCCGACCCGTACCGCGATCTTGCCACCTTCGAGCGTCCGCACGAAGGTGCCCTGCACGGACACGCAACTGCCAATGATGATGGTACGAAGCACTGTGCGATCCTCCCCATCTGGAACGCCTGAAGTGACTATAGGCGCAGCGATTCATAAATCACTAAGATTCTGATCAAATTTGGGTTAATTTTGCGTAAATGTTGAGCGCTATGGGGATTGACAGGTCTAGATATCGCGATGGGTTGGGGATAAGTCGATCCGATTTGCGGCCCGTGAAAGCCGTCCGGGTGGCGCCTGCGAGGGTCGTTCAGAGCAGGCCTGCGCGCGAAGGCAGTACGACTTCGGGGGCCTGGCCCCGTGCGTCAGAGCCAATCGCGTAGGATTGGGATCAAAGGCAGGTCGGCAGGCGGCATCGGGTAGTTGCGCAGGTCGCGCGCGGCGGCCCATTTCAATGCCTGGCCCTCCTTAGCATGCGGAATACCTTGCCATTTTCGACATGCAAAGAGCGGCATCAGAAGATGGAAGTCGTCATAGCTGTGGCTGGCGAAGGTCAGCGGGGCGAGGCAGCTTTCCCAGGTGTCGATCCCCAGTTCTTCGTGCAACTCTCGGATCAATGCGTGTTCCGGCGTTTCGCCGGGCTCGACCTTTCCGCCCGGAAACTCCCAAAGCCCCGCCATCGTCTTGCCCGCGGGCCGCTGCGCCAGCAGCACGCGCCCATCAACGTCGATCAAAGCCACCGCCGAGACCAAAACGACTTTCATGACCGGTAGTCGGCGTTGATCGAGACGTAGCCGTGGGTCAGATCGCAGGTCCAGACGGTGGCGGCGCCGGTCCCCAGACCCAGATCGGCCGCCAGGACCAAATCCTGGTTTTTCATATAGGCCGCGCCCAGGTCCTCGCGATAGCCCGGCGCCACCCAGCCGTGCTCGGCCACCAGAATGTCGCCGAACCGGATCGACAGCTTGTCGCGGTCGGCCGCGGCGCCAGACTTGCCCACGGCCATCACCACGCGGCCCCAGTTCGGGTCTTCGCCGGCGATGGCGGTCTTGACCAGCGGCGAATTGGCGATGGCCAGCGCGGCCGTCTTGGCCTCGGCATCGCTCTGCGCGCCGGTTACCCGGACCTCGACGAATTTCGTCGCCCCCTCTCCGTCGCGCACCACCTGATGCGCCAGATCCCGCATCACCTCGCTCAACGCGGCCTCGAACGCCTGGCCAGAGGCGCTGCGCGGCCCGCCGACCCGCGCGCCCGAAGCCCCGGTAGCGCAAACCAGCAGCGTGTCCGAGGTCGAGGTGTCGCTGTCGACGGTGATGCAGTTGAAGCTCCGGTCGCAGAGCCGCTCGGTCATGCGCTGCAGATCGGCCTGCGCGACGGCGGCATCGGTGAACACGTAGACCAGCATCGTCGCCATATCCGGCGCGATCATGCCCGATCCCTTGGCGATCCCGGCGAGGCGCACCGGCCGGCCGGCGAGCTCGACCTCCGCACCCGCGCCCTTGGCGAAAGTGTCGGTCGTCATGATCGCCCGCGCCGCCTGCCCGATGCTGCCGGGGTCGAGCGCGGCGTGGAGCTCGGCCAGCTTTGCGGCGATGCGGTCGTGCGGCAAGGGCTCTCCGATCACCCCGGTCGAGGCGGTGAAGACCCGGCGTTCCGGCACGCCCAACTGCGCCGAAACCGCCTGGGTTAGGGTCGAAACAGCCGCGGCCCCGTGGTGCCCGGTGAAGGCGTTGGCGTTGCCGGAATTGACCAGGATCGCCGCGCCGCCCACAGCGTCGCCGCCGAGCTTTGCCTGGCAGTCGAGCACCGGCGCGGCGCGGGTGGCGGACTGGGTGAACACGCCGGCGATTTGCGTGCCCGGCGCCAGCTCGGCCAGCATCACGTCGGCGCGCCCGGCATAGCGCACCCCGGCCTCGGCGGCGGCGAAGCGCACGCCGCCGACCTGCGGCAGGTCCGGAAAGCCGCCCGGCGGGGCCAGCGGCGAAACCGCCGGCGCCGGCGCCCCGGCGCCCGCGCGTTGCGCCTTCAGCTCGGCCCGTAGCCGCCGCAGCTCGCGCCGCAGCCGTCTGACCGGTGTGCCCCGCTCGATCACCGCGCGCCGGCGCCTAGAATTCGACCAGGTCTTGATCGCGCAGCACCGATGGGTCGATGCCCGAGACGTCGCGGCGGTCTACCCCGGCGGCCTCGACCATCTCGGCGATGCCGGCGCGCATGGCGTCCAGCCAGACCTCGTTGGCCAGCTCTTGGCGCATCTGCTCGACGGTCGGCACCTCGGGCAGGCGGCTGTCGTTCAGCAGGATCACGTGCCAGCCGAACTGGGTCTGCACCGGGGCCGAGACTTGGCCCACCTCCAGCGCCTTCACCGCCGCCTCGAACTCAGGCACCATGCGCCCCGGCCCGAACCAGCCGAGCGCACCACCCCCCGGACCCGACGGGCCGGTCGATTTCAGCTTGGCCGTCTCGGCGAAATCGGCGCCGCCGTCGAGCTCTGCGACGATCGCTTGCGCCTCCTCCTCGGTCTCCACTAGGATGTGCGAGGCGTTGTATTCCCGCACCGGCGTGAAATTGGCGAAGCGGCGGTCATAGGCGGCCTGGATCGCCCTGTCTTCAACCCGGATCCCCTTTGCCAGCCGGTCGACGACGGTCGAGGCGATCAGTGCGTTGCGTTCGTTTTCCAGGCGCAGCTCAGTGCCCGGCGACAGCTCGGTCGCGGCCTGGCTGACCGCGGCCTGCTGGATCAGCCGCTCGAGGATGCCCTCGAAGAGCTCGGCATCCGGCAATTGCTGGTCCTGCTGCGGCAGGCCCTGCAGCATGACGATCATATGACCGATCGTGATCTCCTGGCCGCCGACCGTGGCGACCACGGTCCCGGCGCCGACCTCTTGCGCCGCGGCCGGCTGCGCTGCCACCAGCACCAGCGCAGCGCCTGCAAAACATGACCTGAAAGATGGCATTCCGCGTATCCCCGATTGGCCGCGCCGGTCCGCGACATTGACACTAAACAAGGCCGGCCTTACATCGCCTCATGGCGCGCTCGGCCGCCTTCTCACCGCTCTTGTTATGGGCCAAGGCGGGGGCGGGCAAGCACTCGTCTCACACGTTGACGTCAATTCGCATCCCTCGGAGAGAACATGCTCGGTTTCGGTACCCTCGCCAAAAAGGTCTTCGGAACGCCGAACGACCGCAAGATCAAGGCGACCCGCCCGATGGTCGAGAAGATCAACGCGTTGGAGGCCGAGTTCGAGGCGCTGAGCGACGAGGGCCTGATCGCAAAGACCGAGGCTTTCGTAGCCCGCGTGGCCGGGGGCGAGGCGCTGGACGATCTGCTGCCCGAGGCCTTCGCCAATTGCCGCGAGGCGGCGAAGCGCGCGCTGGGGCTGCGGGCCTTCGACGTCCAGCTGATGGGCGGCATCTTCCTGCACCAGGGCAACATCGCCGAGATGAAGACCGGCGAGGGCAAGACGCTGGTCGCCACCTTCCCGGCCTATCTCAACGCGCTGACCAAGCGCGGGGTGCACATCGTGACGGTCAACGACTATCTGGCCAAGCGCGACGCCGACTGGATGGGCAAGGTCTACACCGCGCTCGGCATGACCACCGGCGTGGTCTATCCGCAGCAGCCCGACGACGAAAAGCGCGCGGCCTACGCCTGCGACATCACCTACGCGACCAACAACGAACTGGGCTTCGACTATCTGCGCGACAACATGGAGCCCGAGCTTGCGCAAATGCGCCAGCGCGATCACCACTTCGCCATCGTGGACGAGGTCGACTCGATCCTGATCGACGAGGCGCGGACGCCGCTGATCATCTCGGGTCCCGCGCAGGACCGCTCCGAGCTCTATCAAAGCATCGACCGGATCATCCCCGAGATCGAAGACGACCACTACACGCTAGACGAAAAGACCCGCAACGTCACCTATACCGACGAAGGCAACGAATGGCTGGAACAGCGCCTGCACCTCGGCGGGATCCTGCCCGAAGAGCAGTCGCTCTACGACCCGGAATCGACGACCATCGTGCACCACGTCAACCAGGGGCTTCGGGCGCACAAGCTGTTCCAGAAGGACAAAGACTACATCGTCCGCGACAACGAAGTGATCCTGATCGACGAATTCACCGGTCGGATGATGGTCGGGCGGCGCCTCAGCGACGGGCTGCACCAGGCGATCGAGGCCAAAGAGGGCTGTTCGATCCAGCCCGAGAACGTGACGCTGGCCTCGGTGACCTTCCAGAACTACTTCCGCCTCTACGAAAAGCTCGCGGGCATGACCGGCACCGCGGTGACCGAGGCCGAGGAGTTTGGCGATATCTACAAGCTCGGCGTGGTCGAAGTGCCGACCAACCTGCCGATCGCCCGGGCCGACGAACACGACGCGGTCTACCGCACCTCGCGCGAGAAGTACGAGGCCATTGTCGACGAGATCAAAGACGCCCACGACAAAGGCCAGCCGGTCCTAGTCGGCACCACCAGCATCGAAAAGTCGGAGTTTCTGGCCGGGCTGCTCGGTGAGCAGAAGATCCCGCACAACGTCCTGAATGCCCGCCAGCACGAGAAAGAGGCGCAAATCGTGGCCGAGGCCGGGAAGTTCGGCGCGGTGACCATCGCCACCAACATGGCCGGCCGCGGCACCGACATTCAGCTTGGCGGCAATGTCGAGATGAAGGTGCTCGAGGCGCTGGCCGCCGACCCAGAGGCGCATCCCGACGAGGTGCGTGCGAGGATCGAGGCGGAACACGCCGACGAAAAGGCCAAGGTGCTCGACGCCGGCGGGCTCTTTGTCCTGGCCACCGAACGGCACGAAAGCCGCCGCATCGACAATCAGCTGCGCGGCCGCTCGGGCCGCCAGGGCGACCCGGGGCGCTCGGCCTTCTTCCTCAGCCTCGAAGACGACCTAATGCGCATCTTCGGCTCGGAACGGCTCGACAAGATGCTCGGCACCTTGGGCATGAAAGAGGGCGAGGCCATCGTGCACCCCTGGGTCAACAAGAGCCTCGAAAAGGCCCAGGCCAAGGTCGAAGGCCGCAACTTCGACATCCGCAAGCAGCTTCTGAAATTCGACGACGTGATGAACGACCAGCGCAAGGTGATCTTCGGCCAGCGCCGCGAAATCATGGAGGCCGAAGACCTCAGCGACATCGTCGAAGACATGCGCCACCAGGTGATCGACGACCTGGTCGAACAGTACATCCCGCCCAAGACCTACGCCGATCAGTGGAACGCCGAGGGGCTTTATGCCGCGGTCCTGGAAAAGGTCGGCGTCGACGAGAAGATCATCGGCTGGGCCGACGAGGAAGGCGTCGACGACGATGTGTTCCGCGAGCGGCTCTACGCCGCCGCCGACGAGATGATGGCGGCCAAGGCGGTGCAGTTCGGTCCCGAGAACATGCGCGGCATCGAAAAGCAGATCCTGCTGCAGACGATCGACGCGAAATGGCGCGAGCATCTCTTGCGGCTGGAACATCTGCGGTCGGTCGTGGCGTTCCGTGGCTATGCCCAGCGCGATCCGCTGAACGAGTACAAAACCGAGGCGTTTCAACTGTTTGAGGGACTTCTGAACGCGCTCCGCGAGGACGTGACGCAAAAACTCAGCCAGATCCGGCCGCTGTCGGATGAAGAGCGCGAGCAGATGATGCAGCAGCTGATGGCTCAACAGGCCGAGCTGCAGCAGGCGTCGGGCCGCGAGGCCGAACTGGAAACCGTCGGTGCCGGTGCCGGTGCGGCCGCGGGGGCGGTGGCCGGCTCCGCGGCTGCAGGCAGTGTGGCGGAAGCTTCGGCGCCCGCACCGGGCTTCGTCGAATCCGATCCCGCGACCTGGGGCAACCCGGGCCGCAACGAACGCTGTCCCTGCGGATCGGGCAAGAAGTTCAAGCACTGCCACGGCCGGCTGCTGTAGCCGGCTCCCCACGGCCTCCGGCGCTGACGACCAGGCGCGGCAAACCCGCCGCGACTGTTGCCGAATAACGACAAAATCCCACAGGCCCGCCACAGAGTTTCCTCAATTGCCCGCCATACTGCCGCAAACGGCAGATAGTCCCGGGTGTATTCGATGAAGACCAACCAAAAACTGGTGACGGCGCTGGTGACCATTGTGGCGGCCACCGCAACTGCGCATCTGATGCAACGCAACGGCGCCGAGGCCGCGCGGATCGGCACGCCGCCAGCCGACATACAGGCCGCCTCTCTCCTGCCGGGGGCCAACCCGCCCGACGCCGACACCGCGACCCCCGAACCGGTCCGCCAGCCCGAGAACTTCACCGTGGCCGCCGCCGATCTCCCCGGTCCCGCGGCTGAGGTCGTGGAGCCTGCCGTCGCGCCGGGTGCGCCCCTCCCGACCGAAGCCATGGCGACCCCCGACGCGGCCGTTGAAACGCCCGCCGATGCCGAGACCGCCGCCGCCCCCGAGCCCGTGGCGCCCGTATCCGACGAAACCGAGACGGCCGCCGGCACCGCAACCGCTAAACCGGAACCCGAACCGGCGGTCGAGGTCACGCCCGAGCCCGTGATTCTGGCCGCGGTGACCGAGGCCGCACCCGCCGCGCCGCGGACCTCGCTCGCGCCCGTGCCGGACATGCCGCGCCCGCCGGCTGATGCGCTGGCCCCCGCGCCGCTGCCCGAAACCGGCATTGGGCTGGCAAAACGCATGGCCAGCACGGCGGAACCAGCCGCGGCCCCCGCGGCCGTGGAACCCGACGCAAAGCGTAACGAATTCGGCCTGACCTGCGGCGTCATCCTGTCGGCGGCAGAAAAACCCGGCGGCATGGTCAACTTGATGCTGACCGCCCCCTGCCGCGGCGACGAGCCGATCACGGTGCGCCATGACGATCTGGCTTTCACCGCGCGCACGAACCACCTCGGTACCTTCGCCGCACTGATCCCGGCGCTCACGCGCGAGGCCGCTTTCACTGTGGCCTTCGCCGACGGCACCGACTCGGAGACGCAGCTGAACGTGCCCTCGGCGGACGCGGTCGACCGCGTCGTGCTGCAGACCGCTGGCGAGACCGGCCTGCAGATCCACGCGCTGGAATTCGGCGCCGGCTACGACACCGCCGGCCATGTCTGGGCCGGCCAACCGCGCGACCCCGCCGCGGCGCTGAACACCGGCGGCGGCTTCATCACACAGCTCGGCGATCCGTCGCTCGACGATGCGCAGATGGCAGAGGTCTACACCTTTCCCGCTGACGCACGCACCCGCGACGGCGTCGTGCGGCTCAGCGTCGAGACCGAGGTGACCGCCTACAATTGCGGCAAAGAGGTCGGCGGCCGCACCCTGCAACGCCAGGCCGACGGCAGCATTAAAGCGGTGACCCTGACCCTGTCGATGCCCGACTGCGACGCGATCGGCGAATTTCTGGTGTTGAAAAACCTCCTGCAAGACCTGAAGATCGCCGCGAATTGACGGCGCCAGGATCGAGCTTTCATGGTCAAATGGCGTGCGGCGGTCTTCGCCGCACTTTTTCTTGTCGCATCTGTCGGGCGTACTGCGGCCGATGACGTCACGCTGACCTCCCGCGACGGCTCGGTCGAGATCACTGGCAATTTGCTGAGCTTCGACGGTGAATTCTACCGTGTCGACACCGCCTATGGCGTGCTGACGCTCGACGGCAGCGGGGTGATCTGCGACGGGCCGGGCTGCCCCGACCTGACCGCCTATGTGGCCGAGGTCACGCTGTCGGGCGCGCGCACCTTGGGCGACGTGCTGATGCCCGCCCTGGTCGAGGCCTTCGCCACCCGCGCCGGCTATGGCATCGAACGCCAGGTGACCAGCGACAGCGATTTCCGCTACGTGCTGACCGACGCAGCCTCGGGCCGTCCCGCCGCGCGGATCGGCTTCCGCGTCACCTCGACCTCCGAAGGCTTCGCGGATCTCCTGGCCAACGAGGCCGATCTGGTGCTGTCGAGCCGCCCCGCCACGGCGCAGGAAACCGCGCTGGCGCGTGAGGCCGGCCTCGGCGATCTGACCAACCCGCGGCGCAGCCGGATCGTCGCGCTCGACGCACTGGTGCCCGTGGTGGCGGCGGGCAACCCGCTCGACGGGTTGACGATCCAGGGCCTCGCGCGGGTGTTTTCGGGTGAAATAGAGACTTGGGCGGCGCTTGGCGGACCGGACGCGCCCGTTGCGCTGCATCTGCGCGATCCGGCCTCGGGCATCGCGCAGGACTTCGTCGCCCGGGTGCTGGACCCGCGCGGGCTGGACCTCGCGCCGGACGTGACCCGGCACCTCAGCAACGAGACCTTGGCCGACGCCGTGGCGGCGGATCCGCTGGCGATCGGCATCGTGCCGCTCTCGGCCGTGGGCAACGCCGTGCCGCTGGCGATCAACGGCCCCTGCGGTATGTCGGTCCGCGCTGCCCCGCGCACCGTCAAGACCGAGGATTACCCTCTGACCCTGCCGCTCTTCGTCTACGCGCCGGCGCGCCGGCTGCCGGTGCTCGTGCGAGAGTTCCTCGCCTTCGTCCGCGCCCCCGCGGCGCAGCCGGTGATCGCGCGCGCCGGCTTCGTCGATCTGCGCCTCGACGGGGTCGCCGTGCCGGCCCAGGGCGACCGGCTGATGAACGCCATCGCGGCCGGTGGCGGCGAAGTGCCGCTGACCGAACTGCAGCGACTGGTGCGGGCGCTGCGCGGCACCGAACGGCTGAGCCTCAGCTTCCGGTTCCTGCCCGGCGGCACGCGGCTCGACGCGCACTCGCTGTCGAACGTCGACATCTTGGCCGGGCAGCTGGAGCGCGGCGCCTTCGACGGCCTGCCCTTGACCTTCGTCGGCTTCAGCGATGGCGACGGCCCGGCAGACGCCAACCGCCGCCTGGCGCAACGCCGGGCCGAGGCGGCGCGGCGCGCGGTTCTACGCGCGGCCCCCGCGGCGGACCGCGACGCCCTGGAGATCTCGGTCGAGGCCTTCGGCGAGGCGATGCCCGTGGCCTGTGACGAGGCCGAGTGGGGTAAGCGTGTCAACCGCCGGGTCGAGGTCTGGGTCGATCAGAGATAGCCCGCGGCGCGAAAGCTCAGCTCGTTCGATTTGCCGATGATCAGGTGGTCGTGCAGCGACAGGCCCAGCGCCTGGGCGGCCTCGTCGATCGCCCGGGTCATCGAGATGTCGGCATTCGAGGGGCTCGGGTCGCCCGAGGGGTGGTTGTGGACCAGGATCAGCGCGCTGGCGTTCAGCTCCAGCGCTCGCTTGACCACCTCGCGTGGATAGACCGGCACGTGGTCGACGGTGCCCTTGGCCTGTTCCTCGTCGGCGATCAGCACGTTCTTGCGGTCGAGATAGAGCACCCGGAACTGTTCGGTCTCGCGATGCGCCATCACCGTGTGGCAATAGTCCAGCAGCGCGTCCCAGCCGCTCAAGACCTGGCGCCGCAGGACCTTCGCGCGCGCCATGCGATGGGCGGCCGCCTCGAGGATCTTGAGGTCCTGCACCAAAGCCTCGCCGACGCCCTCGACCTCGGTCAGCCGCTCCGCCGGGGCCGAGATCACCCGGTTGAAGTCGCCGAAGTGGTCGATCAACCGGCGCGCCAGCGGCTTGACGTCGCCGCGCCGGATGGTGCGGAACAGCACCAGCTCCAGCAGCTCGTAATCCGGCATCGCCGCGGCGCCGCCGGCCATGAACCGGGCGCGCAGCCGCTTGCGGTGGCCCTGGATGTAGGATGGAAGCCGTCCCGCCGACAGCTCCACCACAGCCTCCTCGCCCGCACAAAGCGGCATCGGAGCCTCATGAAACGCCTTGCCCATACCGGCAAATCTGCCGTGCCGCGGTTAATGGGGGGTAAACAGCCCCAGGCTTTCATCTGGCCAAAAATATCCTCGGGGGGAGCGCGAGGGGTGAGGCGGGACCGTGGCGCCGGTGGCACCGCGAAAGCCTGGCGAACGACAGCCCCCCTCGCCCCGGTCGGATCGGCGCAGCCGATCCGACGCCGTCAGCTCTTCATCCCGTCCCAGAAGCTCTTGACCTTGGAAAAGAACGAGCTCGATTCGGGGTTGTTGTTTTCGCCCAGCCGCTCGAATTCGCGCAACAGCTCTTTTTGCTTGCCGGTCAGGTTCACCGGGGTCTCGACCGCAAGCTCGATGAACATGTCGCCGTGCCCGCCGCCGCGCAGCCCCGGCATACCCTTGCTGCGCAGCCGCATCTGCCGGCCCGACTGGCTGCCGCCGGGCACCTTGACCCGGCTGCGGCCGCCGTCGATCGTCGGCACGTCGATATCGCCGCCGAGTGCGGCTGCGGTCATGCTGACCGGCACCAGGCAGAACAGGTTCTGCCCGTCGCGCACGAAGAGCGGATGCTCCTCGACCTCGATGAAGATATAAAGGTCGCCCGCGGGCCCACCGCGCAGCCCGGCCTCGCCTTCGCCGGCAAGCCGGATGCGGGTGCCGGTCTCGACCCCAGCGGGGATGTTCACGCTGAGCGAGCGGTCCTTTTCCACCCGCCCCGCGCCGCCGCAGGTGCCGCAAGGGTTCTGGATGATCTGGCCCATGCCGGAACAAGTCGGGCAGGTGCGTTCGACGGTGAAAAAGCCCTGCTGCGCACGGACCTTGCCCATGCCGGAACAGGTCGGGCACATCGACGGTTCCGCCCCACCCTCGGCACCGCTGCCCGAACAGGTTGAACAGCTGACCGAGGTCGGCACGTTGATCGCCTTCTGCAGCCCGTTATAGGCGTCTTCCAGGGAAACCCGAAGGTTGTAGCGCAAGTCCGAGCCACGGGTGGCGCGCTGGCGTCCGCCGCCACCGGACCGGCCGCCCATGAAATCGCCGAAAAGGTCGTCGAACACGTCCGAGAACGCGCTGGCGAAGTCGCCCTGCGCCGCGCGCGCACCGCCGCCGCCCATGCCGCCCTCGAAGGCAGCGTGCCCGAACCGGTCATAGGCCGCCTTCCTTTCGGGGTCCTTCAGCGCGTCATAGGCCTCGTTCACTTCCTTGAACTGGCTTTCGGCGTTGGGATTGTCCGAGTTCCGGTCGGGGTGCAGCTCTTTCGCCTTGCTGCGGTAGGCCTTTTTGATCTCGTCGGGCGAGGCTCCCTTGGAGACGCCGAGCACTTCGTAGAAGTCGCGCTTTGCCATCGCTTACCGTCCTTTCGGAACGCCAGGACCGGCCTGAAGCTCAGGCCGGCCCCGCTTGCGTTCGGCTTGCGCTTACGAGGCGCGCTTGTCGTCGTCGAGGTCCTCGAAGTCGGCGTCGACGATGTCGTCATCGACACCGCGCGGCTCGCCATCCTCGTCCTCGGCCTCGGCGCCCTCGGATTTGGCCTGTTCGGCCTTATAGATCGCCTCGCCCAGCTTCATCGCCGCTTCGGTGACGTTCTGGATGCCGGACTTGATCTTGCCGGAATCGTCGGTCTCGAGCTGCTCTTTGAGGTTGGCGATGGCCAGTTCGATCGCCTCGATCGTGGTCGGGTCGACCTTGTCGCCATGCTCTTCCATCGACTTCTCTGTCGAGTGGATCAGCGATTCGGCCTGGTTCTTGGCCTCGACCAGATCGCGGCGTTCCTTGTCCTCTTCGGCATGCGCCTCGGCGTCCTTGACCATTTGGTCGATCTCGTCGTCCGAAAGACCGCCCGAGGCCTGGATCGTGATCTTCTGCTCTTTGCCGGTGCCTTTGTCCTTGGCGCCGACATGCACGATGCCGTTGGCGTCGATGTCGAAGGTCACCTCGATCTGCGGCAGGCCGCGCGGCGCCGGCGGGATGTCTTCAAGGTTGAACTGGCCCAGCAGCTTGTTGTCCTGCGCCATCTCGCGTTCGCCCTGGAACACCCGGATCGTCACAGCGTTCTGGTTGTCTTCCGCAGTCGAGAAGATCTGCGACTTCTTGGTCGGGATCGTGGTGTTGCGGTCGATGAGGCGGGTGAAAACGCCGCCCAGGGTCTCGATGCCCAGGGACAGCGGCGTGACGTCGAGCAAGACCACGTCCTTGACGTCGCCCTGCAGCACGCCGGCCTGGATCGCAGCACCCATGGCGACGACCTCGTCGGGGTTCACGCCCTTATGGGGCTCTTTGCCGAAGAAGCTCGTGACCTCCTCGATGACCTTTGGCATCCGGGTCATGCCGCCGACCAGCACGACTTCATCGATGTCGCCGGTGGATACCTCGGCGTCCTTCAGCGCGTCCTTACACGGCTTGATCGATTTCTTGATCAGATCGCCGACGAGCGATTCGAGTTTCGCCCGCGTCAGCTTCATCACCATGTGCAGCGGCGTGCCGTCCTGGCCCATCGAGATAAACGGCTGGTTGATCTCGGTCTGCGACGAGCTCGACAGCTCGATTTTGGCCTTCTCGGCCGCCTCCTTCAGGCGCTGCAGCGCCATCTTGTCCTTGGTCAGGTCGACGCCGTGTTCCTTTTTGAACGCGTCGGCGAGGTAGTTGACGATGCGCATGTCAAAGTCTTCGCCGCCGAGGAACGTGTCGCCGTTCGTCGACTTCACCTCGAAGAGGCCGTCGTCGATCTCCAGGATGGTGATGTCGAAGGTGCCGCCGCCGAGGTCGTAGACCGCGATGGTCTTCGTCTCTTTCTTGTCGAGGCCATAGGCCAGCGCGGCCGCAGTGGGCTCGTTGATGATGCGCAGCACTTCGAGGCCCGCGATCTTGCCGGCGTCCTTGGTGGCCTGGCGCTGGGCGTCGTTGAAATAGGCCGGGACGGTGATCACCGCTTGGGTGACGTCATCGCCGAGGTAGCTCTCGGCGGTTTCCTTCATCTTCTGCAGGATGAAGGCCGAGATCTGGCTGGGGGAGAACTTTTCGCCGCGCGATTCGACCCAAGCGTCGCCGTTGCCACCGTCGATGATGGCGTAGGGCACCAGTTTTTTGTCTTTCTCGACCTCGGCGTCGCCGACACGGCGGCCGATCAGGCGTTTGACGGCGAAGATGGTGTTGTCGGGGTTGGTGACGGCCTGGCGTTTTGCCGGCTGGCCGACGAGGCGTTCGTTGTCGGTGAAGGCGACGATCGACGGGGTCGTGCGCGCGCCTTCGGCGTTTTCGATCACCCGGGGCTGGCTGCCGTCCATGATCGCGACGCAGCTGTTGGTGGTTCCCAGGTCAATCCCGATGACTTTGGCCATGCTCAAAATCCTCTCTTCTCGGCGATGTTGTGGAGGTTGGCCCATTCCGGCGCCGCCCTCCGATCCCATAGGTTTCACGGGGATCACATCCCCGCGAGGCTTCCGGGCGTATATAGGGAGGGGTCAGAGGTGCTGCAAGCGAAGAGGTGCGGGAAATATGACGCTTTGTAACGGCGTTTGAATCTGGCGTGTGTCAGTTGAAGGTGTAGGAAAACCCGAGGCTCAGGAAGCCCTGGTTTTCATTCCCCGCGACGCTGACGATCGGGCTGTCGGCGGCATCGCCGGTCAGGCGCCTATACCCGGCGACGGCGGTGGCGGACCAGTTGTCTGTGATCTGGTAATTGGCGAAGAGCATCACGCCGACATCCTTGATCCCGCTGCCGGCGGAGAAGGCGGCCAGACCCGACGGGCTGGCCGGGCCGACGCTGAAAAAGGTGTCCATATAGTCGTCGTCGGCGAAAGTCAGGCCTGCGCGGGCGCCATAGGTCCAGTCAGCGGCGCGGCGCGTGACGCCGACCGACGCCTCGGCGATAAGCCCCTCGTGGCCGCCGTCGAGACCCTGCAAGACGTTGAGCCGCGGCGACAGGATGGTGCCGTCAGCGAGCGGGTAGTTCAATTGCGCGAACCCGCCAAGCATCAGCGCACCGTCCACCGCAGGCAGGGCGCTGACCGCGGCGTTGTCGATATCCGCAGGGTCGCGACCGTCGTTCCAACGCATGATCGGCCCGGCGTCGATGGAGCGAGAGACGACAAGGTCCGCCTCGGCGCCTGGGCCGTTGCTGCGAACCGCAAAGGGGCCCAGCGAGAAGGCAAAGGACGGGGCGGGAAACACTTTGTAGTCTGACGAGCCTTCAAACTGCGGTACCACTGCCGCGCCGAGTCCAAAGGTCGGGCCGTCGGCGTGGGCGACATGGGGCAGGGCGGCCAAGGCGGCGGCTGCGAGACAACGGATCATGGGCTTGTGCATCCTCACGCAGGGTTCCGGTACTTTGTCAGTGCATACGCAAGCCGGAGTCGTGCGGATCACCTTGGGTCCTTCCGGTGTCCGGTTTACGGTCGTGGGATGCAAGCGCCACTCGACATTCGTGGGTTCAAGCTGTTCCAGGGATATCTGGACCCGCAGGCTCAAGCCGAGATTTTGGCCGCTATCCAGGCGGTTGTCGCCGCAGCGCCGCTGTTTTCGCCGATGACGCCCTTTGGCAAACCGATGTCCGTGCGGATGACGTCAGCCGGCAATTACGGCTGGTTTTCGGATCGTCGGGGATATCGATATGTGACCGAGCATCCCTCGGGCACGGCCTGGCCGCCGATCCCGGATAGCGTGCTTGACGTTTGGCGGGATGTGACAGAGCTGGATCGATTGCCGGACTGCTGTTTGGTCAATTTCTACGGGCCGGCGGCGAAGATGGGCCTGCACCAAGACCGCGACGAAGCCGATTTCTCCTGGCCGGTGATGTCGATTTCGCTTGGCGACGACGGGCTTTTTCGGATCGGCAACCCGACACGCGGTGGCAAGACCGAAGCGGTCTGGCTGCACTCGGGCGACGTCGTGGTGATGGGCGGCGCGGCACGGCTGACCTATCACGGCCTTGAGCGCATCCGCCAAGGCAGCTCGCGGCTCTTGCCGGACGGCGGACGCATCAACCTGACCCTGCGGGTGGTGGAGTGAGGACGCCTTGGCTTCTGGGGAGGCGGTGTGCCGGATGTGCCGGGCGGCTTTGCGTTTCGGTCGGGTGGGATCCGGTCTGATTGTGCCACGTGACTTCGCTATTGAGCTTAAGTAGGCCTTGGTCCTTTGATGAGAGCGGTGCCCCTTGAGTCCGTGCCCGGGGCGAGCAGTCAACGACTGCACGAGGCAATTCGTTCAGTGAGACCCGGCACCATCGCACCCAGCCATGGGTGCGGGGCGAGACCATTTGATCAGGTCACCGACACCGGCCTCGAAACACCGACCTCCGGACACAATGCGGCGTCTCCCCGTCATCGGTCCAGATCCGGAGGTTCATGGGCTCTCACGTCGTCTCTGGCTTGGGTCCGCTAAAAGTTGGCGGCGCCGCCAATGGACATTCCGCGGGGATAAACCCCGGTTGGTTTCCGGCCCGTGTCTGGAACCCGCGGGCCGTGCGATCAAAGAACCGTCCCTGCACCCGATGAAGAGGTGGTCTTTGGGACCGGATCGTCGATGTCACACAGGCGTGACCCTGCGTGGAGCGCTCAATCCCGGGGTATACCCGACCCGGCTTTCGGTCTGGTGAATACAGCGTACGGTGGGGCGGTTACTTGCCGGCCGACCAGCTCGCCGAGGCGTGGCGGCGGGTGTAGAACTCGCCCATCAGGCCCATCATGATCAGTGTGATCGACAACAGCATCGGGTACGAGATCGAGCTGTAATGCGGGTTGTAGTTGATGAAGACGAAGCCGCGGGCCTGGTCGATGGAGTGAAACAGCGGGTTCCAGTCGAACATCGCAATCATGTAGCCCGGCAGCGTGTTGGCCACGAACATCTTGCCCGAGGCGATCATGTTGGCGCGGGTGTAGATCTGCGACACGATGGCCACGACCGCCGGCATCCAGGGTTTCAGCGCCAAAAGTACCATGCCCACCGCACAGCCGGAAAACCACGACAAGAGGAACATCCCGAAGCCGGAGATTGGGTCGTAGAATTCGATCGGCGTGAACGCCACGTGGTAGATGAACAGGATCATCAGCAGCGACAGCGTCTGGATATAGAGGCACGACAGCGCCGCCGAGACGATGGCGATAGAGGTGTTCATCGGCGCGTGCAGCATCATCGGCGAGGCCGGCCCCTCGGACCCCATGACCGCCCCCAAGGCCTTGTTGTGGGTCAGAAACAGGAAGATGCCGGACAGGATATAAAGCAGGAAGTCGCCCCGGATCGCGCTGCCGCGCAGGCCCAGGATCGAGAACATCACATAGAACACCGCGACCAGGATCACGGTCTGCAACATGGACATCAACAGGCCGATGATCGCATTGCCATGCGACTTGCGGATGCTGCGGACCGTCGCATGGTAGATCAACTCAAACATGTTGAGCGCCGCATGGAACGACGATCGTTGTACGCGCGGTTCGAACATGGCCGCCTAAATCACCCGCTCTCTTGGCCGTCCCCGTCTTTGTCGCAGGGAAATCTTGCCGTTCCTTTACCGAGCCAGCATAAGTGGCGCAGGCGAAAAACTCAACGATGGCGCGGATATCGGCGCCTCAGACGGAGCGAGCGTTGGATTTCGACAACTTGACGGCGGTGATGCGGCGCCTCGCGCTGGAGGCGGGCGATGCGATCATGTCGATCTACCGATCCGACCATGTCGACGTGCGGGCGAAATCCGACGACAGCCCCGTGACGGCGGCGGATGAGGCGGCGGACGCACTGATCTCGGCGGGTTTGCGCGCGGCGTTCCCGGACGTTGCGCTGGTCACCGAAGAACAGGCGACCTCGCACAGCGCCCGCGCCGCGCGATTCCTGATCGTCGATCCGCTCGACGGGACCAAGGAGTTCGTGCAGCGGCGCGGCGAGTTCACCGTCAACATCGCCTATGTCGAAGACGGCGTGCCGATCCGCGGGGTGGTCTATGCTCCGGCGAAGCGGCGGATGTTCTACACCGACGCCACAGGCCAGTCAGTGGAAGAGACCGGCGAGTTGGCGCCCGACGCGGTCGGGCCGGTGCGGCCGATTTCGGTGACCACGCCCGACAACGCCGCCCTGATGGTCGTCGCCTCGAAATCGCATCGCGACCAGGCGACCGACGACTATATCGGCAAATACGCTGTGCGCGACATGACCAGCGCGGGCTCGTCGCTGAAATTCTGCCTCGTCGCGGCGGGCGAGGCCGACCTCTACCCGCGGCTGGGGCGCACCATGGAATGGGACACCGCTGCGGGCCATGCGGTATTGCGCGGCGCGGGCGGGCAGGTGGTGCGGTTCGACGACCACACCGACCTGACCTACGGCAAGCCAGGCTACGAAAACCCGTTCTTCATCGCCTATGCGCCGGGTGTAAGCCTGCAGACCGGCTGATGTCTGTCCTGATCGTGATCCCGGCGCGCTACGCTTCGACGCGCTATCCGGGCAAGCCGCTGGTGGCGTTGCGCGGCGCGACCGGCGACAGCCGCAGCCTGGTGCAGCGCACCTGGGAGGTGGCGCAAGAGGTCGCGGGCGCCCCGCGCGTGGTTGTCGCCACAGACGACGACCGCATTGCCGAGGCCGCCGCGGGGTTCGGCGCCGAGGTGGTGATGACCTCGCCCGACTGCGCCAACGGGACCGAACGCTGCGCCGAGGCGTTGACCACGCTTGGCGGCGGCTACGACATCATCGTCAATCTGCAGGGCGATGCGCCGCTGACGCCTGTGTGGTTCATCGACGATTTGGTCTCTAACCTGGCCGAACATCCCACGGCCGAAGTCGCCACCCCGGTCCTGCGCTGCGACGGGCGGGCGTTGAACGGGTTTCTGGAGGATCGGCGCGCCGGCCGGGTCGGCGGCACCACGGCGGTCTTCGCCCAGGACAAGCGGGCGCTCTATTTCTCGAAAGAGGTGATCCCCTTCACCACCGAGGTCTATCCCGACACCGAGCCAACGCCGGTCTTTCACCATGTCGGCGTCTATGCTTATCGCCCCGCCGCTTTGGCCGCCTATCCGCTGCTGCCGACCGGACCGCTCGAACAGCTGGAGGGGCTGGAGCAGTTGCGATTTCTCGAACAGGAGCATCCGGTGCTTTGCGTCGAGGTCGAGGCCCACGGGCGCCAGTTCTGGGAGCTCAACAACCCCGAGGACGTGCCGCGGCTCGAGGCGATGATGGCCGAGATGGGCATCGAATGAGCGCGGCGGAGGTCAGCGTCATTGTCGTTAGCCTGGACCGCCCCCACGCCCTGCGCCGCTGCCTGACCGGGATCGAACAGCTCGACCGCAGCGGATTCGAGGTGATCGTGGTCGCCGATCCGGCGGGGCTTGCCGCTCTGGACGCGGACGGGTTTGGCGGGCGGATCAAGACGGCGGCGTTCGAGACGGCCAACATCTCGATGGCGCGTAACACCGGGCTGGCGCTGGCCGCGGGCGCGGTGGTGGCCTTCATCGACGACGACGCGGTGCCAGAGCCGACCTGGCTGACGCAACTCACGGCGCCGTTTGCCGACCCGGCGGTGGGTGCCGCTGGCGGCTACGTGATCGGCCGCAACGGCATCTCGCTGCAATATGGGGCTCGGCTGGTCGACCGGTTCGGGACACATGCGCCGCTTGGCGCCGGAGGCGATGCGCAGGCGGTGTTCGATGCGCCGGCGGACGGCGCTGTGAAGACCGAGGGCACCAATTGCGCCTTCCGCACCGACATCCTGCGGCAGGCGGGCGGGTTCGACCCGGCCTTCGCCTTCTTCATGGACGAAACCGACCTGAACCTGCGGCTGGCGGCTGCTGGGGTGAAGACGGCCGTCGTACCGTTGGCGCAGGTGCATCACGGCTTTGCCGCCTCGGCCCGTCGCAGGCTGGACCGGATGCCGCGAACTCTGTTCGACATCGGCGCCAGCCAGGTCGTGCTTTTGCGAAAGCATGCCGGCGCGGAGCCGCATGCGCCGGTGCTGCAGCGCCTGCGAACCGAACAGCGTGCGCGGTTGATCCGGCACTTGGTCGCCGGTGCTTGCGAGCCACGCGATGTCGGGCGGTTGCTGCAGACGCTCGAGGCCGGAATTCGCGACGGTGGCGCACGCGCGATCGGTCCCTTGCCGCCGCGCCAAGACAGCCCGCCGGCGTTCCTTCCCTTCCGCCCACGCCGCTCCTATGCGGGCCATAGCGTCCTGACCGCTCGGTCCTGGTCGGCGCGGGCGATCCGACGGGAGGCGGCGCGCCTGGTGCAGGACGGGCGACGGGTGTCGGTGTTTCTGTTCAGCCCCTCCGCGATGTACCATCGCGTGCGCTTTCGGCGTGCCGGGTTCTGGGAACAGACCGGCGGTCTGTTTGGGCGGTCACGGCGCGACGGACCGCTGATTCAATTCCGCTCATTTCGGCAGCGCGTCGCACAAGAACGCGCGCGAGTTGCACAAATCCGTGGCCTACCACCTGGTTGAGAATTTGCGACACTTGGAAGAAATGTGCCATTTTGCCATGCAAATGCCCGATTCTGATACGATTTGATGGATGGATTTGATGCTAAGGCATGCTAGTAGCAAAGAAAACGCGGTCCAGAGGTAGGGGCATGGGACGTAAAGTGACGAAGGCGGTGTTTCCCGTCGCAGGGCTTGGCACGCGCTTTCTTCCCGCAACCAAGTCGATCCCGAAAGAGATCATGACCTTGGTCGACCGGCCGTTGATCCAATACGCGATCGACGAGGCGCGGGCGGCCGGGATCAAAGAGTTCATCTTCGTCACGTCGCGCGGCAAGGGCGCGCTGGAGGACTATTTCGACCACGCGCCGGAGCTGGAAACCTCGCTGCGCAAGCGCGGCAAGGACGAGCTGTTGGACACGCTGAAAAACACCAACATGGAAAGCGGTGCGATCGCCTACATCCGCCAGCACAAAGCGCTGGGGCTGGGGCACGCGGTCTGGTGCGCGCGGCGTCTGATCTCGCCGAACGAGCCGTTTGCGGTGATCCTGCCCGACGACGTGATCGCCGCCGAGACGCCGTGTCTTCAGCAGATGGTCGAGGCCTATGACAAATTGGGCGGCAGCATGGTTGCAGCGATGGAGGTTCCTCCCGCGCAAGCCTCTGCCTATGGCGTGCTCGACGTGCGCGACGACATGGGGTCGATCGTTTCGGTCAACGGCATGGTCGAAAAGCCGAAGCCGGACGCGGCTCCGTCCAACCTCGCCGTTATTGGGCGCTATATCCTGGCGCCCAAGGTCCTCAACAACCTCAACAGGCTCAAGAGCGGGGCGGGCGGCGAGATTCAGTTGACTGACGCCATTGCTGCCGAGATCGCCGAAGGCCGCGACGTCTTTGGCTACCGATTCCGGGGTCAAAGGTTCGATTGCGGCTCGAAAGCCGGGTTCCTGCAGGCGACGGTGGCCTTTGGCCTGGCGCGCGAAGAATTGCAGGACGAGTTCTTGGACTACCTCAAACAAATGGTCACGCTGCAGAAGGCGGCACAATAGCTGGCGATTGGCCGATGTCGAACATTCTGGTGACCGGGGGGGCCGGATACATCGGCTCGCATGCCTGCAAGGCGCTGGCGGCGGCCGGATATGTTCCGATCGCATTTGACAACCTGTCGACAGGATGGGCCGACGCCGTGAAATACGGCCCGTTCGAGCGCGGCGACCTGAACGACCGCGCTCGACTGAACGACGTCTTCTCGCAGTACCTGCCCGACGCGGTGATGCATTTCGCGGCCTCGAGCCTGGTCGGCGAAAGCATGCAGGACCCTGGCAAGTACTGGCACAACAACGTGCTCGGCTCGCTAAAGCTGATCGAGGCGGCGGTCGATCACGGCTGTATGAACTTCGTCTTCTCGTCGACCTGCGCCACCTATGGCGAGCACGACAATGTGCTGCTCGACGAAACCTGCGCGCAGGCGCCGATCAACGCCTATGGCGCCTCGAAACGAGCGATCGAGGACATTTTGGCGAATTTCGAGGCCAGCCACGGCCTGCGTCACGTCATCTTTCGCTATTTCAACGTGGCCGGCGCCGACCCGGACGGCGAGGTCGGTGAGTTCCACCGGCCCGAGACGCATTTGATCCCGCTGATGCTGGACGCCATCGACGGTCAGCGGGCAGAGTTGACTGTGTTCGGCACCGACTATGCCACCCCCGACGGCACCTGCATCCGCGACTACGTGCATGT
>JASJCA010000058.1 GCA_030066215.1 Rhodobacter sp. | reverse complement strand
GCCTTCATCCGGTCGGGGTATTTCTTCTGGTCGCGGAACTGCAGCGGGTCGGCGACTGGGGCCGGCACCGCGATCTCGGCATAGACGCCGCCGTCGAACAGCGCGTCGAACCGGGCCCGCGGCGTGATCCCCATGTGGTGGTCGCAATTGGTGCAGACGTTGAGGTTCTCGCTCAGCTCCCGGTGAAAAAGCATCGAGCCGCATTCGGGGCATTTCGACCACAGGTTCTCGGGCGTCTCGCGGCGGGAAAACAGCGAGTTGATCTTGGGGCGGACGTAGTTGGAGATCCAGTTCATCGCGGCACCAGGCTGTTCGCGTGGCCGTGAGATAAGCCCGGCGGCGGCAAAATGCAATCAGCGCCCAAGCGTGCGGCGTAGGGCGGCCCATGCCAGCACGAGAACGGCGATGTCGCCGGCGATCAAAAGCCGCAGCGTGCCGGTGTCGTCGGCGGAATAGGGCGTGGTGTATAGCGCCAGGCCCGGCAGGGTGCCGTCGACGGCGACGATCAGGACGGCGAAGACGTTGTTGGCGAAATGCAGGCCCCAGGCGGCGCCCAGGCTGCCGGTCCGGGCGGTCAGATCGGCGGCGGCCAGCGCGAAGACCGCGGTGGCGGCGGCATAAAGGGCGGCGTTGGATCCGGCCGTGTTAGGGTCGAAATGTACTACGCCGAAAACCAGGCTCGGCAGGATCATCCAGGCGATGGGAGAGCGGAACCGCGCGGCGAGCTGCTGTTGCAGGTAGCCGCGGAACACCAGCTCTTCGGCGCCGGTCTGCAGCGCCAGGCCGGCGAGGCCGAGCGGCAGCAGCGTCAGCCAAAGCGCCGGGTCGAGGCGCGGGACGGCG
Organism: Rhodobacter sp.; assembly: GCA_030066215.1. Taxonomy (GTDB): domain Bacteria; phylum Pseudomonadota; class Alphaproteobacteria; order Rhodobacterales; family Rhodobacteraceae; genus JASJCA01. The sequence continues at coordinate 58,361 of JASJCA010000058.1, read as the reverse complement.
TCGAAGGCCCAGAACCAGGCGGCAAGGGGCGGAAGGTAGATCGCGGCAGAGAGCGCTGCGGCGGCCGCGAAGTGGCGCAGCACCCGCGGCGCGTGGCCGAAGAGTGTGCTGGGGGCGCGGGCGTGCAGCAGCCAAGCGGCGAGCATCGGGCCGACCGCCATTCCGAGAAAGGTGGCGAGCAGAACCAGCGTGCCGGCCGGGGTCTCGGCCTCGGCCGCCGTGCGCATCATCGCCTCGGACCCGGCTAGGGCGCCGGCGGCTGAGATGATGGCGACCAATAGGCCAAGATAGGTCAAGACGATCACTCCGCAGCCAAGCGCCAGGCGCCAAAGCTGTGGGTAGCCGCGGGCGGGGCGGATGTAGGCTTCGAAAGCCGGGCTAAGCCGGGGCGTCATAGCGATACGGCTAGCGACGCTTTTACCTGGGCGCAATCTGATTGGGCAGGGTCCCGCCGCGGTCGCTTGTGTCCCCGCCCGGGCTCGCCTATTGCAGCGGGCAGCCGATTTGGGGAGGTGACGATGCTGAAAGGAAAGTCCGACAAGTCCCGGCTGCCGAGCCGCCACGTGACCGTTGGGCCGGAACGGGCGCCGCACCGGTCCTACCTTTACGCCATGGGCCTGTCCGAGGACGAGATCGCGCAGCCGCTGGTCGGCGTCGCCACCTGCTGGAACGAGGCCGCGCCCTGCAACATCGCGCTCAACCGTCAGGCTCAGGCGGTGAAGCTGGGGGTCAAGGCCGGCGGCGGCACGCCGCGGGAGTTCACCACCATCACCGTGACCGACGGCATCGCCATGGGGCATGAAGGCATGCGGTCGTCGCTGGCCTCGCGCGAGGCCATCGCCGACACGGTCGAGCTGACCATGCGCGGGCATTGCTACGACGCCATCGTCGGGCTCGCCGGCTGCGACAAGTCCCTGCCGGGCATGATGATGGCGATGGTGCGGCTCAACACGCCGTCGGTCTTTATCTATGGCGGGTCGATCCTGCCGGGCCGGCTCGACGGCAAGGACGTCACCGTGCAGGACGTGTTCGAGGCGGTGGGCCAGCACCAGGCCGGCAACTACACTGATGAACAGCTTGCGGTGCTGGAACGTGTCGCCTGCCCCTCCGCCGGGGCCTGCGGCGGGCAGTTCACCGCCAATACGATGGCCTGCGTGTCCGAGGCGGTCGGGCTAGCGCTGCCAAATTCCGCGGGCGCGCCGGCGCCCTACGAATCCCGCGATCACTATTCCATCGCCAGCGGCGAGGCGGTGATGGTGCTGTTGGAAAAGAACATCCGCGCCCGCGATGTGGTGACACGAAAGTCGCTGGAAAACGCCGCGCGCGTCGTGGCCTGCACCGGCGGGTCGACCAACGCCGGGCTGCACCTGCCGGCGATCGCGCACGAGGCGGGGATCGAGTTCTTCCTCGACGACGTCTGCGACATCTTCAAGGACACGCCCTATTTCGTCGACCTCAAGCCGGGCGGCACCTACGTGGCCAAAGACCTCTACGAGGCCGGCGGCGTGCCGGTGGTGATGAAGGAGCTGCGCAAGGCCGGGCTGATCCACGAAGACTGCATGACCGCGACCGGGCGCACCATCGGCGAAGAGCTCGACCAGGTCACACGTGAGGCCGACGGCAAGGTGATCTTCCCCGTCGAGACGCCGATCACCGAAACCGGCGGCGTCGTCGGGCTGAAGGGCAACCTCGCGCCCGAAGGCGCCATCGTGAAGGTCGCCGGCATGGCGCCCGACCAGCAGGTCTTCACCGGCCCGGCACGGGTCTTCGAATGCGAACAGGACGCCTTTGAGGCGGTGCAGACCCGCGCCTACGAAGAGGGCGAAGTGATCGTCATCCGCAACGAGGGACCTGCGGGCGGGCCCGGCATGCGCGAGATGCTGTCGACCACCGCCGCCCTGTCCGGCCAGGGCATGGGCAAGAAGGTAGCGCTGATCACCGATGGGCGGTTTTCCGGCGCAACGCGGGGCTTCTGCGTCGGCCACGTGGGCCCCGAGGCCTATCACGGCGGGCCGATTGCGCTTTTGCGGAACGGCGACAGCATCACCATCGACGCGATCACCGGTGAGCTCTCCGTCGCGCTGAGCGAGGATGAGTTGGCCGAGCGCAAGGCGGCCTGGGGCGGCCCGCGCGACACCATCTACGCCTCGGGCGCGCTTTGGAAATACGCGCAGCTGGTGGGCGAGACCTACAAGGGCGCGGTCACCCATCCCGGCGGCAAAGCGGAACGGCATGTCTACATGGATCTCTAGGCGCGGCCTGTTCGCCGCGGCGTCGCTGGTGTTGTTGACCGGGTGCCTGCAGGCGCCCGAGGTCGGCCGCCGCGACGGCGGGCCGTTGCGGATGCCGCCCGAGACTGTGGCGGTGGCGGGCAGATCGGTGGTGATCGGCGGGCCCGAGGGCTATTGCGTCGACCGGTCGGGTTCGCGCCTGCGGGGCGACACGGCCTTCGTCCTGCTTGGCAGCTGCGCCTCGATCGCCCAGGATGCGCGGGCCGGGGCGCCGCTGGTGCCGGGTGTCCTGATGGCCTCAGTCGGCGCGGACAGCGGCAGCGGGCCGGCGATCGGCGCCGCGATCGACCAGCTGGCGCAATACCTGACGACGCCTGCCGGGCGGGCGGCGCTGGCGCGCGACGGACGGGCGGAGTCCGTACAGGTACTGGAAAGCCTGCGCGAGGACGGGGCGCTCTTCATCCATCTGCGCGACACCAGCCCCGACGTGGTGCCGGGCGTGGCCCAAGACTACTGGCGCGGACTCTTCGATGTGAATAGGCATCTGGTGACCGTCTCGGTCGTTAGTTTCGCCGACGAACCGATGAGCGCCGACGCAGGGCTGGCCACCCTGCGGGGCTTTTTCGCCCGGATTCGCCGCGAAACCCAGCAAAGCGTGGTGCAGGCCAAACCCGCCCGCCGCCCGTTCTTCGAAAACTTCCTCAACTGAAATTATTTGTTTCTAAACCAGAAACAAAGAAAGTATCAGTGGGTTAGGTCCTAATCGCGGCGAGGCCGATGGGCAGTTTGATCGACGGTTTGCTTCACCGGCGCGTCCTGCGGCGCTGGAGCCGTGCGGCGCGCGAAGCACGCCAGGTGGACCTAGAGGCGCTACGCCAGATGCGCGGGCGTGCGCGTGAAATCAAACGCAGGCTCGACCGGGTCATCCATGTGGCCGAAGAGCGGCTGACGCTGCCCGCCATCGGCTCGAACGCGATCCAAAAACCCCTGCACACCGATTGGGCCTACCGGCCCGAGCTGTGGCGCGGGCCGGTCAGCCCGCTGGGCATGGTGGCGGTGGAATCGAAGACCGAATACGGGCGCGAAGTGAAGGTCTTTCACGACTGCAAGATCACCGAGCTGACCCTGCGCCAGATCCGGAACACCCGCGAATCCGACCTCGCCCCCTTCGGCCTGCGTATGGACGTGTTCCGTTTCGACGGCTCGTTTCTGTCGCTGGTCGTGGAGTTCCCAAAAGAGGCGGTCGCGGGGCTACAGAGGCGGCACCTGATCCGGCTCAACACCGTGGTCGAGGTCGAAAAACCGCTGGAGATCTTCGCCCGACTCAACATCAAACACGGGCCGAACGTCGAACAGATCGTGCGCGAACTGCCGCTGGGCGCCGACGATGTGATGGTCGAGTTCGACCTCGCCTATACCAAGATGAATGAAAAACGGGTCGAGCGGATGTGGCTCGATCTGATCTTCGAGGGGGCCGAGATGAACCAGATCATCCTGCGCGACGTGGCGCTGACGCGGCGGCCACGGGCCGAGGTTTAGGGGGAGCCATGTCGGAATTGTCCTTGGTCAAGACGCGCATCCGGGCGGGGATCTGGGAGGGCGTGCTGACCGGCGCGGCCGGCGATGGCGACGCGCCGCGGCTCGAAGTGACGCACCAGGGCGAACCGGTTCAAAGCATCGCGGTGACCGCCGGTCCGGACGGCGCCGAGGGCTGGACCGTCAAGATCGCGATCCCGCCGGATCTGCTGTCGGACGGCGTGCAGACCTTCCTGATCACGGATCCCGAGACCGGCGAAACCCTGAATAGCTTCTCCGTGGTGACCGGCGAGCCGCTCGAAGACGACATCCGCGGCGAACTGGATCTGCTGCGCGCTGAGCTCGACATGCTCAAACGCGCCTTTCGGCGCCACTGCGTCGAGACGATGTAACGCGGCTCAGTCCGGTTGAATGCGCTGCACCAGCGTGCGCGCGACCCAGACCAAAAGGGCCGCGATGATCACACCGGCGAGGCTGGCGATGAAATCGACGGCAGAGGCGCTGCGACCGGGGACCAGAAGTTGGGCGTATTCGATCAGGTTCGCGCTGGCCACCAGCGCCAAAACCACGCTGGCCACGCCGAGGATGTCGATCAAGGCGACGGTGAGCACGGCGAAAACCAGACCGTAGACCAGCGGCATCGTATCGGTCGGCATCTGCATATTGGTTGCAAGTGTGCCCAGGGCCAGCAGGCCCCACACGCCCACCAGCACGACCGGGTAGATGGCCACACTGATCAAGAGCGATTGCAGGATGCTGCGCAGTCTGTCGAGGTTCATGCGACACTCCCCAGGGTCCGGTCGCGCAGAGGTGCCGCACAATTCTGGCGATAGTTGGGCCGAGGTAGGGCTTGACGCGGCGTTTTGCGTGACAAGGGTGGCCGCGCGCCTATTCTGCGCCGGATTGGGAGGACGCCATGACCGAGTTTCCGCATCTTCTGGCCCCGCTGGATCTGGGTTTCACCACGCTGAAGAACCGCGTCCTGATGGGCTCGATGCATACCGGTCTGGAAGAGACCAAGGATTGGGACCGGGTGGCCACCTTCTATGCCGAACGCGCGGCCGGTGGCGTCGGGCTGATGGTCACCGGCGGCATGGCGCCGAACCGGGAAGGCGGGGTTTTTCCCGGTGCGGCAGGGTTGTTTTCGAACGAGGATATCGCGAACCACCGTGTGGTGACGGACCGGGTGCACGGAGAAGGCGGAAAGATCGCGATGCAGATCCTGCATGCGGGGCGATATGCCTATTCGCCCGACTGCGTGGCGCCGTCGCCAGTCAAATCGCCGATCTCGCCCTTCCCGCCGAAGGAATTGGACGAAGACGGCATCGAGAAACAGATCGCCGACATCGCCACCGCCGCCGTTCGGGCGCACGAGGCCGGTTACGACGGGGTCGAGGTGATGGGGTCCGAGGGCTATTTCCTCAACCAGTTCCTGGTCACCCACACCAACAAGCGCACCGACCGCTGGGGTGGTGCTTACGAGAACCGGATGCGGCTGCCAGTCGAGGTGGTCAAGCGGGTGCGCGGCGCCGTCGGGGACGATTTCATTGTGATCTACCGGCTGTCGATGATCGACCTGGTGCCGGAGGGGTCGACCTGGGACGAGGTGGTGACGCTGGCCAAGGCGATCGAGGCTGCAGGCGCGACGATCCTCAACACTGGTATCGGCTGGCACGAGGCGCGGATCCCGACGATCGCCACCTCGGTGCCGCGCAGGGCGTTCTCCTGGGTCACGCAAAAGCTTATGGGCGAAGTGTCCGTGCCGCTGATCACCTCGAACCGGATCAATACGCCAGAGGTGGCCGAGGCGGTCCTAGCCGAGGGCTGCGCCGACATGGTGTCGATGGCGCGGCCCTTCCTGGCCGACTCGCAGTTCGTGGCCAAGGCGGAGCGCGGTGAGGCGGCGCTGATCGCGCCCTGCATCGCCTGCAATCAGGCCTGCCTGGACCACACGTTCAGCGGCAAGATCTCGTCCTGCCTGGTCAACCCGCGGGCCTGTTACGAGACCGAGCTGCGCTATGCCCCGGCCGCCAAGCCGAAAGACATCGCCATCGTCGGCGCCGGCCCGGCGGGCATGTCGACGGCGCTGGTGGCGGCCGAGCGCGGGCATCGCGTGACGCTTTTCGACAAGGACGACCGGATCGGCGGGCAGCTCAACATGGCGCGAGTGATCCCCGGCAAAGAAGAATTCCATGGGCTGGTCGATTGGTACGCAGCGTCACTGAGCGCGGCCGGGGTCGAGGTCCGGCTGGGCGCAGTGGCGGATGTCGAGGCCTTGCGCGGGTTCGACGAGGTGGTCGTGGCCACCGGGGTTCTGCCGCGCGATCCGGGCGTTCCGGGGCAGAACGGGCCGAACGTGGTCAGCTATGTCGATGTGTTGCGCGGCGGCGCGGAGGTGGGCACGCGGGTCGCCATCGTCGGGGCGGGGGGCATCGGCTTCGACGTGGCCGAATTCCTGGTCCATGCCGGCGAAAGCCCGACCGAGGATCTTTCGCTGTGGAAGGCCGAATGGGGCGTGGGTGACCCGTCCGAGACTCCGGGCGGGCTGGCGCCTTCAGGGCCGCAACCCGAGACCCCGGCACGAGCGGTCACGCTGTTGCAGCGCAAGGCCGAGAAACTGGGCAAGCGGCTGGGCAAGACCACCGGCTGGATCCACCGCAGCGCGCTGAAGATGAAGGGCGTCAAGATGATCGGCGGGGTGAATTACGAGCGCATCGACGCGGCCGGGCTACACATCTCGTTTGGCGAGGCGCGCGACAACCCGACGTTGATCGAGGCTGACACCGTGGTGCTGTGCGCCGGGCAAGAGCCGGAACGGTCCCTGGCCGACCGCCTTTCCGCCGCCGGGATCGTCGCCCACGTGATCGGCGGCGCCGACGTGGCTGCCGAGCTTGACGCCAAACGCGCCATCGACCAGGGATCAAGGCTGGCGGCGACGCTCTGACCTGCCGTGTTTGCCACGCTCAACGCCTTGAAACCCTCTACAACGCACGCTTGAAACGCAACCAAGGCGCGAGTCGCCCCACGCCGTTAATGCGTTTCCTTGCCCAAAACGATCCCACATAAAACCTTCCTATTGTCCGGGCGGTTTCGCATTCCTGCCAGATTTCGCGCCGATAACCCGGCGGTGCGGGGCGCGCAGAACGAACGGGACCGAGATGGACAGATTGACGGAAATGGAGGCCTTTGCGACGGTCGTCGACCAGGGCGGGTTTACCGACGCGGCCAAGAAGATGGGGATCTCCAAGTCCGCCGTGTCGAAACACGTCTCGTCGCTGGAGGCCCGGCTGGGCGCACGCCTGCTCAACCGCACCACCCGCCGCGTCAGCCCCACCGAGATCGGCTTGGCCTATTACGATCGCGCCCGCCGGGTTCTGAACGACGCCGGCGAGGCCGACGCGCTGGTCACCTCAATGCAATCCGCGCCCTCGGGGCTTCTCAGGATCAGCGTCGCCACGGATTTCGGTGTCAACCACCTGTCGCCGGTGCTTGGGGAATTTCTGTCCGACTTCCCCGAGGTAACCGTCAACATGGTGCTGAACAATCGCTACGTCGAGCTGATCTCGGAAGGCTTCGATATGGCCGTCCGCATCGGCGAACTGGAGGATTCGACCTTGCGCGCCCGCAAGCTGACCGAGACCACCAAGCGCATGATTGGCGCGCCGGACTATTTCGGCAAATACGGGCGGCCCCAGAAGATCGACGATCTGAACGAGCACAAGCTTCTGCACTATTCTAGCCAGTCCTCGGGCAATGTCTGGCGGCTGACCGCGCCCTCGGGCGAAAAACGCCAGGTGCGCACCGCCGGCTGGCTCAGCGTGAACGACGGCCAATCGCTGTTGAATGCCGCGATCTCGGGCCTGGGCATCGCCTATCTGCCGAGTTTCCTTTACGCCGACGCGCTGGACCAGGGCCTGGTCGAAGAGGCGATCCCGGAGCTGCCGGTCGAGACCCAGGGCATTTACGCGGTCTATCCGCCGGGCAGATTCACGCAGCCCAAAGTGCGGGCGTTCATCGATTTCCTTGTCCACCACTTCGCCGACAAGGGACCAGACAACTGGTAAGACTTCATCCGTGAAGGTGCACTACTCGGTCGAGGTGAGAATCGCCTCGACCCTTCTGTTTTGTGCCCGGCCTTCTTCGGTGAGGTTGCTGGCGCGCGGCGCCAGATAGCCGACCCCCTTGGCGTCGACCTGGCCCGCGGGCACGTCGTGTTGCTTGATCAGGCGTTCCATCACTGCCCGCGCGCGGCGTTCTGACAGGGCGACGTTGCGGTCCAGCGCGCCCTGAGCATCGGTATGACCAACCAGCACAACCCGACGGTCTGGCCGGGCCGCGAGGTATTCGGCGAGACTGGCGAGCGAGGCAAAACTGTCCGGGCCAAGCTCGGACGAGCCGGTCTGGAAATAGAGGTCGTCAAGGGTGGCATGGCCGTGCGCTTCGAGCTGATCGCCGATCGGGCCAGTCGGCGCGAGAGAGGCGTTGGGCGCCGGTGTTTTGGTGGAGGTCGTGGCCGCGGCTTCGGGCTGGGCTCTGCCGACGCGGGTGAGTTGCACGAACCCGGCGTTGGCGCTGCGGCTGACGATCAGCACGGCGTATTCCGGGCCCTCGTCATGTGCGCGTCGCGCCGCGTGGTACCGATAGTCACCCAAGTTCACATGCATGTCCGGTTCCGGTAGGATGTCGATCTCGTAGCGAAAATCGAAGCCGCCGCAGATCTGGGCCTCGCATTCATAGATCGTCTCGTATCCGGCATCGCCGAGCTGTTCACGAAGAGGTGCCAGGATCTGAAGTGTGGTCAGGCTGCCGCCGCCGACCTTCCAAGACTGCTGCGTCACGGCGCCTTCAGCGGTAATACCGATAACGGACCCGTCCTGGAACGGTGTGGTTGGAACGAAATAGCTGTCCTTGGATTCTGACTGCTCGGCCATGGGAGTCGCAAGCGCAGGGAATTCCAGCGACAGGGCCTGCGCCTCAGGGGCAAAGAAGACCGAGGCCAAGAGGGCGGCGCGCAGGCTCATCTATGGGCGGCGTGGTAGGCGTCGTTCGGTTGCATGTCGACGGCCGAGGCCACGCGGTTTGTCATGTTGAAGAAGGCGGCGACGCTGGCGATGTCGAAGATGTCGCGGTCGCTGTAGCCGACGTCTCGTAACGCCTGCCGGTCGTGCTCTTCGACGGTGGCGCTGGCTGTTGTGAGCTTGGCGGCAAAGTCCAGCATCGCCCGCTGCCGCGGATCGAGATCTGCGGTGCGATAGTTCATCACCATTCGCTCGCCCAGAACCGGATCGCCCGAAAGCTCGCGCACCGCGGCGCCATGGGCGACCTGGCAATACCAGCAGCGATTGATCGAACTGACCACCACCGCGATCATCTCGCGCTCGAGCTTGCTCAGCCCGCTCTCGCCCAGCATCAGGTCGTTATACATCGCCGTGAAGGTGTTGAGCTTGTCGATATCGAAGGCGTAGGCCTTCAGCACGTTGGGCACGAGGCCCAGCTTGTCGCGGCAGATGTCGAAGTATTTCTGCGTCGCCTCCGGCAGCGGATCGACCATCGGCAGATCGAGCGCGGTCGGGGGGCTTTTCGGGTCTGGCATACCTGCTCCAGGGCGTTGGGCGCCCTACTTTATTCTGTAGTGATACTGTCCCACAACCTGCATCCCGAGGGAAGCGTAGAGCGCATTGGCGGGCCCGTTCTCGCGGGTCACTGCCAGGGTCAGGAATCGCGCGCCCCGATCTTGTGCCCAATGGGCAGCGGCGCGCAGGATGTTGGCACCGACGCCGTGCCGGCGCAGCGGCGGGGTGACCTCGATGGCGTGGATCATGGCGATGTCACCGGCGCAGGCGACAAAGGCCGCGCCCGCCGGCTGGTCCTTCTGCCGCGCCAGGATCGCCGTCTTCGGCGCCTCGGCGCGGTCCATCACCGCCAGCCGCCCAGGCCCGATACCGCCCGCGGCCCAGAGATCGGCCATGATCGCCAAGGGCGGCCAGATGTGGAACGCCGACACCGGCGGAAGAGGCCCGTCGGTGAGCTGGGTGGTCTCGATGGCATAGAGCGCTACCGGGTCCTTGATCCGATAACCGCTGGCCTCAAGCAGCGCGTCGAGCACCCCCTCTCCAGGGCGGATCATGAAGAGGCTGGGCTGGTCGAGCTCGGCCATGGCTCGTTCGGCCGCAACCAGATCGGCCGCGATAACCGGCGCCTCCGCGGTGGTTGCGGCGACGCGCTGGCCGCCGCCCCGGCCGTCGCGGATCGTCCATGGGCCGAGGCGCGTGGCGCGGGCCGGGGGCCAGGTGGCCTCGACCACTCCGATCAGCGCGGGCCCCTCCGGCAGGGTCACACCGGGACGCCCCCGAGCGCGGCGACGAGGTCGCGTGCAGCGGCGGCGACCGCATCGCCATCCTGGCCGCGGATCACCACATTGGCGCCGAAGCGGCCGTCGCGCTGGTACGGATAGGACCCGAAGGACAGCGCGGGATGCGCCGCGGCCATTGCGCCGAGCGGGCCGGCGATCTCGCCTTCGGCCCGTTCGATGCGCAGCGTCTGCGAGATGACCGGCGCGCCGCCCTGCAGGCTCGGCAACAAGCCGGCGAGCATGGCGGCGAAGATGCGCGGCACGCCGGCCATGACATGCACGTTGCCCAAGGTGAAGCCCGGCGCGGCAGAGACCGGGTTGTCGATCAGCGCCGCGCCCTCGGGGATGCGGGCCATGCGCAGGCGGGCCGCGTTCAGTTCGATCCCCTCGCGGTCATAATGTGCCTGCAGCACCGCGCGGGCGTCGTCCCGGACGCCGTTTTCAACGCCGAAGGCCGCGGCGATGCAGTCGGCGGTGATGTCGTCGTGGGTCGGGCCGATGCCGCCGGACGTGAAGAGATGGTCGAACGCGCTTCGAAGCGCGTTCACGGCGGCAACGATGGCGGTGGGGTCGTCGCTGACGACTCGCACCTCTTTGAGGTCGATGCCCACCTTCGTCAGCTCGCCCGCCAGATGGTGCATGTTGGCGTCGCGGGTCCGGCCCGACAGGATCTCGTCGCCGATCACAAGCATCGCGGCGGTTGGGTTGGGCATTGCGGTCTCCTCTGGCGTGGGCAAGAATTTTCGAAAATTCTTGGCCCCAAATCCTTCGAAGGATTTGGCGCGCGGTATAGGTGGTTGGCCATGCGCTTTCAAACCCCCCTAATCCCCGCCCGCCTGATCCGCCGCTACAACAGGTTTCTGTCCGACATGGTTCTGGAAGACGGCCGCGAAGTGGTCGCCCATTGCCCCAACCCCGGCTCGATGATGGGGCTCAAGGACCCCGGCCTGCGCTGCTGGCTGGAGCGGAACGACGACCCCAAGAAGAAGCTTCGCTACGGATGGCGGCTGGTCGAGTTTCCCGGCGGGCATTGGTCGGGGATCGACACCGCGGTGCCGAACCGCGTGGTGAAGGAGGCACTAGCGGCCCGGGCGATCGCCGAATTGGCGTCCTATGGCGGGGTGCGGCCCGAAGTGAAGTACGGCCAGAAAAGCCGGGTCGATTTCTTGCTGACCGAGCCCGGGCTTCGCGACGCCTATGTCGAGGTTAAGAACGTGCATCTGCGGCGCGAAGGCGATTGGGCCGAGTTTCCCGACAGCGTCACTGCGCGCGGCGCGCGGCATCTCGACGAACTGGCGGCGATGGTGGCCGCCGGGCACCGCGCGGTGATGGTCTATCTGGTGCAGAGGACCGATTGTGCCCGGTTCCGGCTGGCCGATGACATCGATCCGACCTACGCCGAGGCTTTCCGCAAGGCCCGCGCCGCCGGGGTCGAGGCGATCTGCTACGACACCGCAATCTCGCGCGACGGCGTCACCCTGCGGGCGCCGGTACCGATTGAGATCTGATCACTCGGGCGGTGCGACCTGGATCACCGGATCGAACTCGACCTCGATTACGTGACGGTCCTGCGACACGCCCTCGGTCCAGGGGTTCACGAACTCGGTCATTTCGAATCGCACAATCTGGCCGATCTCGGGATCGAGCCAGATCTGGTCGAGACTGCCAAAGAATCCGCCGGTCGCATCCGGATTGGTTTGCGTGCGGTAGCTGTAGTGCACAAGGCCCTCTGCCGTGATGCCGTGGCAGACCGTGTCGGTCAGGTTCTCGCGTTGGTCGGCGTATTGCTGGCGCAACGTGGCCTCGCGCCCTTCCGGCATCTGGGCCGGGTTCTTGGACCAGGGGCCGGTCTCGGACGGCCCGTTCCAGAGCTCGCGGTCGATGGCCATGGTGAAGAAGCCAGCGGCAGGCTCTCCGGCGATGGTGCGCAGCGGGGTCTCGACGGTGTTGCGGTAAGCCCGCGTCGGGTTTCCCTCGGCGTCAAACTGTTGGACGATCTGCCGGTGCGGTGGGCGCTGGAACGGGTCGAGCGGGCCATCGTAGAGCGCCGCAATCTCGTCGCGGCAGGTGTCGGCCGCTACGCTCTGGCCAGCGAGGAGGACGATCAGAATCAGGAATGGGCGCATTGGGGCGGTCTCCGCAACGGACTTGGGTCAAAGCGACTTGGGCGGCAGACTGAGCAGGATCGCGCCGCGTTGCAAGGGGCGGCGCGGCTCTGGCTCTTTTTCGGCGCCTCGCCTATGTAAGGCCCGATTCGACTTCAGGAGAACTTGCGTGGACGAGCGCAACCGGGGACGGCTGACCAAGGACGGCATCCGTATCTACGAGGCGGCGGATTTCGCCGGCATGCACAAGGCGGGGCGCCTGGCGGCGGAGATCCTCGATGCGGTGGCGCCGATGGTCCAGGTTGGGCAGTCTACCGGCGCGCTCGATACCGCGATCGAACGGATGGTCGACGAGGCTGGGGCGAAATCGGCGACGATTGGCTACAAGGGCTATCAGCATGCCTCGTGCATCTCGGTCAACCATGTGGTGTGTCACGGCATTCCGGGTCCGAAAGTCCTGAAGGACGGCGATATTTTGAACATCGACGTCACGGTGATTGTCGACGGCTGGTACGGCGATACCAGCCGGATGTTCGTGGCAGGCAAGCTCAGCCGGCGGGCGGAGCGGCTGATCCAGGTCACTCACGACGCACTGTTCCGCGGCATCGGCGCGGTGAAGCCGAGCAACACCTTCGGCGATATCGGGCACGCGATCCAAAGCTTCGTCGAGGCCAATCGGATGTCGGTGGTCCGCGACTTTTGCGGCCACGGGTTGGGGCGGGTGTTTCACGCGCCGCCGAACGTCTTGCATTACGGGCGGCCGGGGACGGGCCCGATGCTGGAAGAGGGCATGTTCTTCACCATCGAGCCGATGGTGAACCTGGGCCGGCCAGAGACCAAGGTCCTGGCCGACGACTGGACGGCGGTGACCCGCGACAAATCCCTGTCAGCGCAGTTCGAGCATTCCGTCGGGGTGACGGCTGAGGGCTGCGAGCTCTTCACCCTGTCGCCCGCCGGTCGGTTCCATCCTACCTGGACTTAGACCGACGGACTGTTGAAGTTGATGTGCCGTGCTGCGCACGGCGCCGGTTCTTCCCGTCCTCGCCTCCGGCTGCGGGCGGGCGGGCCAGTGGCGGGTGATCAACCCGTGTGCCGGGCGACCGCGCTGTGCAGGCCGTCGAGCGCCTCGGCCAGGCGGGCGCGAGGACAGGCGATGTTGAGACGGGCGAACCCGGCGCCCTGCGGCCCGAACGCGATGCCGCGAGTCACCGCCCATTGGGCCCTTTCCCGTAGGAAGGTGTGCAGGGCATCTGATGTGAGACCGATGGCGCGGAAATCGAGCCAGACGAGGAAGGTGCCCTCGGGCTCGATCAGCTTGACGCCGGGGATGTCGGCGATGCGGGCGCACACAAGATCGAGATTGCCGGCGAGATAGCCCAGGACGGCGTCGAGCCAGGGGCCGCCGTCGCGGTATGCGGCCTCCATCGCGACATTGGCAAAGGCGTTGTTCTTGTTGACCGTCAGTCGGCTGTTTTCGACTTTGACCGCGGCGCGGCGGTTGGGATCCGGGACGACGGTGAAGGCCGCACAGCAGCCCGCGATGTTGAAGCTCTTGGCCGGAGACAGAATCGTGATGCTGTTTTGCGCCGCATTAGGGTCTATTGCCGCGAAGGGCGTGTAGGCATGGCCGGCAAAGGTCATGTCGCCGTGAAGCTCGTCGGCGACGACGAGCACGTCGTTGCGAAGGCAAATCTCTGCGAGGCGTGTGAGTTCCGCGCGGGTCCAGACCCGGCCAACCGGGTTGTGCGGGTTGCAGAGGAATAGAATACGATTTTGCGGGTCGGCAGCGAGCGCTTCGAGGCCGTCGAAATCCATCTCGTAGCGGCCGTCGCCCAGAATCAGCGGGTTTTCGACGACGGTTCGGTGGTTTTCGCGGATGATGTCGAAGAAGTCGAAGAAGACCGGGGGCTGGACGATGATGCCCTCGCCTTCATCCGAGAACAGCGAGGCGGCGATGGCGAGTGCGTTGAGCGCGTTCGGGGCGCGCAAGGTGTGGTCGGAGTCGACTTGCCAGCGGTGGCGGGTGTCGAGCCAGCCGGTGAGGGCGGGGATCAGGCCGTCGGGCACGGCCTCGTAGCCGAAGATGCCGTGTTGCAGGCGCTGAGTGAGGGCGTCTCGGATCGGCGGCGCAACCTCAAAATCCATGTCGGCGACACCGGCGGCAAAGAGGTGTTCGTTGCCCTCGCCGAGGACCATACGGTGGGTCTTGAGCGCCGGGACGGTGCGGCGGTCGGGCGGGTGATCGAAGTTGAACTCCATCAGCGCGGCTCGGCGTCGCGGGCGATCTGAAAGACGGCGTCGCCCGGCTCAACGCTAGCGAGCGGGCGTTTGGCGAGGACGATGCCGGCGTAAGGTGACGGGACCTCAATCGGGGCTTTGTCCAAAGTGAGGGGGTCGTGGATTTGGCCGGCAGGCTCGCCTTCGGCAACTAGGTCGCCGATGTCCTTGAAGGGCTCGAAGACGCCGGCGTCGCGGGCGTAGACCGAGCCCTGAGCGTGCAGTTCTCGGGTGCCTTGCGCTGGGTCCGGGGTGTAGCCGGGCAGCATGTCGAGGGCGTGCAGGATACGTTTCAGGCCGCGCTCGGTGCGGGCGAGGATGTCCTTCGACAGCGCCCCGGCACCGCCGAGTTCGGCCATGATAGAGACGATTCCAGCGCGATTGGAGGCGCCCATGGCGGTGCGGGCGGTGGAGCCGCGGCCGCCGCCGCTGGTGAAGACCCAGGCGTACGGCAGGTCGAAGGCGGCTTGCAGGTCCTTGAGCCGGGCGGTCTCGTCGGCGCTGTGCCCGAGGCCGCGCAGCAGGGTCGGCGGGTAGTAGAGCGAGGCGCCGCCGGAATGCAGGTCGACCAAGACATCCGCCTGCGGGATCAGCTCGGTTTCCAGGTAATGTGCGATCATCTGGGTCGGGGTGCCGTGCGGATCGCCGGGGAAGGTGCGGTTGAGGTTGCCGCCGTCGATGGGCGAAGTGCGCAAGCCCGCGCGGGCGGCGGGGGCGTTGGCCATGGGCAGCAGGATCAGGCGGCCCTGGATGTCGTCGGGGGTGAGGTCGCGGGCGAGTTTGGTGAGGGCGATCTGGCCTTCGAATTCGTCGCCGTGGATGCCTGCGATCAACAGCAGAGTTGGGCCGGTACCGTTCTTGATCTGGGTGATGGGGATCGGGATCCAGCCATAGGCGCTGTGATGCGTGGAGTGCGGCAGGCGGAGGAACCCGGTCTGTTTGCCTTCGGCGTCGAAGTCGAGTTCGGATGTGATCAGGCTGCCCGGCATGTCCCCTCCCCTTGGGTGTTACGACAGGGGTAGCCGTTTTGCCGCTTGCGGGGAATGCGTGAAACCGAAGCGGTCAGTCGGCGTTGCGGTCGGCGTCTTCGCGCCAACGGCGCAGCAGTTCGGGCTCGCCTCCGCGGGTCAATAGGATGTCGCCGATGAAGACCGGTTGCGGGCGCGGTTTCGGCTTTGGCGTTTTGGTTGCCTCAAGCGGTGGCGACCAGTCCCAGAAATCGGCAAGTGCGGTCAGCATGGGGCTCACGATAGCGCGGGGACCGGGGTTTGCGAAGGGGTGCGTCGGTCAAATTTGCAGGAGGGTAGGGAGGTCAGCCATGGCGTGGAAGACCTGCGCGCCCTCGGCGGCGAGGCGGGCGCCGTCGCCGTGGGCCGCATAGCCGAAGCAACGCATGCCGGCGCGTTGCGCGGCGCGGCAGCCGGACGGGCTATCGTCGATGACGGCCGTGCGTTGGGGTGCGACGCCCATGTCCCGCGCAGCGGCGAGGTATAGGCCGGGGTCGGGTTTGGCGACGCCGAGGGTATGAGCGGAGTAGAGGCGATCTTTGAGGCGCTCCTGCAGGCGCGGGTGCTGGCCGAGGGTGATCGCCATCTTTTCCAGGCTGCCGTTGGAGCCGACGGCGTAGGGGATTTGCGCGGCGTCGAGGCGATCGAGGACGTTTTCGATACCATCTATGGCGGGCGTGCCTTGGGCGAGGCGGGCGTGCATCTTGACGTAGAAGCCCTCGACCCAGTCGTCGGGGATGTCGGCGCCCATCGCCCTGGCCTGCTCGCCGACACCGCGCATGGTGCCGCCGGTGAACAGGCGGTCGATCTGGTCGAAGCTGAGCGACAGGCCGCGGGTGGCGAGGTCCTCTTGCAGCAGCGCGTTGGTAATCGGTTCGCTATCGACGAGCACGCCGTCGCAGTCGAAGAGGACGAGGGCGGGAAGGGTCATGGTTCGTGCTCGAGGATGGTAATGTGGGTGTCGCCGTAGCGGCGGGTGTCGTGGGGGGTGAAACCCTCGGGCGCGGCTTGCGGCGCGTTTTCCTCCCAGACGATCAGGGCGTACGGGGCGAGCCAGTTGCCGGATTTGGCGCATGTTAGAGCCTGTTCACCGAGGTTCTGGCCGTAAGGCGGATCCAGGAAGACCAGGGTGAAGGGGGCGGCCTGGTTCTGGCCGAGACGGGTGGCGTCGCGGCGGAAAAGCTTGACCTGGCCGCCGGCCTGCATCGCGGCGGTGTTCTCGCGGATCAGGGCGCGGGCCTTGGCGCCGTCGTCGACAAAGGTGACGTGGGCGGCGCCGCGGGACAGGGCCTCGAAACCAAGGGCGCCGGTGCCGGCGAAGAGGTCGAGGACGCGGGCGCCAGTGATAGGATCGTTGTAGCGGCCGGAGGTAAGCACGTTGAACAGGCTCTCTCGGACACGGTCGGAGGTGGGTCGCAGATGCGCGGCGGTGTCGCCCGCGCCCACGGAGACGAGGCGCAGCCCGCGTTTGGCGCCGGCGATGATGCGCATCAGGCTCTGAGGAGGGGTTTGAGGTCGACGTTCGAGTCCACGATGACGGCGGGGTCGGGCGATTTGCCCATCTCCAACAGCCGCTTGCCGATCATGTAGGCACGGGCGTCGTTCATGGCGTCGACGGCGAGGAACCGGTTGCCGTTGAAGTACCAGAACGAGGCGGCGCCGTCGGCGCCCGGGCGGGTGACGACGCGGTCATAACCGTCGTGCAGTCCGGCGATCTGCAGTTTCAGGTCGTATTGGTCAGACCAGAACCAGGGGACCGAGGCGTAGTCCTTGCCCGCACCGAGCATGTTTTCGGCGACGCATTCGGCCTGGTCGATGGCGTTCTGCACGCTTTCGAGGCGGATGCGGCGGCCTTTGTAGGGGAAGCTGGCGCAGTCGCCGGCGGCCCAGATTGACGGGTCACTCGTACGACCTTGGGCGTCGGTCTTGATGCCGTTCTCGGTCTCTAACCCGGCCATTTCGGCCAGTTCGGTAGCAGGGGTGATGCCGATACCGGCGATGACGAGATCGACGGGGAGCTCGGTTCCGTCGGTCAAGATGGCACCCGTGACATCGGGTGTGCCGGTAAGGCGGTCGAGGCCGGTGCCCTCACGGATGTCGACGCCGTGGCGGGCGTGTTCGGCGCGGATGTAGTCGGCGGTCTCGCGTGCGGCGACGCGTTTGAGGATACGGTCCTCGAGCTCAACGAGGGTGACGTGCAGGCCTTTCTTGGCGGCGACCGCGGCGGCCTCGAGCCCGATATAGCCGCCGCCGACGATCAGCGCGCGAGCGCCTTCGCGGACCTCGGGGGCCATGGTGTCGACATCGGCGAGCGTGCGGACCACATGGACGCCGCCGAGCTCGCCACCGATGGCGCCAGGCAGGCGGCGGGGGACCGAGCCGGTGCAGAGCGCGAGTTGGTCGTAGGCGATCTGCTGGCCGCCGGCGATCACCACCTTGTCGGTGCGGTCGATTGCAATGGCGGTGTCATTGGTCAAAAGCTCGATTGCATTCTCGGCGTAGAAGCTTTCGGGGCGGAGATAGAGGCGCTCGAGCTCCATTTCGCCGAGCAGGTATTTCTTGCTGAGCGGCGGACGTTGGTAGGGCGGGGCGTTTTCTTCTCCGATCAGGGTGATCGGACCGGTGTGGCCGAGACTGCGCAGCTTGGCCACCAGCGAGGCGCCCGCCTGGCCCGCGCCGATGACGACGATCTTGTCCATGTCCGTCCCCCTGCCGATCTGGTCCGCCCGCGCCGCCCACCTATATCCGGCAGAGATCGAAACGCAATTGACGAAGGGACGGACAGATGGCGATTGGCGAGGGCGACAGGGTACCGGCGGCGAGCTTGGTGCGGATAGGCGACAACGGGCCCGAGGTGGTGGAGCTGTCTGGCAAGCTGGCGGGGCGCAAGGTGATCGTCTTCGCCGTGCCCGGGGCCTACACGCCGACCTGCAGTTCAGCGCATGTGCCGAGTTTCATCCGCACCAAGGAGGCGTTCGACGACAAGGGCGTGGACGAGATCATCTGCGTTTCGGTCAACGACCCGTTCGTGATGGATGCCTGGGGGGAAGCGACCGGGGCGACGGGGGCGGGCCTGACGATGCTGGCCGATTCCGAAGCGACGTTCACCAAGGCGATGGGCATGGATTTCTCGGCGCCGCCCGCGGGGCTGATCGACCGGTCGTCGCGCTATGCGATGTATGTCGAGGACGGCGTGGTGAAGGTGCTGCACCGCGAGGAAGCCCCGGGCGTCTGCGAGGTATCGGGCGGCGAGGCGATGCTGGCGGCGATTTGACGGGCCCGGGGTGACCTAGTTGAGCGCTACCGCGCGCGGTTTTTCTGCCAGTTGCGAGGCGACGCTTTGACCGAGCGCCGCCTTTGATTTCGCGGTTCGGATCGCCTCCGGCGGGCGTATTTGGACCGAGAAGAAGCCGGGTTAGTGTCTAATTCGCCAAGGCGTCCAGCTTGCTGGCGAGCTTGACATCGAGGTCCGACAGGCCGCCGACGTCGTGAGTGGACAGCGTCACCTCCACCGTCTTGTAGACGTTGAACCATTCCGGGTGGTGGTTCCATTTCTCGGCCCAGAGCGCGGCGGCGGTCATCCAGGCGAAAGCCTCGGTGAAGTCGGCGAAGGTGTAGGTCTTAGTGATCGCGTCGCGGCTGTCGTGCATCTGCCAGCCGGTCTCGAAGAGCGGTTCCAGCAGGGCCTCTCGGTTGGCCTCGGTGAGCGGTTCGGTCATGGATCCTCCGACAGGGTTTTGCGGAACGGGCCGTAGGCGGTGAGCACCTCGATATCCTCGGTGACCGCGGCGCGTTCGGCTTGCAGGTATTGTTCGATCGCCTCGCGGAAGCCCAAATCGGCGATCCAGTGCAGCGAGTGGCAATGGACCGGAAGGTATCCGCGGGCGAGTTTGTGCTGACCCTGGGCGCCGGCCTCGACGCGCTGCAACCCGTGGCGGATCGCGTAGTCGATGGCGCGGTAATAGCAGAGCTCGAAATGCAGGCAGGGGTGGTCCTCGGTGCAGCCCCAGTAGCGGCCGAAGAGCGTCTCGCGGCCGATGAAGTTGAGCGCGCCAGCGACGTATTGGCCGTTGCGTTCGGCGAGGACCAGCAGAATGTCGTCGCGCAGATGCGCGTGCGCTTCGTCGAAGAAGGCGCGGGTCAGGTAGGGCGTGCCCCACTTGCGCGCGCCGGTGTCCTGGTAGAATCGCCAGAACGCGTCCCAGTGCTGCGGTTCGATCTGGTCGCCGGTGAGCTCGTGGATCGTGCCGCCGAAATCGTTGGCCTGCGCGCGTTCCCGGCGGATGTTCTTGCGCTTGCGCGAAGACAGGTCGGCGAGGAAGGCCTCGAAATCTGCATAGCCGCGGTTGACCCAGTGGAACTGGTCGGTGACGCGGTGCAGAAGGCCCATCTTTTCGCCGGCCTGAGCCTCTTCCTCGGTGCAGAAGGTGACGTGGATCGAGGACAGGCGGTTTTCGGCGGCGAGTTGCACGGCGCCCTGAACGAGGGCGCTTTGGCCCATCTCCTCGAGCCCGGGCTTCACCAGGAAGCGGCGGCCTGTGGCGGGGGTGAAAGGGACGGCGATCTGCAGTTTCGGGTAATAGCGGCCGCCGGCGCGCTCAAAAGCGTGGCCCCAATTGTGGTCGAAGATGTATTCGCCCTGGCTGTGGCCCTTGGCGTAGAGCGGCGCGGCGGCGATGATCTGGCCGTCCATCTTTGCGGTGATGTGGCGCGGGGACCAGCCGGTGCCGGTGCCGACGGAGCCTGAGGTTTCCAATGCGCGCAGGAAGCGGTGGGTGGTGAATGGATCGATCGGGCGCTGGCCTTCGACAGCTTCCGGGCAGGCGCAGGCGTCCCAATCGGCAGGGTCGATCTCAGCCAGACTGCCGAGCACGTCGATCTCGATTCTCGTTTCGCGCATGTGCCCTATGGTTCCGCTGGGATGGCCTAGAGTGTGGCGCACGGGCGCGGGGCGTCAAGGTGGCGGGAACTCGGCGGCGTAGCCTTCGAAGGTGATGTTGTGGGCGACGTGGCGGGCCTGGGCCTCCTCCTCGTGCGAGCGCACGGTCCAGCACAGGATGTGGGCGCCCTGAGCCTTCAACTCGGCGATTCGCGGGCGGGAGAGGTCGGTGGCGCGGTGACTGACAAAGGTCACGCCAAGACGGTCGTAATGCGGAACCTCACGTAGATGCTCGAACACCTCGTCGGGCAGGTGTGGCCAGTCATGCGGCTGGTAGGCGCAGGTCGTCAGGCCCCGCGGCACCTGCGGCGCGGCCGCGGCGAAGATCTCCATGGCGTGAGGGTTGAAAGACATCACCGCGACTGGCCCGTCGTAACCCTGCAGATCGCGGGCCACCGCGCGTTCGAGCGGGCCGACACCGCGCCTCATCTCGCCGTCCTGGTCCTTGATCTCGATCAGCAGCGGCGCGCGCCCGGCGACGAGGGCAAGGATGTCGGCCAGCGCGGGGATCGTCTCGGCGCTGTCGTCCAGGCGTATGCGCGCCAGATCGGCCCTGCTGCGCGTGCGGACCGATCCGGTCTCGGCGGTCAGGCGACCGAGGTGGTAGTCGTGGAACACCATCGCCTGGTGGTCTGACGACAGCTGCACGTCGAGTTCGATGCCATAGCCCGCCGCGATGGCTGCGCCGAAGGCGGCACGGGAGTTCTCCGGCACGCCCGCGGCCGCATCGTGATAGCCCCGGTGCGCGAGCGGCCGGGTCAGGAACAGCGGGTCGAGCGGGGTCATTCGATCTGGAAGATGCCCTCGATCTCGACCGCGACGCCCAAGGGTAGTGCGGCCGCGGAGACGGCGGATCTGGCGTGCCGGCCGGCCTCGCCCAACACTTCGACCAAGAAATCCGAGGCGCCGTTGATCACCTTCGGCTGGTCGGTGAAGTCGTCGGTGGAGTTGACGAAGCCGGTCAGCTTGACGGCGCGGACCAGGCGGTCGATGTCCCCGCCGCAGGCGGCCTTGACCTGGGCGAGCAGGCTGATGGCGCAGCTCTTGGCAGCGGCGGCGCCGTCCTCGACGGACATGTCATGCCCGAGCTTACCTCGGATGAAGCCATCGGCGGTCTGGCTCACCTGGCCCGAGACATACAGGATGTCTCCGACCCGGACGCTCGGCACGTAGTTGGCGGCCGGGGCAGGGGCGTCGGGCAGGGTGACACCCAGCTCTGCAAGGCGGGTTTCGATCGATCCGGGCATGGCTGTTCTCCTAGGTTCGGCGCGACGCTACACGGGGTCATCGCCGTTCGGAAGGCCTTGTCCGAGACCTTTCGGCGGCGTTTGGGTGCGGGGTTTAGCTTTCGCGGAAGGCCTTGGCGAAATAGTCGGTCAGCGGCTTGACCAGATAGGCCAGCGGCGAGCGGTCTTCGGTCCGGATGAAGGCCTCGACCGGCATGCCGGGGATCAGCGTCAGGCCCTCGGGCAGTTTGGTCAACTCGTCCTCGCCAAGCTCGATCTCGGCCCGATAGAACGTGCCCTGGGTCGCCTCGTCGACAAAGGCGTCGGCCGAGACCTGCGTGACCACACCCAGCATTTCCGGCGTGGTGCGAGCGTCGAAGGCCGAAAACCGCACCACGACCTCCTGGCCGACAAAGACCTGGTCGATATGGATCGGCTCGACCCGCGAGGCGATCACCAGCGGGCGGTCTTGCGGGATCAGGAAAAGCACCGGATCGGCCGGCCGGATTACCGAGCGCGGGGTGAAGACCGTCTTGCCGTAGACGATGCCCGAGACCGGCGCGCGGATGTCCATGCGGCTCAGCCGTTCGAGCAGCGAGCGGCGCTGTTCGGCCAGCTCCAGCTCGCGGAACTGCAGGTCGCGCAGGCGAGTGATCGCCTCTTCCCGGCGTTGGGTGCCCAGTTTCAGCACCTCGATATCGATCTCGGTGATGCGTTCTTCGGCCTGGCCGCCCTGCGCGGTCAACTCGCCCATCGTGCCGCTCAGCCGCGCCTGTTCGCGCTGCAGCGCCAGCACCCGCGAGGCCTGGGCGAGACCGCGGTCGAGCAACGATTGCTGGTCTTCGAGTTCCTGGCGGATCAGTTCCAGCTGATCGTCCAGCGACGTCTTCTGGGCCTCGATACCGTCGACCTGGGTGACGATCTGTTCGCGCCGCTTCTGCAATTGCTCGATCTCTTGGGCGAGCGAATCGTTCCGCGCCGCGAAAAGCCGCGCCTGGCCGTCCATCAGGTCGCGGATCTCAGGCTTCGCGTCGGCCAGGTCCACAAGCTCGGGATCGAAGCCGATGGCGTCGTTGCCGTCGCGTTCCGCCTCCAGCCGGCCGCGGCGGGCGATCAGCTCGAAGAGCTGGCTTTCGACGATCGCAAGCTCGCTTTCCAAGAGAGTCGGGTCGAGCCGGATCAGCACGTCGCCCGAACCGACCATATCGCCTTCGTCCACAGCGATTTCCGACACAACGCCGCCGTCGGGATGCTGCACGATCTGGCGGTTCTGGTCCACCTCGACCTGGCCCGCGGCGATGATCGCGCCCGAGATGTTGCTGTAGACTGCCCAAGACCCGAAGCCGCCGACCAGGATCAGCAGCGTCAACAGGCCCAGGATCAGATAGCGGCGCGGCGAAAATGCCTTGGGCGCGGCGTCGGTCATGTCACACCTCCCGGTCCGGTACGCTGTTTGACGTCCTTGTAGTTCTGCAGAACCTCTTTCAGCACCTCGTCACGCGGTCCGAAGGCCCGGCGCATGCCGCCGTCGAGCACCAGAAGCACGTCGCATTCCTCGATCGCCGCGGGGCGGTGGGCCATGATCAGCACCGACTTGCTCTCGGATTTCATCTGCCGGATCGCAGTGTTGAGCGCCTGGCTGCCGTCGTTGTCGAGATTCGAGTTCGGCTCGTCCAGAACCAGTAGAATCGGGTCGTCATACATCGCGCGGGCCAGGCCGATGCGCTGGATCTGCCCGCCCGACAGCCGTCCGCCGCCGGCGGTGACGCGGGTGTCGTAGCCATCGGGCAGCTTCAGGATCATGTCGTGGGCCGCCGCCTTCTTGGCTGCCGCGACAACCTTCGCCGGGTCGGGCTGCAGGCTGAGCTTGGCGATATTCTCGGCGATGGTGCCGTCGAAGAGCTGCACCCGCTGCGGCAGATAGCCGATGTGCTGGCCCAGGATGTCGGGGTCGTAATTGTCGAGCGCCGCGCCGTCGAGGCGGATCTTGCCCCCCGCCGGCCGCCAGATGCCGACGATGGCGCGTGCCAATGTGGACTTGCCCGACCCGCTGGCGCCGATGACGCCCATCGCCTGACCGGGCTGCAGATCGAAGCTGACCATGCGCAGACAGGCGATCTGTTCGCCGGGCGGCACGATGGTGACCTGTTCCGCCTTCAGATGCGCGCGCGGCGTCGGCAGCGGCGTACGCTCTGCGTCCTCGGGGACCAGCGCCAACAGCTCGCCCAGGCTCTTCCAGCCCTTCATCGCGCGCTGCACCGACGGCCACTGGCCGATCACCATGTCGATCGGCGCCAGCGCCCGCCCAAGCAGGATCGAGGCGGCGATCATCGCGCCCGGCGTCAGGCCCGCGGTCAGTACCAGATAGGCGCCGAGGCCCAGCATCGCCGATTGCAGGAACAGCCGGAAGGTCTTGGACATCGTGGTGAAGCTGCCCGAGCGGTCGCTCGACAGAATGCCCTGCTGCAACGAGGTCGAGCGGGCGATGTTCCAGCGCTGGAACGCCGAACGCTGCATACCGAGGCTGCGCACCATCTCGGCCTCGGACCGGATCTGTTCCGAGATATGCTCGGCCTGGGCCATCGCCTGGTTGGCGTCGTTGACCGGCCCGCGGGTCATGATCTGGTTGAAGATCGTGATCGTGATCAGGATGGTGCCGCCGACCACGGCCAAGGCACCCAGCCACGGGTGGAAGATGGTGATGCCGACCAGAAAGACCGGGGTCCAGGGGATGTCGAACAGCGCTGCGAAAACCGGCGAGGCCAAAAGCCGCTGCACCGATTCGAGGTCGCGCAGGTTGTTGGCGCTGTCGCCCTGGTCCTGCATGACCGAGGATTTTTTCAACACGGCGGCGAAAACCCGCTGATCGAGTTTCTTCTGGAACCGCGCCCCGATCCGCGCCAACACGCGGCCCCGGACGAAGTCCAAAAGCCCCATCATCAGGAACAGGAATCCCATCAGGATGAAGAGCGCCAAGAGCGTCTCTTGCGACCGGCTGCCCAGCACCCGGTCATAGACCTGCAGCATGAAAATCGGGCCGGTGAGCATCAAGAGGTTGACGAAAAAGCTGAAAATGCCGACCGACCAGAACAGGCTGCGGCTTTCGCGCCGCGCCGCGCGCAGTTCGTCCAGGCCTTTTTCCGGATCCGGTTGTTTGATCATGCCTCAGCCTTTGATTCGCGGTCCGTGACTACCAGGAAACTGTGTCACCGATTGGTCACAACCCCTTCCGTCGGATGGAATAATACCTGTGCAAGCCTGTGTCTTCCATTATGTGTGGATAAGTTAAACCGTGCCGAAATTCGTCGTTTGCTCGCAATGAGATACCTGCCCTTTTCCCGCGCGGCGGCCACCTTGGCCGTGTTGTGCGCCGTTTTGTCGGCCTGCGCAACGCCGGAGGTGGCGAAGGGAATCAACGACCCCTACGAGGCGCAAAACCGCGCCCGGCACGAAAACAACAAACGCTCGGATCGGGTTTTTCTGCGCCCGGTGTCGCAGGCCTACGGAAAAGGCGTGCCAGAGCCGGTGCGCACCGGCGTCAGCAATTTCGCCGGCAACGTCGATTTGCCGCGGTCCATCGTCAACGACGTGCTGCAGGCCAATATCGACGACGCGGCGCACAACTTCGCGCGGTTCCTGATCAACACCACCTTCGGCATCGGCGGGGTGTTCGATCCGGCGACGTCGATGGGGCTCGACCCGCGGGTCAGCGATTTCGGCGAAACCCTGCATGTCTGGGGCGCGACCGAGGGGCACTACGTAGAGATGCCGATCTTCGGCCCGTCGACCAAACGCGACGCCTTCGGGCGCGTCGTTGATCTGTTCTTGAACCCGTTGAGCTATATCGTGCCGACGCCCGAGCGCTATGCCGCCCCTGTGAGCGGATTTGCATCAAAAATCGGTGACAGGTACCGTTTCACCGAGACGGTGGACTCCATATTATATGACAGCGCCGACTCGTATGCACAGGCGCGGCTTCTCTACCTGCAGAACCGGCGGTTCCAGCTGGGGCAGGAGCCAACGGAGGAAGAAATCGATCCGTTCGCGATCGACACAGAGGGGTTCTGAGATGGTGTCACGCACGCGGCGCGTTCTGTTGGGGGGCCTGACCGGCGTCGCGGCGGCTCTGGCGTTGCCGCTGCCGGCCTTCGCGCTGACCAACTCCAGCGCCGAGGCGCTGATCGACAAGGTCGTGGCCGACATCAACCGGATCATCAATTCCGGCAAGTCCGAGGCCGCGATGATCCGCGACTTCAAGGGCATCTTCGACCGCTACGGCGACAACTCCTACATCGCGGCCTATGCGATGGGAGTCGACGGGCGCCGCGCCTCTCGGGCGCAGAAACGGGCGTTCTCGGATGCCTTCGGCGCCTATATCTCGCGCAAGTATGGCAAGCGGTTCCGCGAGTTCATTGGCGGCAAGATCGACGTCCGAGGGGTGCAGAAGGTCAAGACCTGGTTCGAGGTCGACACGGTCGTGCGACTGCGCGGTCAGGCGCCGTTCAGGGTGGTGTTCTACGTCTCGGACCGCACCGGCAAGGACCTATTCTTCAACATGTTCATCGAGGGCGTGAACCTGCTTCTGAGCGAGCGGCAAGAGATCGGTGCCATGCTCGACCGCCGCCGCGGCAACATCGATGCGATGATCGCCGATCTGCGCAAAGCGGGCTAGTTCCGCGGCGCGCCCAGGATCGAATCCAGGACGTCCAAGATCACCCTGTCGGCGACAGTACCACGCCGGTCCGACACGCGCTCTGGTGCGACTTGGGCCGGTGCCGGTCGCGGTGCGGCCTCGGGCAGGGCCATCGGCAGCGGGATCGGCGACAGCCCGTCATGCACCCGCGTCATCACCTCGGCCCAGATCTCGGCCGGCAGCCCGCCGCCGGTGACGCCGGTCAGCGGCGTGTTGTCGTCATATCCCATCCAAACGCCGGCCACATAGTCGGCGGTGAAGCCCAAAAACCAAGCGTCGCGGGTGGCCTGCGTGGTGCCGGTCTTGCCCGCCGCCTGCCGGCCCGCCAGCCGCGCCCGGCCGCCGGTGCCGCGTTCGACCACCTGGTGCATCATGTAGATGAGCTGCTGCGCGGCGGCCTGCGAGATCACCCGCTCGCCCTTGCCGCCCTGCTTGTCCATCAATGCCGTCGTGTCGCCCAGAAGCCGCAGCTCCACCAAGCCGTAAGGATCGACCGACGACCCGCCGTTCAGAATGCCGGCATAGGCGCCGGTCATCTCCAGCAACGTCGATTCGGAGGTGCCGAGCGCCAGGGCCGGGCCCACCGCCAGATCGCTCTCGATGCCGAAATCCTCGGCCACGCGGCGCACGTTGTCCCGCCCCACCGCCTCGGAGATGCGCACGGCCGGCGTGTTCAGTGACCAGGCCAGCGCATCCGTCAGCGTCACCTCGCCCTTGAAATCGCGCTCGTAATTCTTCGGCGACCAGGGGCCGGAGCCGGGGATGTCGATGGTCAGCGGCGCGTCCATCACCGGGGCGTCGTAACGGTGGCCCAGCTCCAGTGCCGTGGCATAGACGAAGGGCTTGAAGGCCGACCCGGTCTGGCGCTTGGCCATGATCGCTCGGTTGAACTGGCCGGCGACGCCCTTGAACTTGCGCCCGCCCACCATCGCGCGCACCGCCCCGTCGGCCGACATCACCACGATCGCGGCCTGCGCCATGGACCCTTCTTTCAGCTTTTCGTCGAGCACCGCCTGCAACGCCTCTTCGGCCGCACGCTGAATGCGCTGGTCGAAGGTGGTTCGGATGATCACGTCTTCGGTGGTGTCGCGGATCAGGAACGCTGGGCCCCGCTCCATCACCCAATCGGCGAAATAGCCGCCGGCGCGTGCCTCGGCCGCCGCAGACAATTCCGCCGGCGCCCCGCGCGCGGCGGCGTGCTCGGCGTCGCTGAGATAGCCCTGGTCGTGCATCAGCGCCAACACCGTCGCCGCCCGGTCCTGCGCCCGGCCCAGGTTGTTGGTCGGGGCAAATCGCGTCGGCGCCACCAGAAGCCCCGCCAGCATCGCCGCCTCGGGCGCGTTCACCTCCGCCGCCGACTTGCCGAAATAGCGCTGCGCCGCGGCCTCGAACCCGCGTGCGCCGGCGCCCAGATAGGCCCGGTTGAGGTAGATCGTCAGGATCTCGTCCTTGGAGTATTTCAGCTCCATCGCAAAGGCGAAGGGCATCTCTTTCAGCTTGCGCCACATCGAGCCGCGGCGGCAGTCGGTCTCGTAGGCCGCCTCGCTGTCCCACCGGTCAGCATCGTAGGGCACACCGAGACACATCAGTTTGGCCACCTGCTGGGAGATGGTGGACCCGCCGTGGCCTTCCAGCGGCCCACGCCCCTCGCGCATGTTGATCCGAATCGCGCTGGCGATGCCTCTGGGGGACACGCCGAAGTGCCGGTAGAACCGCTTGTCCTCGGTGGCGACCACGGCGTTCTTCAGGACCGGCGCGACGGTGTCGGCTGTAATCTGCCCGCCGAACTGTTCGCCGCGCCAGGCGAAGACCTCGCCGTTGCGGTCGAGCATAGTGACCGAGCCGCGGGTGCGCGCATCGAGCAGGTCAGTGACCGGCGGCAGCAGCGAGTGGTAGTAATAGATCGCAAGCCCAAGGATCAGCGCAACGGCGGCGGTCCCGGCCCAGGCAAAACGCCAGATCAGCCGTAAAACCCAGCTGACGATGGCGCGGAAGAACGCCGAGACCGGGTTGCGCTTGCGGCGCGTCGTCTTCGCCTTTCTGCGAGTCGCCGGCTTGCGCTTGGCGGTCGGTTTCTTGGCCGCCGCACGCGGTCGCTTATCGGCCACAAGGGGCGGCCTGCGCTTGCCCGAGTTACTCATCAATCGTGCCCTGCCCGGCGTTTCTCATTGCGCGCAGCATATCTGGCCAAGCGCAAAATGTGGAGCGTGAACTGCCTCTTGCCGATTTTGCGACGGCCAAGGGGTCTTGGGCCGGACTCAGCAGTCGCTCAGCGTGAAATGTCGTCTCGACACACCGCGGGGCGTTAGAGTTCTGCACAAAAAATAATCAATCAAAAGAATTTGTGCAAAAAATGTGCAACTCGCCTCGGATTCCATCGTCATGCAGGCCTCGGACTCATTGTGCCTGCGGGCGCCCGGGCTCTTTGTTCCCGCGTGCAATCCGCGCAGGGGCACCTGCCTATCGGAAGGGACAAGACGTGAAACTCATCATTGCAGCAATCAAGCCGTTCAAGCTCGAGGAGGTGCGCGAGGCGCTCACCGCCATCGGTGTGCGCGGCATGATGGTGACCGAAATCAAGGGCTTCGGCTCGCAATCGGGACATACCGAGATCTATCGCGGTGCGGAATACGCCGTGAACTTCGTCCCGAAAGTCAAGCTCGAGATCGTGGTGCCGGCGGGGCTGGCCGACCAGGTGGTCGAAACGATCCAAAGCTCGGCCAATACCGGCAAGATCGGAGACGGCAAGGTATTCGTGCTCGACGTGCAATCTGCCGTGCGGGTGCGCACCGGCGAGACCAACGAAGACGCGCTTTGAGCCGCGCGAAATCCAGCGAATGGAAAGGATGAATGGTATGAAACTCAGACCCTGGATCGCCCTGGCGGCTCTGGCCGCGGTGGCCGTGCCCGAACTGGGCTTGGCGCAAGAGGCGACAGAGGCCGCCGCACCGGCGATGGACGACACGCCGCCGATGGCCGAAATCGGCTATATCTTCACCACGTTCATGTTCCTCGTGGCGGGCTTTCTGGTGTTCTGGATGGCCGCCGGTTTCACCATGCTCGAGGCCGGGCTGGTGCGCCAGAAGAACACCACGATGCAGCTGATGAAGAACATGGGGCTCTTCAGCTTTGCCGCGCTGATGTACTACCTCGTCGGCTACAACCTGATGTACCCGGGCGACGGCTGGACGATCGACGGCTGGCTCGGCGCGTTCGGCGCCGCGTCCCTGGAACCGGTCGGTTTGGCCGAAACAGAGACGGATCTGACCTATGCCTCGGTCGGCTCGGACTTCTTCTTCCAGTTGATGTTCTGCGCCACCACCGCCTCGATCGTCTCGGGCGCGCTGGCCGAGCGGATCAAGCTTTGGCCGTTCCTGATCTTCGTGATCCTGCTCACCGCACTGATCTACCCGATCCAGGCCTCCTGGAAGTGGGGCGGCGGCTTCCTGGACAGCCAGCTTGGCTTCCTCGACTTCGCAGGCTCGACGGTTGTGCACTCGGTCGGCGGCTGGGCCGCCCTGGCGGGCGCCCTGGTGCTCGGCGCGCGGATCGGCAAGTACGACAAGGACGGCAAGGTGCACCCGATGCCGGGCGCCAACCTGCCGCTGGCAACCCTGGGCACGTTCATCCTGTGGCTCGGCTGGTTTGGTTTCAACGGCGGCTCGCAGCTCTACATGGACACTGCTGGCAACGTCGCCGACATCAGCCGGATCTTCGCCAACACC
This sequence comes from Rhodobacter sp., assembly GCA_030066215.1. Lineage (GTDB taxonomy): Bacteria > Pseudomonadota > Alphaproteobacteria > Rhodobacterales > Rhodobacteraceae > JASJCA01. The sequence goes on along the minus strand of JASJCA010000058.1, from coordinate 28,270 downwards.
AACACGGCCGCCGCCGGCGGCGCGATCGCGGCGATGATCCTGACGCAGCTGCTGTACAAGAAGCCCGACCTCACCATGGTGCTGAACGGCGCGCTGGCGGGCCTAGTCTCGATCACCGCCGAGCCTTTGACCCCGTCCCTCGGCATGGCCACGCTAATCGGTGCGATCGGCGGCGTGATCGTGGTCTTCACCGTGCCGATGCTCGACCGGATGAAGATCGACGACGTGGTCGGCGCGATCCCGGTGCACCTCTTCGCCGGCATCTGGGGCACCATGGCGGTGATCCTGACCAACCCGGACGCGACCTTCACCGGCCAGCTGTTCTCGATCGTAATCGTTGGCGCGTTCGTCTTTGTCGTCAGCCTGGTCGTCTGGTTCGTGCTGAAAGGCATTATGGGCATCCGCGTCGGCGAAGAGGCCGAGATGAACGGGCTCGACACCACCGAGCTGGGCATGGAGGCCTATCCCGAGTTCTCCCAAGGCTGATTTCCCTTCCTGTCAGTCTGAGACCACTGGCCCGGGCGTTCGCGCCCGGGCTTTTTTTCGTCTCGAAGGGCGGCTTTGGGTCCGCGCGCGGAACGGCCTAGCGGCCGGCGGCGCCGCGGCTTGTCTTTCCACGCCAACGGCGCTAGCGGCTCGGGCGACGGCGCACGCGGGAACACGCATGGACCTGGGATTTCGAACCAAGCTGGAGGTTGCGCATCTGTGGCGCAAACTCTCGGGCCGCAGACGGCGGGCGCAGCGGGCGGCGAAGCGGGAGTTCGCGGCGGCGCTGGCACGGCTCGGGCCGGCGGACTTGGCTATCGACCTCGGCGCGAATGCGGGCGAATTCACCGTGCCGATGGCGCAAACCGGGGCCGAAGTTCACGCGTTCGAGCCGGACCCCCATGCTCTGACGCGTCTGCGCATGGTCGTCGCGGGGTACGAGAACGTGATCCTGCACGACGCGGCAGCCGGCGCTCGCGCCGGAGTGTTCCGGCTGTTTCGCGCGAAAACCTTCGAACGCGATCCCGACAGGCGGTCGAAATCCTCTTCTCTCCTGGCAGAGAAACGCAATGTCTCCACCGACGACTCGATCGAGGTGCAGGTCGTCGATTTCGTCCAATTTCTGCGTGACCTCGACCGAGAGGTGGCGCTGATCAAGATCGACATCGAGGGTGCGGAGGTCGAGCTTCTGGAGGCGCTGCTAGACACTCCCGAGGCGGCCCGGATCGGGCAGGTGTTCGTGGAGACCCATGAACGAGCGCTGCCGCATCTCGCGCAGAGGACCGCGGCTTTGAAAGCGCGGGCGACGCAGATAGCGCGGCCCCGGATCAATTGGGATTGGCACTGACCCACGCATCAGAAAACGGTCGCCCGTCCCGTTCCCGGCGTCCAGCTTGGCAAGGCGCGAAGTACCAGGCGGCCCTCTCCCTTGCCGATCCCGCATACAGATTGTGCCGGATGCGTGCCCCATCGCGGTGAATTCATTGGATTGTCAACCCGCACGCGCGATCACCACATCAAAAATGACAACGTGAAAACAAAGCGGTAGAGCGGTTGCGGACAAGGACGAGATTGCGGCGACAGGGGGCAATCACATGGCGGATATCATCGGCACCGAATTGGCCGACATCCTGAACGGAACGCAACTCGCCGACCTCATCGAAGGTCTTGGTGGCGATGACACGCTGACCGGCGGCAGGGGCGACGACACGGTCCTGGGCGGAGACGGCGACGACCGGCTGCATGGTTGGGCCGGCAACGACCTGCTTCACGGCGACGACGGCAACGATTCGCTCTACGGCAACAAAGGCGACGACACGTTGCGCGGCGATGCCGGCGACGATCTACTGAAGGGTGCCAAGGGCGCCGACAAGCTCTTCGGCGGCGATGGCAACGACAAGCTGCGCGGTGGATCCGGCAACGACTCGCTTGCCGGTGGCAAAGGAGACGACAACCTTCGCGGCGGGTCCGGTGATGACATCCTCTACGGCGGCAACGGTTGGGACAACTTGAAAGGCGGCTCCGGCGCGGATGTCTTCGTCTTCCTCGACAACGACGGCTGGCGCGACCGGGTCAAGGATTTCGCCGACGGCGAAGATCTGATCGCGCTGTACGTCCAAGGCGTCGCGGCGTTCGCCGACCTGAATTTCGAGGACACGGTGACCTATGACGGCCGCGACGGGCTGGTGGTGAAATACGGCACCGGCTCCTTCGTGCTCGACGGATACACGACCGCAGACGTCGCCTCCGGGGTCGTCAGCGCGGCGGATTTTGTGTTCCTCACCGAGCAACAGCTCGACCTTTTCTGACAGCCGGCCCGCTGCGCGCCAGCGGCGAGCAGCGCCTGTGACCAAGGTTCCGACGGACCGCCAGGGCCTAGTCTCGCGGTATGCCGCCGCTTGGACAATCCGGACCGGTCTGATACAAGCCCCAAGACGACGTGCGAGCCTTTTGACCCTTAGCAAGAAGCGTGGAGTGGCCGGGCCTGTGGCCAAAGACATCTTCCATGTGGTGATGATCAAGCCGACGCATTACGATGCGGATGGCTACCCGATCCAGTGGCTGAAGTCGGTGATGCCGTCGAACACGCTGGCGTCGATCAACGGACTGCTTCTGGACTGCATCGACCGGCAGGTCTTGGGACCGGATGTCGAATTCCGCACGCAAACGATGGACGAGACCAACACGCGCGTGCGGCCGGATCGGATCATCCGGCAGATCGAAGCTGACGGCGGGCGCGCGTTCATCATGCTGGTCGGTGTGCAAACCAACCAGTTCCCGCGCGCCGTGGACCTGGCGCAGCCGTTTTTGAAGGCCGGGCTTCCGGTTGGTATCGGCGGGTTCCACGTCTCTGGCTGCAAAGCGATGCTGAAACAGCAACCGCCCGAGATCGTCGAGGCGATCGGGATGGGTATCTCGATGTATTCCGGCGAATTGGAGGAGGGTCGGTTCGACGAGGTTCTGAAAGACGCTTGGAACGGGAGGCTGAAGCCGGAATACGACTATCTCAACAGCCTGCCGTCACTCGAAGGTCAGCCGATCCCGATGCTCGACCGCGACACGGTAGGTCGGACCAGCGCGAACTACACCAGTTTCGATCTGGGCCGCGGTTGTCCGTATCAGTGCTCGTTCTGCACCATCATCAACGTGCAGGGCCGCAAAAGCCGGTTCCGCACGCCCGACGATCTAGAGGCGATCATCCGCGCCAACCTGGCCCAGGACGTGCACAAATTCTTCGTCACCGACGATGACCTTGCGCGGAACCGCAATTGGGAGCCTCTTTTCGACCGGCTGATCAAACTGCGCGACGATGGGATGCCGGTGAAGCTGACGATCCAGGTCGACATGCTGTGCCACAAGATCCCGGGCTTCATTGAAAAAGCCTGCAAGGCGGGCGTGGAACGCGTGTTCATGGGGCTCGAGAATATCAACCCCGACAACTTGCTGGCAGTGGGCAAGCGGCAGAACAAAATCACCGAATACCGCGCGATGATGCAGGAATGGCGCAAATACGGCGCCTCGCTGGCCGGCGGTTATATCATCGGCCTGCCCAGCGACACCCACGAGAGCGTGATGCGCGACATTAAGATCATCCAGCGCGAGCTGCCGATCGATCTGATGGAATTCGCGGTACTGACGCCTCTGCCGGGGTCCGCCGACCACAAGAAACTGGTCGAAGACGGCGTCTGGATGGACCCCGATCCGAACAAATACGACATCAACCAGCGCGTGACGCATCATGCGGTGATGTCCGACGAGGAATGGGATCGCACCTACCTCGACGCCTGGTCCACCTATTATACGCCCGAACATATCGAGACCATCGGTCGACGGTCGCTGGGGCAGAAGAACAAGGGCATCAACCTCAACGAGGTCACCGAATTCTACCTGATGCATAAGCTCGAGGATGTGCATCCGCTGGAAGGCGGGCTGATGCGCCGCAAATATCGCCGCGACCGTCGCCCCGGTTTTCCGCTGGAAAACCCGCTGCTGTTTTACCCGCGGTATTGGCTGCAGACCGTGCGCAATCTGACCGCACTCGGTTGGGGAGTATGGCAGGCCAACCGGCTGCAGAAACGCATTGCCGAGGATCCGAACCGCTACGCCTATACCGACCTTGCCGTGACCCCGCCGGAACAGGACGAGACCGACAAACTGGCGCTGTTCCAGGAAACCTCCGGCGCCGAAGCCGCGCTGCAGCGCGAGCAGGTGATCGTGAAGGCTCGAGAGAAAGCGATCGCCGTCCCGCGGTTAACTTGATCCGCGGTGCGATGAAATTGGCCGACGGTCCAGTACCTAACCCCGCCACGTTGCCGTTGGTAAGGTGCTGACATATCTGATACAAAACCGCGGACGTCCCGCCTTGTAACCGGAGCCCCTGGGTCCTTGCGCAAAGAGATCTTCCACATCGTGATGATCAAGCCGACGCATTATGATGCCGACGGCTACCCGATCCAGTGGCTGAGATCAGTGATGCCGTCGAACACGCTGGCCTCGATCAACGGGCTCTTGCTGGATTGCATCGACCGACAGGTGTTGGGCCCCGGTGTTGAGTTTCGAACGCAAACGCTGGACGAGACCAATACCCGCATCCGGCCCGACCGGATCATCCGGCAGATCCGGCGCGACGGGGGCCGGGCATTCATCCTGTTTGTGGGCGTTCAGACCAACCAGTTCCCCCGCGCTGTCGATTTGGCGCAGCCGTTCCTGGCCGCTGGATTGCCCGTCGCCATCGGCGGCTTTCACGTCTCGGGTTGCCGCGCGATGTTGAAGGAGCAGCCCTCGGAGATCGTCGCGGCGCGGGCGCAAGGCATCTCGATGTTTGCCGGCGAGCTCGAAGATGGCCGCCTGGACGAGGTTTTGCGCGACGCCTGGGCTGGGGCGTTGAAGCCGGACTACGACTACCTCAATGATCTTCCATCATTGGAAGGCCAGCCGATCCCATTTCTCGACCGGGATACGGTCGGTGGCACGTCGGCCAACTACACCAGCTTCGACCTGGGCCGCGGTTGCCCCTATCAGTGCTCGTTCTGCACCATCATCAATGTGCAGGGCCGCAAAAGCAGGTTCCGCACGCCCGACGACCTTGAAGAGATCATCCGCGCCAACCTGGCGCAGGACGTGTTCAAATTCTTCGTCACCGACGACGACCTTGCGCGGAACCGCAATTGGGAGTCGTTGTTCGACCGGCTGATCCACCTCAAAGAGGTCGAGGGGCTGGACATAAGGCTGACGATCCAGGTCGATATGCTCTGCCACAAGATCGACGGCTTCATCGACAAGGCCTGCCGCGCGGGCGTCGAGCGCGTGTTCATGGGGCTCGAGAACATCAACCCCGACAACTTGCTGGAAGCCAACAAGCGGCAGAACAAGATCACCGAATACCGCGCGATGATCCAGAAATGGCGCGAATTCGGTTGCACCATCATCGCCGGTTACATCCTCGGCTTTCCGCACGACACCTATGACAGCATCCAGCGCGACATCCGGATCGTGCAGGAGGAACTGCCGATCGATCTGCTGGAGTTCTTTATCCTGACCCCGCTGCCCGGGTCCGCCGACCACAAGAAGCTGGCCGAAGACGGCGTCTGGATGGACCCCGACCCGAACAAATACGATGCCGCGCAGCGGGTGACGCATCACGGCAAGATGACCGATTCGGAGTGGGAGCAGGCCTATCACGACGCCTGGTTCACCTATTACACGCCTGAGCATATCGAGCGGATCGGGCGACGGTCGCTTGCTCAGAAGAACAAGGGCATCAACCTCGACGAGGTGACGGAGTTCTTCTCGGCCTATTCGCTGGAGCGGGTGCATCCCCTGGAAAGCGGGCTGTTCCGGCGCCGCCATCGCCGCGACCGGCGGGCCGGGCTGCCGCTGGAGAATTCGCTGACCTTCTACCCGCGCTATTGGGGTGGCAGCGCCGTGAGTGTGCTACGGCTGGCGTGGCGGATCTGGCGCGCAAACCGGCTGCAGAAGCGGCTGGAGGCGGACCCGAAGCGGTACGACTACCGCGATCTGGCCACAACGCCGCCCGAGGCCGGCGAGACGGCCTCGCTAGCCTTGTTCCAGGAGACGACGGGCGGGCAAAAGGCGGTCCAGCGCGAGCAGGTCATCGTGAAGGCCCGGGAAAAGGCGGTGGCAGTGCCGAGCTTGCGCTGAGGCGGAGACCCATGCGCAAACGCGACTCAGCCGCCGCCGAAAAGAACCAGGATCAAGCCCAGGACGGCGTCGGTCAAACCCCCACTTCCGCAATCGCCTTCGCCAGAACCGGCACCGTATCGTCGTTCAGCCCGGCGATGTTCAGGCGGCTGTCGCCGATCATGTAGATGGCGTGGTCTTCGCGGATGGCTTTGACGTGGTCCGGGGAGGCTCCCAATCGGCTGAACATGCCGCGGTGCTGGGCGAGGAAGCCGAAGCGGTTCGACCCGGTCAGGCGCTGGAGTTCATCGGCCAACGACGTGCGCAAGTCGAGCATGCCGCGGCGCATCTCTTCAAGCTCGGTCTGCCAGTCGGCCCGCAACGCCTCGTCGGTGAGGATCATCGTCACCAGGCGCGCTCCGTGATCGGGCGGGAAGGAATAGTTCTGCCGATTGAGGTGGTTGAGCGTGGCTTGCGCGCGGGCCCTGTGGTCGGCGCCCGGGGTGACGGCGATCAGCAGGCCGGTGCGTTCCCGGTAGATGCCGAAGTTCTTCGAGCAGCTGGCGGCGATCAGGGTCTCGGGGCAGGCGGCGACGATCAGGCGGGTGCCTTGGGCGTCTTCCTCTAGCCCGTCGCCGAAGCCCTGGTAGGCGATGTCGATCATCGGGGTGGCGCCCTTGGCGACGATCAGGTCGGCCACGGCCTGCCATTCGGTGAGGTTGAGATTGGCGCCGGTGGGGTTGTGGCAGCAGCCGTGCAAGAGGACGATGTCCCCGGATTTGACGGCGTCGAGGTCGGCCATCATGCCGGCGAAATCCACCGCCCGGGTCTCGTCGTCGAAATAGCGGTAGGTGCGGGCGGTCATGCCGAGGTGTTTGAGGATGGTGACGTGGTTGGGCCAAGTAGGCTCGGAATACCAGACGGTGGCGCCCGGGTTTTCCATCTTGATCAGCTCGAAGGCCTGGCGCACGGCGCCGGTGCCTCCGGGCGTGGCCGCGGCGGCGATGCGGTCCTTCGGTGCGTTGGGCCCGAGGATCAGATCGACCATTGCCTCGGCATAGGCGGGGTCGCCGGCGAGGCCCACATAGGCCTTGCTGGTTTGCTCTTCCCACAGCGTGTGCTCGGCGGCCTTGATGGCGCGCATCACCGGGGTGACGCCCTGGGCGTTGCGGTAGACGCCGACGCCGAGGTCGATCTTGTCCGCCCGGGTGTCGGCGCGGAACAGGCTCATGATTTCGAGGATCTTGTCCTTCGGCTGTTCGGTGAGGTGTTCGAGCATGGCGGGCCTCTTTCAGTCGGGGATGCGCGACAGGTCGCGCGGGCGGCGGAGGGTGCGGGTGTGGTCCTCGCGCCGAACGGGGGTGAAGCCGTTTTTCTGGTAGGTTTGCAGGGCGCGGGGGTGGTCGAGGGTGCAGGTGTCGACCGTGAGTTGTTCGGTGCCGGGGATGTCCCAGGCCATCTGGATCGCGGTGCGCAAGAGGAACGTGCCGAGGCCGCGGCCGACCGCCTCTGGCACCAGGCCGAAATACGAGAGGTCGACGGTGCCCTCGGTGCGGGCGTCGTGGATGAAGAAGCCGTGCGGCCAACCCTTGCACATCAGCGTGTGCAGCGTGACGGCGGGGTCGTCGAGCCAGTCCTGCAGCTCGTCGGGCTCCTGCTGATGCGCGTCTTCCCAGGCATAGTCGCGGCCCACGGCGTCGTAGAGCGACAGGAAATACCAATAGGGCGGGGTTTCGGCCATCAGGAGCGTGGCGGGCGGGCCCGACGGCGTGTGCGGGTAGCCCCAGCCGGGCCGCGACCGCATTTCCAGGTAGGTGACGGTGTAGGTGAGCTCGGTCCCGGCGGGTTGCAGCGTCATCCGGTTTCGACCTTGAGGTCGCCGTACATGCCCCATTCGGCCCAGGAGCCGTCGTAGAGCGCGTGGCGGTCGTGACCGATGCGTTCCAGCGCGAGGTTGATGATCGCGGCGGTGACGCCTGAACCGCAGGAGGTGATCACCGGCTTCGAAAGATCGGCACCGCTGGCGTCGAACACCGCGCGCAGGGCGTCGGGCGATTTCATAGTGCCGTCCTCGTTCAGGAGCGTGCGGTAGTGAATGTTCTTCGACCCCGGAATGTGGCCGCCGCGCAGGCCCTCGCGTGGCTCGGATTCCTCGCCACGGAAACGTCCCGGGGAGCGGGCGTCGAGGATCTCGTGATCGCCGAGCTTTGAGGCCGCGGCTACCTGGGTGACGTCGCGCACCAGGTGGTTCTGTTTCGACACGGTGATGTGGCGGTCGCGCATCATTGGCGGCAGGTCTTCAGTTTCACGCCCTTCGGCGAGCCATTTCGGAAACCCGCCGTCGAGCACGGCGATGTCGGTTTTGCCCATCAAACGGAACAGCCACCAGATGCGGGCGGCGGAGAAGATCCCGGCGCCGTCATAGACCACGACCTGGTGGCCGTCGCCGACGCCCATGGCACGCATGCGGCTGATGAATTTCTCGGGCGGCGGGACCATGTGCGGCAGGTCAGATCTCGCGTCGGCCACGTCATCGATGTCGAAAAACCGGGCGCCGGGGATGTGGGCAGCATCGTATTCGGCGCGGGCGTCCCGGCCCATATCGGGCAGATAGTAGGAGCCGTCGAAAATGCGCAAATCGGGGTCGCTCAGATGCGCGGCCAGCCAGTCGCTCGAGACCAGAGTTTTGGGATCGTCAGCCATGGGAGCCCCGCAAAAAAGCCTCGCCTTGCCTAGCGGCGCGTGGCGTCAGTGGCAAGGGCGGGCTGGCGCTCCGGCGGGACAGGCGGCGTCCGGGCTTCGCAACGCATGGGCCCGTTTCGCCGCGCAAAGAAATGGCGGCGCTTACTTGCCCATGGCGTTCTTGACGACGCCGATCACGGCCATCAGTGCGCCGCCACCGACGGCGCCCGACCCGACCTGGCCCAGGATGGTGCCGATGTCGAGGCCTGCCGCCTCGCCCGCGGCGCCGGCGAGGTCGGGCGCGCCGAGCATGGCCAAGAGCTGCCCGCCGATGCCTCCGCCGACGATGCCGGTCAGTGAGTTGCCGATCACACCGAGATTGAGGTTCCTCAGAACGCCACCGACGGCATTTCCGCCCACGGCGCCGGCGATCAGACTAATGAGCAGTTCCATACGGCCTCCCAAAAAATGACTGCGCTCGTGTTGCGCAACGCGGCAAATCTCGTGCAGTCGACGGCGTGAGGAAATGGGAAAATCTTGTGACATTCCCCGTGACGTCTGTGCCAACGTAGCCGCGGCGATCGCGCGTGGGGTCGGCGCGCGCTGCCACTCTAGAAAGCAGACGCCAACCACTATTCAAGCCGCCGCAGAGTCCAATGTGTGCAGTTCATAAGGGCTCGCAAACGGCATTTGGAATGAGAGGCCAGAGTCTGGGGCTCCGTTGAGTGGCAACGAAAGCTTTGGTGTTGCCATATTGGTTTGTGTTCGGTAGCTTCGGATTAGTCATAGTAAATGCTACAATGATTTTCGTGTTATAACCTTGAAAATATAGGAGATTTGTTGATGACGGTAGGATCTGTATATTTTACGCAAAAGACTGGAAAAGTCCTTGGCCCTTTCTCTGGAACATTGGAAAATGCCACACCGAAAGATGGAGATTATCTTGATGTCAAGAAGGGGGGGAAGGGATACCCTTCGAAAATTGATTTCACCAAAGATTTTGACGGCAAAGTTGTAATGATTGAATTCAAGCCCGGGGTCGGCAAAGCCTCAAAATACACCTCGTGGAGATACCTCAACCACAAAGACTGGGCAGTCGATAGGTTCATGGATCTGGGGTGATAACACGTCCATCGGCGGCGTGTGGTTGGTTTGGGGTTCAGCCGAAACGGCCAGCCAAGATTGCGCGCCGGTGAGCCCGAGGGATTTGTGTCATTGCCCGTTCGGCGCAAATCCCTAACGATTGTCCCGCAGCAGGCGCTGTTTCTGCCGGCTCCAGTCGCGCTTGGCCTCGGTCTGGCGTTTGTCGGCTAGTTTTTTGCCTTTCGCGATGCCGATCTTCAACTTGGCGATGCCGCGGTGATTGAAATAGAGCACCAGCGGAACCAAGGTCATGCCCTTGCGTTGCGTCTCGGACCAAAGCCGCGCGACCTCCTTCTTCGACGCCAACAGTTTTCGGCGGCGGCGTTCCTCGTGACCGAAGGTCTTGGCCTTGTCGTAGGGCGCGATGTAGCTGTTGATCAGCCACAACTCGGCCCCCTCGACCTCGGCATAGCTCTCGGCGATGTTGGCGCCGCCGTTTCGCAATGACTTGACCTCGGACCCCTCCAGCACGATGCCGCATTCCAGATCGTCCTCGATCGCGTAATCGAAGCGCGCGCGGCGGTTTTCGCTGACCACCTTGTAGTTCGGATCGGTCTTGGGTTTGGCCATGGTCCGGCCCACATAAGAGGCGCCCCCAGGCAAGTCCAGTCTGTCGCAGGGGCTTGACGGGCGTGCGGGCGGTCAAGATATCGGCGCCATGGTCGTGCAGCTTGCCTTGGGAACTCTTCTGATCGTCGTGTCGACGCTCATCGCAGGAGGCGGGTTCCTGGCGATGGAACGCATGCTGAACCGCTATGAGAGTTGGATGCTCAGGCCGCCCCATGCCCGGAAGCTGATCTTTCTGATGTGCGCCGCTGTGGTCTGGGTGCTGATGATCGTGACCGCTTCGGTCTGGATCTGGGCGCTGACATTCCTCTGGCTCGACGTCTTCATCACGCTCGAAGCCTCGGTCTATTTCTCGATCGTCGCGTTCACCACGCTTGGTTTCGGCGACATCCTGCTGCCAAGCGATTGGCGGCTCTTGGCCGGGATGACGGCAATCAACGGGCTTTTGATGATCGGGCTTCAGACGGCGATCTTGGTCGAGGTCTTGCGAAGGGTGCGTGCCGTACAAGCCGCCGGGCGCGACGCGTCGTCCTGAGCCCCCGTCGCGTTTCCGTCAGTCGATGATGCCGGCAAAGACCATGCCCGCGCGCACCGCCGCCTTTGTGTCATCCGACAACTCGATGAGGGGCGAGCGGACGCTGGCCTCGCACCGGCCGAGTAGCGAAAGGCCGTATTTCGCGCCGCAAACGCCGGGCTCGGTGAAGACCGCCTTGTGGAGCGGCATCAGCAGGTCCTGGATCCGCAGCGCCTCGGCGTAGTCGCCGGCGGCGCAGGCGGCTTGCAGCGCGGCGCAGAGGCCCGGCGCGATGTTGGCGGTGACCGAAATGCAGCCGACCCCGCCTTGGGCGTTGAAGCCCACGGCAGTTGGGTCTTCGCCCGAGAGCTGGATGAAATCCGTGCCGCAGGTCAGACGCTGATGGCTCACACGGGCCAGATCGGCCGTGGCGTCCTTGACGCCGACGATGCGCGGCAGCTTGGCCAGTTCACCCATCGTCGCGGGCGTCATGTCGATCACCGACCGCGGTGGGATGTTGTAGATGATGATCGGCAACTCGCAGCAATCGTGCAACGCGGTGAAATGCGCGATCAGCCCGGCCTGGGTCGGCTTGTTGTAATAGGGCGTCACTACCAAAGCGGCATCGGCGCCGACCGCCTCGGCATGGCGCATCAGACTGATCGACTCGGCGGTGTTGTTCGAGCCTGCGCCGGCAATTACCGGGATCCGGCCGGCGGCGGTCTGCACTACGGTTTCGACCACCGCCTCGTGTTCGTCATGGCTCAGCGTCGGGCTTTCGCCGGTGGTGCCGACAGGCACCAGGCCGTTGCTGCCTTGCTCGACATGCCACTCGACGAGGGCTTTGAGCGCATCGAGGTCCAGCCCATCGTCCTTAAACGGCGTCACCAGGGCGGGAAGAGACCCTCTGATCATGATGCGCTCCTCTCTCACATCGGGCTGTGGCCAGGCCGCAGTGAGCGGACGTTAGCCAAGTGCCGGTATTATGCCAAGTTTGTGTGTTTTCCTCGGGCCCCGCGCCCGGTATCTTGTGCGCGAAAACCCGTCAAGGGGATCAGGCACGTTGAGACTGCAGGTGGTATTCGCATTGGCCGGGCTGGCGATGGCGTCGGAGGCTCTGGGCGTCGAGACAAGCCCGCGCCCGGCGGTACGGCCGAGCGTAGAGGATGCGCGACCGAGCACAGAGGCGACGACCGACGCGCTGGTGCTGGCATCGAAATCGCCGGTGCCGCGGCCGGGCGATTTGATGGACGCCCACAAGATGCGCCTGGCGCTTGGGGCAGCACGCGCCGGCGACTGGCACGGCGCAGGATCGCTGGCCACTGCCAAGGGATCGGTCGCGGCGGACGTGATCGAGTGGCAGCGCCTGCGGTCGGGCGAGGGCAGCTTCGACGACTACCGCCGCTTCCTGCTGCGCAACGCCGATTGGCCGGGGCTGGCGCTGTTGCACAAAAAGGGCGAGGACGCGATCCGGACCGGATCGCCCGCGGCCCAGGTGATCGCCTATTTCGAAGGGCGGCCGCCGCAGACCGGGTCCGGGGCCCTGCGGCTGGCGGCGGCCCACGCGGCGCAAGGCGCGGCCGGCAAGGCGCAGGCGGAAGTTGAGCGCGCCTGGCGCGAGCTGGAGATGAGCGCCGGGGAAGAGCAAGCGTTTCTGGCCGAGCACGGCGCCGCGTTGAAACCGCACCATGCCGCGCGGCTCGACGCGGCGCTGTGGCGCGGCGACCGCAAGGGCGCTGCGCGGATGCTGGGGTTGGTGGATGCCGGGCAGAAGGCTCTGGCCGAGGCGCGGATTGCGCTGCAGCGCGAGGCGGGCAATCCCGATGCGCTGATCGCCAAGATCCCGGCGGCGTTGCGCAGCGATCCGGGGTTGGCCTACGACCGGATGATTTGGCGGGTCGAGAAGCGGCGGCGCGATCTGGCCGCCGATCTGATCCTGGCGACGAGCGACAGCGCAGAGCGTCTCGGGCGGCCCTTGGCCTGGGCGAATTGGCGGCGGATTTTGGCCCGGCAGCAGATGCGGGAGGGCAACGGCAAGCGCGCCTATGCCCTGGCCAGCACGCACCGGATCGCGTTCACCACCAAGGACTACGCCTATGCCGATCTGGAATGGCTGTCGGGCTATCTGGCGCTGACCTACCTCAAGGACCCGGCCAAGGCGCTGACCCATTTCCGGCAGTTCGAAAAGGCGGTCTATACCCCGATCAGCCTCGGCCGGGCGGGCTATTGGGAGGGCCGCGCGCTGGAGGCGATGGGCGAGGCCGAGGCGGCGATGTCGGCCTATCGCGCCGGCGCGAAACACCAGACCTCGTTCTACGGCCAGTTGGCGGCCGAAAAGGCCGGCGTGGTGATGGACGCCGCACTGACCGGTCGGGCCGAGGCCAACAGCTGGCGCCTGGCGCCGTTCACCCGGTCGAGTGTGTTCCAGGCCGCGAAGCTGTTCCACGAGGCCGGACAGTCGTGGGAGACCGGGCGGTTCCTGCGGCATCTCGCCGAAACTCTGCCCGCCGACCAGTTGGTGCAGCTTGCCGATTTCACGCTGACGCTCGGCGATCCCTATCTGGCGGTCCGGGTGTCGAAACAGGTGGCGCGCGCGGGCGTTGTGGCGCCGCGGGCCTATTACCCGGTCACCTCGCTCGGCGCCGGCGCGCTTCCGGTTTCGGACGCGCTGGCGCTGTCGATCGCGCGGCGGGAAAGCGAGTTTCACATCGCCGCCGTCAGCGGGGCGGGCGCGCGCGGAGTGATGCAGCTGATGCCCGCCACCGCGCGCGAGATGGCGGGCAAGCTGGGCCTGCCCTATTCGAAAGCGCGGCTGACGACGGACCCGGGGTACAACGCGAAACTCGGTAGCGCCTATCTGCGACAGCTGATCGAGGAATTCGGCGAGAACTACGTGCTGGTGGCGGCGGGATACAACGCCGGGCCGCACCGGGCGCGGCGCTGGATCGAGGCCAACGGCGATCCGCGCTCGCCGCGCGTCGACGTGGTCGACTGGATCGAACACATCCCGTTCCGCGAAACCCGGAACTACGTGATGCGGGTGATGGAGAGCCTGGCCGTCTACCGGGCCCGGCTGTCGGGCGAGACCGCACCACTCCGGCTGTCGGCAGAGCTCAAAGCGAAATAGCGGCTCTCCTGCGGTGGCGCGCTTTGCGCGCCGCTGGTCTCTCTCCGCGCCGGCCTGCGGCCTCTGCGGAGTCCGTGTGTGGGGAGGCGACGCGTCGAACGGGCGAGGCGCGGATTGCGGCGGCTACCGGGCGGCCCGCCGCTCGCGCCAAAGCGTGAAGAGCCCGGCGGCGCAGATGATCAACGCGCCGAGGGCGACGTTGGGGGCAAGCGTCTCGGCAAAGACCGTCAGCCCGATCAGTGAGGCGAAGACCAGCTGCAGGTAGGCGAAAGGCTGCACGGCGCTGGCCTCGGCCACCTCGTAGCACCGGATCAGCGTGTAATGCCCGGCGGCACCGGTGATGCAGAGCGCGGCCATCCAGGCCCAATCGGGCGGCGTCATCGGCTGCCAGGACCAAAGGCCCACGGCGGTCATCGCGACCGCGCCTACAGTGCCGGTCCAAAAGAAACTGGTGGCGGCGCTGTCGCGGCGGGCGGCGTAGCGGGTCAGCAACCCGTAGAGGGCGAACATCGTGGCGGAGGCCAGCGGAACCAGCGCCAGGGGTGAAAACACGGCCAGCCCGGGCTGCAGGATGATCAGCACGCCGACAAACCCGATGGCGATGGCGGTCCATCGGCGCCAGCCGACCCGTTCGCCGAGGATCGGGCCGGACAGAGCCGCGATCAGCAGCGGGTAGCAGGCAAAGACGGCGTGGCTTTCGACCAGGCCCAGCAGCGTGAAGGCGGCGACCATGACGCAGATCTCCGCCGCCAGCAGCAGGCCTCGGAACGCTTGCAGGATCGGCTGGGTGGTCGCCGCTGCCTGTTTGAGGCCGCCAGCCTTGCGGGCGGCGATGGCGATGACGAAAGCGGCGAAAAACCAGTACCGGATCATCACCACCATCAGCACGTTGTATTCGCCAGCGAGGTGGCGCGAGATGCCGTCCTGGACCGCGAAGATCAGCGTCGTGAGCACCATCAAGGCGATGCCGAGGCGCGGGTTCTGTTGGCTCACGGCAGGCGGCCCACGGTCATGTGGCGCTTGCGGCCGAAGCCGGGGCGGCGCTCGACGGTGAAGCCTGCGTCGGCCAGCGCGCGGCGTACAAGGCCGGCGGCGGTGTAGGTGGCGCAGGTACTCCGCGGCGCGGTGTGGAGGGCGACCTCTTGCAGCAGATCGGGTTGCCAGAGCTCTGGGTTTCGCGCCGGGGCGAAGCCGTCGAGGAACCACGCGTCAGCTCGGCCGTGCCACTCCGAGAGGCTTTCACGGGCGTCGCCGAGGACAATCCGGGCGTCGAGATGGTCGGTTTCGATGCGGGTTCGGCCTTCGGACCAGGCGGCAAGGAGGGGCCGGGCCTGGTCGGTGAGCTCAGGGAACGCGGCGAGGGCTTGCGCCATGTCTCTGGCGGCCATCGGGAAGGCCTCGAAGCTGGTGAAGCGCAGGCGGCCGGGGGTGGCGCTGGCGATCCAGGCCTTGAGCGCGGCGAGCATGTTAAGGCCGGTGCCGAAGCCTAGCTCGGCGATGTGGAAGCCGGGCCGGAACCGATCCGGAAGGCCGTTACCGGCGACAAAGACGTGGCGGGTCTCGGCGAGGCCGTCCTGCCGCGAATAGTAGGGGTCGGCGAAGCGGGTTGAGACCGGCACGGCGCCGTCCCGCCACTCGATCTCTGCCTGCTGGTTCTCGGTCATCGCCTGGCCTAAAGCTGCGGAGCGGACTTTGGGCAAGGGCGGCTGCATTGGCAACGGTGGACGTGACGGTGATGGGGGCGGGGGTGTTCGGGCTGTCGATCGCCTTTGCCTGTGCCCGCCGCGGTGCGCGGGTACGCGTAGCCGACATCCGCGGGATCGGCGCGGGATCCTCGGGCGGGATCGTCGGTGCGCTGGCACCGCATGTGCCGGAGAATTGGAACGCCAAGAAGCAGTTCCAATTCGAAAGCCTGCTGATGGCGAACGCGTTCTGGACTTCGGTGGATTCGGCGTCGGGATTGTCGTCCGGCTATGCCCGGACAGGCAGGGTGCAGCCTGTGGACGCGCCCGGCCTGCCGCTGGCGCGGGCGCGGGGCAAGCAAGCGTCATTGCTCTGGCGTGGTCGCGCGGTCTGGGAAGTCGTCGCGCCTCCGAACGGGGACTGGCGCCCGGTAAGCGCATCGGGGTTCTATATTCGGGACACGCTGTCGGCACGGCTGCATCCGCGCAAAGCCTGCGACAGCCTGGCGGGTGCGGTGCGGGCCTTGGGCGGCGAGGTGGTGATCGGCGAGGCGGAGCCTGAGGGGTCGGTGGTGTGGGCAACTGGTGTCGATGGGCTGCGAGAGATGGCGCGGGTGTTCGATCGGCCGGTGGGCGGCGGGGTCAAAGGCCAGGCATTTCTGCTGCGGTTTGACGCGCGTGACCGGCCGCAGCTGTTCGCTGACGGGGTGCATTTCGTGCCGCATGCTGACGGCACGGTCGCGGTGGGCTCGACCAGCGAGCGAGAATACGCGGCGCCGACGGGGACGGACGCGTTGCTCGAGGATTTGCATGACAAGGCGGTGGGGTTGGTGCCGGTTTTGGCCGACGCGCCGGTAGTGGCGCGGTGGGCGGGGGTGCGGCCCCGGGCGCGGTCAAGAGCGCCGGTGTTGGGGGCCTGGCCGGGACGGGATGGGCATTTCGTGGCCAACGGGGGCTTCAAGATCGGGTTTGGGATGGCGCCGAAGGTGGCCGAGGTGATGGCCGATCTGGTGCTGGAGGGGCGGGATGCAATTCCGGAAGGCTTTCGGGTTTCGGACAATCTGTGAGGTCGCGCTGTCCTCATGGGGACGCATGGTCAAGCCATTGTATTCATTTGATTTAGCGCAAACAAGTTGAGATCTGGATTCGCGTTGATTTGGGCGCGGAGCGCTGCGCGATCCGACCGGGCGCGTGTGGCCGGCGGAGCGATCTCTTTGTGACGGTGCGCCTGTTGCTGGCGGTAGGCCATGCGTATTTGGGACGAGAAGAAATCTGTGGGCTCAGGTGGCCGTAGCAGTCATGCATTGGCGGCCATCGGGGGCGCGGACCCAGAGGGTTTGGTCGTCGTGCCAGCAGAGCGTGGCGGGCTCGTCGACGGTGAGGGCGGAGGTGGCGCGGAAGTCGAAGGATTTGAGCGGGCCGAGGTGGGCTTGGGCCAAGTGGATCAGCAGCTGCGCGAGCAGGGGGCCATGCACGACGAGACCGGCGTAGCCCTCGGTGTCGCGGGCGTAGTCGGCGTCGTAGTGGATGCGGTGGCCGTTGAAGGTCAGCGCCGAGTAGCGGAAGAGCTGCGTGGGGGTGAAGCGGGCCTCGGCGGCGTCGGTTTCGTCAGTACGGGCCTGCGGTGGGGCGATTGCGGTGCGGCTTTGTGGGGGTTCCCGGTAGACGAGGTCCTGGTGCTCGGTGATTTTGAGCTGGCCTCTCTGGCGGATGTCGTGGCGCAGGGTGACGAAGCCGAGCCGGCCGGTGCGGCCTTGTTTTTCTGTGACGGTTTCGACGGAGGAGGTCTTTTCGGCAGTTTGGCCGAGGATCAGGGGCGCGTGGAACTGCAGCCGTCCGCCGGCCCACATGCGTTGCGGCAGGCCGAGGTCGGGGATCAGGCCGATGCCGGTCTTGGGGTGGCCGTCGGGGCCAAGTTGTCCCGGCGGCTGCGGATCCCAGAAGTAGATCTGGTGCCAGAACGGCGGCAAAGAATCGCCGGCTTTCGGTGGGTCATCGAGGCGGTCGAGCGTGGCGTGGTGCGTGGCAGCGCGGGCAGGGTCGAGCGGGTCGGTTAGGGTTTGCGTTGTCGCGGGGGCGTCGGGCATGGTGGCGCGACCGTACTGGGCAGCTGCGAAGAGGGCAATTCGGTGAAAGCGACGGCGCTCGACCATCTGGTGCTGACCGTGCGCGATATCGAGGCGACGGTGGGGTTTTTTTGCGGGGTTCTGGGGATGGAAAAGGAGCTGTTCCGGCCGGCGGATGGGACGGAGCGTGTGGCGCTCAAGTTCGGGGCGCAGAAGATCAACCTGCATCTGGCGGGCGCGGAATTCGAGCCAAAGGCGGACAGGCCCACGCCGGGGTCGGGCGATCTGTGCTTTCTGACCGAGACGCCGTTGGCCGAGTGGGTCGCGCGATTCGAGGCGAATGGCGTGGATGTGGAGATCGGGCCAGTAGCGCGGACCGGGGCGACCGGCCCGCTAATGTCGATTTATGTGCGCGACCCGGATGGCAATTTGATCGAGGTGTCGGTGCGTGGCTGAGGTCGCGGCGCTGGGTTGGGGCGTCTGGGTGTTTTGCTGTGTCGCGGTCTTTGCGGGCGCGATGCTGCAGCGGTTGGCGGGCCAGGGCTTTGGCATGGTGGCCGCGCCGATGATGGCGCTGGTGGCGCCGGAGTTCCTGCCGGCGGCGCTTTTGCTTCTGGGTGCGGTGGTCGGGTTCGGGTCGGCCTCGGTGGAGGTCTCGGCGGTGGCCAAGCGCGAGCTACCGGCGGGGTTCACCGGGCGGGCCGTGGGCGCCGGAGTTGCGGCGTGGATCGCGGCGTCAGTGGCGGAGACTGGCGTCTTCGCAGTGCTGGTGGCGGGGATGGTGTATCTGGGGATCTTTTTGTCCTTGCTTGGGGTCCGTGTGGCGATTGGAACGGTGTCGCTGTTCTCGGCGGGAGTGGTGGCTGGGATCATGGGGACGCTGACTGCGGTGGGGGCGCCACCGATGGCGTTGCTCTATCAACACGAAGAGGCGCGGCGGTCGGCGGCGATGCAAAACACGTTCTTCGCCTGGGGGATGCTGGTGTCGATCGCGGCCTTGGCTTTGGCGGGGCTGATCGGGGTACGGCACCTGGCCTTGGCGGGGACGTTGCTGCCGGCGGTCTTGTTGGCCTTGTGGCTAGCGCAACCCCTGGCACGGCGGGTGGCGAAGGCGCGGATCCGGCCTTGGGCCTTGGGGCTCGCGGGGGCGGCTGCGACGGTGCTGGTGCTGAAACAGGTGCTGTGATCAGGCGGTGAGCGCGCGGGTGATCATCACGCCGGCCCAGGCAGAGAATCCTGTGAGCACGGTGCCCCAAGCTGTGTCGGCGATCACCATCTGCAGCGACCAGTCCTTGAGGATCGCGTAGCTGGTGAACTCGTAAGTGCCGTAGGCGATGGCGCCGAGGATGGCGCCTCCGATCAGGGCTTTCACCGGCGCATCGGCGGCCAGCGCCGGGACCGAGACCAGGTAGAGCAGCCCGGCGACGTAGAACAGGTAGAACAGAGCCGCCGCGCCGAGGCGGATGTCGTCGAGCATGATGTGCTTGATGTGCTGCTCGAAGAGCGGAGCCAGCACGCTGCGCAACATCACCGCATCGATGGCGAGGAAGATGACGGCGGTCGAGATGTAGAGGACGGCGAGTTGCATCATGGGTCTCCGGGGGCAGGTCAGGATTTGCGAGACTGCTCTGCCTCGGCGCGGAGGGTCTGCATGAGTTCGGTCAGTGTCGCGCGCGAGCGTTCATTGACCAGGCGGCCCGCGTCGTCGAACTGGTTGGCGCCGTCGGCGACCATCAGATAGGGCCCGTTTGAGAACCGTGGGCGAAACGGGGTGAGCGCGTGGCGGATGGTGTATTGCCCGGTCTCGCCGCCGGTGCGGCCGGCGGCGGCGGACATCAGCGCGACGGGTTTGCCGCGCCACGGGTTGCCCTTGACCCGGCTGACCCAGTCGAGGGCGTTTTTCAGCACGCCAGGGATCAACTTGTTGTATTCGGGGCTGGCGATGATCACCGCTTCGGCGGTGGCGATCTGATGGGCGAGGGTATTGACGGCTTGGGGGATGCCTTCGGTGGTCTCGAGGTCGCCGTCGTAGAGCGGCAGGCGGATGTCGGCGATCTGCGTCTCGGCGGGACCGTAGAGGCGGATCGCCTCGGCGAGCAGCTTGCGATTGACGGAGACAGAGCGGAGCGATCCGCAGATGCCAAGGATGTTGTGTTGGGTCATCGGGGCCTCTTGGGTTCTTCGCGCAAATAGGCGGCGTCGAGGCCCTTGCAAGACGCACTTCGGCGGTGGAACTGTGCAGTAAGGCGCGAGCGGAGGGGCGGCGATGCGGCATGGCGGGCGGATCCTGGTCGATCAACTGAAGGCGCAGGGTGTGGGCCGGGTGTTCTCGGTGCCGGGCGAAAGCTTTCTGGCAGTGCTCGACGGGCTCCACGACAGCGGGATCGAGAACGTGGTCTGCCGGCACGAGGGCGGCGCGGCGATGATGGCCGAGGCGACGGGCAAGCTGACCGGGCGGCCGGGCGTGGCCTTGGTGACACGGGGGCCGGGCGCGACGAATGCGTCGTCCGGTGTCCACGTGGCGCGGCAGGACTCGACGCCGATGGTGCTGTTCGTGGGGCAGATCGCGCGGGGGCACCGCGACCGCGAGGCGTTTCAAGAGGTCGATTACCGGGCGTTCTTCGGGCCCCTGGCGAAATGGGTGGCCGAGGTCGACGCGACCGAACGGCTGCCGGAATACGTCAACCGGGCGTTCCACGTGGCGATGTCGGGGCGGCCGGGGCCGGTGGTGCTGGCGCTGCCGGAGGATGTGTTGTCGGGTGCCGCCGCGGTGCCGCTGCTGGCGCCGACGGCCGCGCCCGAGGCGGCGGTGTCCGAGGCGCAGGTGGCGGCCCTGTTGGAGATGCTGGGCCGGGCGGAGCGGCCCCTGGTGATCGCCGGCGGGCCGGGCTGGTCGGCCGCGGCGGCGCGCGATCTGCAACGCTTCGCCGAGGCGCAGGGGCTGCCCGTCGCGGTGTCGTTCCGGCGGCAGGACTACCTGGACAACCGCTCGCCGGCTTACGTGGGCGACCTGGGCGTCGGAGCGAACCCACGGCTAGCGGCGCGGGTCAGGGCGGCGGATTGCCTGCTGGTGCTGGGGGCGCGGCTGTCGGACACCGCGACCGGCGGCTACGACTGGATCGACGTGGCCGCGCCGGGCAAGGCGATCGCGCATGTGCATCCCGATCCGGGCGTGCCGGGGGCGGTCTATCGCTGCGACCTGGCGGTGACGGCCCGGGCGCCCGACGTGGTGGCGCGGCTGGCGCAGGCGCCGAAGGCGGGCGACTGGGGCGCCTGGGCGGCCGAGGCGCGCGCCGATTACGAGGCCTGGCAGCGGCCGCGCCAGACGCCGGGCGCAGTGAAGCTGGAACAGGTGGTGGCCTGGCTGTCGGACCATCTGCCGGACAACGCGGTGCTGACCAACGGGGCGGGCAACTACGCCGCCTGGCTGCACCGGTATTTCCGGTTCAAGCGGTTCGGGACCCAGGTGGCGCCGACCTCGGGCTCGATGGGCTATGGCTTTCCGGCGGCGGTGGCGGCGTCGTTGCAGCACCCGGACCGGACCGTGGTGTGCCTGGCCGGCGACGGGTGTTTTCAGATGACGCTGAACGAGATGTCGACGGCGGTGCAGGCGGGCGCGGCGCCGGTGGTGATCGTGTGCAACAACGGGCGCTACGGGACGATCCGGATGCATCAGGAGAAGACCTATCCGGGGCGGGTGTCGGGCACCGAGTTGGCGAACCCCGATTTCGCGGCCTTGGCGCGGGCCTATGGCGGGTTCGGCGTGGTGGTCGAGGATGGGGCCGCGTTTCCGGAGGCGTTTTCGGCGGCGGTGGCGGCGGGGGTGCCGGCGGTGGTGGAGTTGCGGCTCGACCGGGGGATGCTGTCGACTTCGGCGGATTTGGCGGGTCCGTGAGGGGGCTGTTGTTTTATTGAGTGCGCTACGCGCACGCTGGGGACTCTCCGTGCTCGGCTTTGCCTGCGCGCGGAGTCCGCTTGTGGGGAGGTGACGCTTTGTTTTGGGTGTGGGGCTGAGTTTGGGGTTGGATTTGGTTTGCTGAGAAGGCCGGACGGGGTCCGGCCCGGATCGAGCATTTGCGAGTCGGTTGGCGGGTTTGGGTCGAGTGGCCTGCGTCGACCCGGGTAGTCGCTGGGTAGTCACCCTGGTTGGCAGCGAGGTGCCGGTTGCGTTGGACAGCATTCTGTGTCCCGGCCGGTGGCGCCTACACAGTTGCAACACCGGAAATAGGCAGCAGCGGCAAGCCAATGCCGAAGCACTTGTTCACGTTTTGTACCTTTACATCGAGCGATGCATTTACTATATATTGACATGTACACGCGTTTATGAACTTGTCATGGTAGATCGAGGCTTAATCGAAGAGGAGCGGACTATGAGCGTCAAGACCTACAACCGCTTCATGGCGATTGCCAGCGTCGTTGTATTCGGCGGCGGGTCAATTATCGTTGTTGCGGGGCTTCTTGAGCTGCTTCTGGGCGGGTAGCGACTGGTCGCGATGGACCGCGGCCTGGACGAAAAAAAACGCCGCGCCCACAATAAGTCCGAGGTGGAGATTTCCCAGAATTGCCTGACCGGCGGCCCATATGCGCGCGGCCTCGCATGGACGGAAGTCGCCGTATCCAAGCGTCGAGAATGTTACTGCGGAAAAATACACTGCGTCGCGGCTGCTAACCGCAATGGGCGTCGGGCACGCGACGTCCATCGTTATGCCCAATTGCCGATACCAAACCGAAAACGCCATTATCGTGAACACAATAGAGACAACGCTGTCACGGGCGAGCCGTAGCGGATTTATGCCGAGCTGATGCGACACGATGAAAATCGCACCGATGACGACGACGCCGAAATAGACCACCGCAAAGATGCCAAGCACAGGCCCCATCCACGCGGCGGACAGCAGCGGTCGAGCGTAGAAAGCGAAAATCGCTTCGGCGATCAAGACAGAGACTAGGAACAGGATCCAATAGGTGAATAGATTGCGAAGTTGGCTGCCAGGGCTACTGCCAGGTATCCAGCGCGGCAGGGCCATCTCAAAACTCCACCCCGACCTGCGCCTTCACCCCTGACCGGAACGGGTGTTTGATAAGCTCCATCTCGGTCACTAGATCGGCGATCTCGATGAGCTCTTCCTTGGCGTTGCGGCCGGTCAGGACGACGTGGGTCATGGGGGGTTTTTCGTCCTTCAGGAAGGCCACGACCTCACCCACATCCACGTAGTCGTAGCGCAGGGCGATGTTGATCTCGTCGAGCAGGACCATGGCGTTGGCCTCGTCTCGGATTAGCTCCTTAGCCTTCTCCCAGGCGGCCTGGGCCATTTCGGTGTCGCGGGTCTTGTCCTGGGTTTCCCAGGTGAAGCCCTCGCCCATGGTGTGGAATTGGCACGTGTCGGAGAAGCGGTTCAGGATCAGGTCGCGCTCGCCCGTAGACATGCCGCCCTTGATGAACTGGACGACGGCGCAGGGCAGGCCGTGGGCGATGTGGCGGAAGATCATGCCGAAGGCGGCCGTCGACTTGCCCTTGCCCTTGCCGGTGTGGACGATGATCAGCCCCTTCTCGTCGGTCTTGGTGGCCATGATCTTGTCGCGCGCGGCCTTCTTCTTGGCCATCTTGGCGGCGTGGCGAGTGGTGTCTTCGGTCATGACAGGGCGCGCTCCATAGTGATGCTTGTCGGGCGGTCGAAGCCTTCATGGGCCGTCGTGCCGGTCATTGCAAACCCCATCGCGGCGAACAGGCGATGGTTTTCGGTCAGTTCGATCCGGGTCTGCAGCACCAGGCGGGTGAGGCCGAGGGCGCGGGCGCGGGTCGCCGCGGTGTCGATCAGGCGGCGGGCGAGGCCCTGGCCGCGGTGCGACGTGGCGACGGCGAGCTTGCCGAGATAGAGCGCGGGTGGCTGTGGGGTCAGGAACAGGCAGGCGATCGGCGTCTGGCCGTGCTCGATGACCCAGACCTCGCCGGTGCGGGCCTGGGCGGCGATGGCCTGCGGCGTCAGGCGGTGCATCGACGAGGGCGGGTCGATGCGGTGCTCCATCGAGGCGAATTCGGCCCGGATCAGCGACAAAAGCGCGGGCCAGTCAAAGGGATCGGTGGCGCGAAACGGGGTCATCGGCCGAAAGGAACACCGCCGGCGCACCGACCGCAAGCCAAAGGGGCGGCCGCGACGGACCGCCCCCAACACCGGGACCGGGCGGGGTTATTCCGCCGGAACCGCGGTGCCCTCGGCAGGCCGGCCGAAATGGCGGCGGTTGAGGTACCAGACCAGGGCGATCATCGCGACCTGGAAGCCGAGTGCAGCAGCGGTCAGCAGCCAGTAGCCGGCGGAGAACTTGACGACCAGGCCGTTGGCGACAAGGCCCTTGTTGATCCAGAAATGCAGCATCACGGCCATGGCGACGCCGGGGCAGACCAGGGCATAGGCGCCGGGCGAGGTCTTCGCGCCGAAGATGAACTCGGCGACGTAGCCCTGTCGGCGCAGGACCAGAAGGCCCAAGAGCAGGAACAGGACCTGGACGGCGACGATGCGGGTGAGAAACACCAGCGTGTCGGCGGCCGCAGTATGGGCGTCGAAGGACACGTGCAGCCCGTGGTCCTGGCGCAGGAACATGATGCCGAGCACGGTCAGAAGCGGCACGACGATCATCAGGGTCGGGCCGGATTCGCGCGCGGTGCCGTAGTGCAGCATCGCGTTGATGCCGGTGATCGCGGCCACGACGGCATAGAGGATCGCCGCGAAGCCGAAGAAGGTCGACAGGATCAGGCTGATGCCCTGGACCAGCGGCGCGGTGCTCATCGCCGCGGGCGCGGCGAGGCCGACGGCGACCATCGACAGGGCGAAGGCCGGCAGCAGCTGGGCGAAGGAGTTGTGCGCGGTGAGGTCGAAGACGCCGCCTTGGGTCAGCACGCGGCCGAGGAAGTTGGCGAGCAGCCGGAACGCCAGGACGCCGATGGCGAGGAAGGCGATCATGGCAAGCGGGAACAGATATTCGACGACGCTCCAGAGCCCGGGCACGAAGGTCAGGCCCAGGATGAAGCACACGTTGATGGTCATGGCGAGCGCCAGCGGCATCGCCAGAAGCTGGGTTTCGGCGTTGCTTCGGGTGAGTTTGGCGTGGGCCTCGGTGCCGCGCCAGACGCGATAGCTGGTCAGGTTCCAGATCAGCGACTTGACGTTGAGCACGCCGAAGACCGCGATGCCGGCAAAGGCCAGGACGATGGCGATCTGGGTGCCGAGAGGCCCGGTGGCGAAGGCACGGGCGCTGTCTTCGAAGATCGGCACCGGCTGGCCGGGATGCGGGACCCAGAAGAACAGGTACATGAAGAAGGTGACGGCAAGGCCGCCAGCACCCAGCGAGGCGAGGAAGTAGAGCGGCGAGTAGCTGTCGGCGGGACGCGGGGTCATGGGAGCCTCCTAATTCACATTCAGGTTCTTGAATGTATTTATCCAGTTTCGCCTGGCATTGATCTGCGTCAAACCGCCGCCTGCGGGTAACGGTGCGTTAACCGAATCCGGCGAAATTCGGGGTATGGTTCTTCAACGTCCCCTCTGGTGGTCCTGCATCGTCCTCGTCGCCGTCGCCTTCGCGCTGGCCGGCTGCGACAGCCCCAGCCCGAAATTCGCGGGCCTGACCGCGCGCCAGGTCACCGTCGACGGTTCGCTGTTTTCGGTCCGTTACACCCGGACCGAGGCCGAGGCGGTGCGGATCAGCAAGGAATTCGGCACCCGGCGCGGCACGATCGTCGGCAAGGGCGCCAAGGCGATCGTGATCGCCAGCGGCTGCGCCATCAAGAGCCGGACGCTCGACGGCGACACGGTCTATGTGCGCGCGAAGATCGATTGTGCGGAGGCGCCGGGCTGAGTTACGGCCGGGCCCGAGCCGGTGCGCTGGATTGTCCGGCTGAGAGGCCTGATCGGATCACGTGAGCCGGGCTGGCTTGGTTTGGACGGTGAAAACCCGACCGATACGTGAAATCAGGACCGCAAGCCGCCGGGCTATCGACGGTTTGTGGCCCGACAATGGTCCAGTGGATTACTTTCCGGCGGCCACGAACCTCGGGTGGGGCGGCGATTTGTCGAGGCGCGTGCACCGCGTGAAGTTCTAGGTACTCGATAGCCAAAGAACGCCGCCGTTCAGGTGTTGATTGCCGCCCCACGGGTCGGAAATGACATGGATTCTCTCGACGGGGGCAGTGCTCTTGTTCGTCAAGACGCGACGCTACGCGGTTTCGCCGGTAGTCCCCCCGCCTTCTTGGGACGCAAGCGGCCGCATCATCGTGACAACGCCGGGGTCGCCCTCACGCGGCGCCGGGGGGCCGAAGCCGAGGGTTTGGAACAGGCTGAGCAATTCGGGAAAAGCGGTGCCGGTGTCGAGGGTCAGGGCGGAAAATCCTTGGGCCTCGGCGGTTTGGGTGGCGGCCTCGACGAGGTCTCGCGCAAGGCCCCGGCCCCGGTGCGAGGCGGCGACGGCGAGTTTGCCGAGGTAGAGTGCGTCCGGGTGGTCGCGGGAGCGGCGGCAGAACAGGCAGGCGACGGGGCGCGTCCCATCGAAGATCAGGAAGACCGTTCCGGTGTTGGCCTCGGTGGCGAGATCGCCGGCACTGACTTGCGCGGCGCGGGCGGGGTGGCCGAGGCGACGCTCCATATAGGCGAAGGCGTCCTGCAGCAGCTGGCGGACGGCGGGCCAATCGGTGTTTACGTCGGCGCGGGTCAGACGCATCGGCCTGTCTCCGGGCCGGGGGCGGCGTGGACGGACGGGCGGCGGGAGTGCACATGCGTATTGGCGACGACGTACGGCGGCGTGCAACGGTCGTGCGGCCAGTCGGCGCCGGCGTTGGTCCGGGTCTGGCGTAGCGGGCCGGTCTCGGGGCAAAGACGTTGAGGTCGGACCTGCGGTGGGACCGGGGCTCCAAATGGGCGAAAGAATCTTGGAGCAGATAGGGGACAGAGAGCGCGTTGGCACCGGCGCGGGTCAGGTGCATCGGGCCGTCCTCTCGGCCGGGGTAACAGGGGTTGATGCGCAGCCAGCATGGGCGACGCGGTCGGCTCCGGGGGACGACGACGCCTGGGCCGGACCATTGGCGTGGGTCTGTCCGCCGCTAGTCGCATCGCAGGGCCTCAATCCGGGCGCGAGCGGAGTTTGAACGGGGGGTCCAGAGACCGCGCTCGATGGCCTCCGAGAGGCGCTCGGCGATTTCCTTGAGCGCCGCGGGGTTGGCGTCGGCGAGGAAGTCGCGGGTCGCGTCGTCTTCGAGATAGGCGGCCTCGACCAGGTCGAAATGGTGGCCGCGCACGGCACCGGTGGTGGCGGCGAACGCGAAGAGGTAGTCGACTGTGGCGGCGATCTCGAAGGCGCCCTTGTAGCCGTGGCGCTTGACCCCGTCGATCCATTTCGGATTGACGGCGCGGGCGCGCACGACGCGGCCAATCTCGTCGTCGAGGGTGCGGATGACCGGGCGCTCGGGGCGCGAATGGTCGTTGTGATAGATCGGCCGGTCGCGGCCCTGCAGGGTGGCGACGGCGGCCGCGGCGCCACCTTCGAACTGGTAATAGTCGTCGCTGTCCAGGATGTCGTGTTCGCGGTTGTCCTGGTTCTGGACGATGGCCTCGGTCTGACTGAGGCGCCGTTCCAGGGCGGCGCGATCCCGGCGGCCGTCTTCGTCTTGGCCGTAGGCATAGCTGCCCCATTCTAGGTAGGCCTCGGCGAGATCCTTTTTGTCGGACCAGAGCCGTTCGTCGATCATCGCCTGCAGGCCGGCTCCGTAGGCGCCGGGTTTGGAGCCGAAGACGCGGGCGGTCGAGTTTTCGCGCGCGGCGCGGGCGGCGGCGGGGTTGATGTCTTCGGGTTCGTCAAGGGCCATCACCGCGCGCGCGGCGCTGTCGATCAGCGCGATCTGGGCCGGGAAGGCGTCGCGGAAGAAGCCGGAGATGCGCAAGGTGACGTCGACGCGGGGACGGCCGAGGGCGGTGGCGGGGATGATTTCGAACCCGGTGACGCGGCGCGAGGCGGCGTCCCATTGCGGTTTGACCCCCATCAGTGCCAGCGCCTGGGCGATGTCGTCGCCGCCGGTGCGCATGTTGGCGGTGCCCCAGGCGGTGATCAGCATCGTGCGGGGCCAGTCGCCGTGGGTCTGCAGGTGCTTGTCGATCAACAGGTTGGCGGACTTCCAGCCCAAGGCCCAGGCGGTCTGGGTCGGCACAGCACGGCTGTCGACGCTGAAGAAATTGCGCCCGGTGGGGAGTGTGTCGGGCCGGCCGCGCGTGGGCGCGCCGGACGGCCCCGGGGCGACGAAGTGCCCTGCAAGGGCGGTGAGGAGGCCCGCCCCCTCGCCCGGTCCGCAGGCGCGCAAGGCGGGCAGGATCTCCCCGGTGAG